>JAXFUC010000065.1:0-14925 GCA_034176395.1 Bacteroides sp. | reverse complement strand
TAAATCTATTCCCAACATCATTCAATAACAAACTCATGAGCAATCAACTTGAGAAGATCAAAGAATTGATCGAACGTCGTGCCGTGGCACGCATCGGTGGTGGCGAAAAAGCCATTGCCAAGCAACATGAAAAAGGAAAGTTCACAGCCCGCGAACGCATCGCCATGCTGCTTGACGAAGGTAGCTTCGAAGAAATGGATATGTTCGTAGAACATCGCTGCACCAACTTCGGTATGGATGCCAAGCACTATCCCGGTGATGGCGTTGTGACCGGTTGCGGAACCATTGACGGACGTTTGGTCTACATCTTTGCACAAGACTTCACCGTATCAGCCGGTTCTTTGTCTGAAACCATGTCATTGAAGATTTGTAAAATCATGGATCAAGCCATGAAAATGGGAGCTCCTTGTATCGGTATCAACGACTCAGGTGGTGCGCGTATCCAAGAAGGTATCAATGCCTTGGCCGGATATGCCGAAATCTTCCAACGCAATATCATGGCATCGGGCGTTATCCCCCAAATTTCAGGTATTTTTGGTCCTTGTGCCGGTGGTGCAGTATACTCACCTGCTTTGACCGACTTCACCTTGATGATGGAAGGCACTTCTTACATGTTCCTCACCGGCCCCAAGGTGGTAAAAACCGTTACCGGTGAAGATGTTAGCCAGGAAGCACTTGGGGGGGCAAGCGTACACTCAACCAAATCGGGAGTAACTCACTTCACTGCCACCACCGAAGAAGAAGGATTGGCTTTGATCCGTCAGTTGTTGAGCTACATCCCCCAAAACAATCTGGAAGAAGCACCTCGTACAGAATGCAACGACCCCATTGACCGCTTGGAAGACGCTTTGAATGACATCATTCCCGATAGCCCCAATAAACCTTATGACATGTATGAAGTCATCGGAGCCATCGTGGATAACGGTGAGTTCCTCGAAATTCAGAAAGATTTCGCAAAGAACATCATCATTGGTTTCGCACGCTTCAACGGACAATCGGTAGGTATCGTAGCCAACCAGCCCAAGTTCTTGGCCGGTGTACTCGATAGCAACGCTTCACGCAAGGCTGCTCGCTTTGTACGTTTCTGCGACGCTTTCAACATCCCCATCGTATCGTTGGTAGACGTTCCGGGATTCTTACCTGGAACAGGACAAGAATACAATGCTGTAATCTTGCACGGAGCAAAGTTGCTCTATGCCTATGGAGAAGCCACTGTACCCAAGGTAACCGTCACTTTACGTAAGTCTTACGGTGGTTCTCACATCGTAATGAGCTGTAAACAACTGCGTGGCGATATGAATTACGCATGGCCTACTGCCGAAATCGCAGTGATGGGCGGTGCTGGAGCCGTTGAAGTGTTATACGCTCGCGAAGCCAAAGAAGCGGCCGATCCCGCAACGTTCATGGCCGAAAAAGAAGCTGAATACACTAAGCTCTTTGCCAACCCCTACAATGCTGCCAAGTATGGCTACATCGATGACGTTATCGAGCCTCGTAACACTCGCTTCCGCATCATCCGTGCTTTGCAACAATTGCAAACCAAGAAACTCACTAACCCGGCTAAAAAACACGGCAACATTCCGCTGTAATCCGTAATGTTCACTTAAAAACAAAGATCTATTATGAATAAAGTCAAAGCCGGACTCTTTCTTTCTTTGTCGCTACTGCTATTGGCCTCCTGTCAGGAGCAGAAGTCAAACGTGAAGCTCATCTTGAACGAAGTAATGGTGGATAACCAAAGTAACTTTCAAGACGACTACGGCGTTCACAGCGCTTGGATTGAAGTGTTCAACAAATCTTTTGGCACAGCCGACTTGGCCGGTTTTCTCCTGAAAACAAGCAGCCAGCCCGGTGATACCATCACATACACTATCCCCAAAGGAGATGTCCTCACCAAGGTTAAACCTCGTCAACACGCACTATTTTGGGCAGACGGCAACCCCAACCGAGGAACTTTCCACACCAGTTTTAACCTGAATCCGGGCACAGCCAACTGGATTGGTCTCTACGATTCAGGCAAGAAATTGGTAGACGAAGTGGTAATTCCTGCGGGCACACTTCTTCCTGATCATTCTTATGCTCGTGTAAACGATGCTGCCGATGAATGGGAAGTAAAAGGCGGAAGTCACGACAAGTATGTAACTCCCAGTACCAATAACAAAACGCTGGACAAGAACGAAAAAACAGAAAAATTCGTACAGCACGACGCCAGTGGTGTAGGCATGGCTATCACCGCGATGAGTGTGGTGTTCCTTGGGTTGATTCTGCTTTATCTCTCGTTCAAGGGTATTGGGCGAATAGCAATCAGTCTCAGTCAGCGCAATGCCATGAAGGCCACCGGAACCACCGATTTGGAAGAAGTGGAGAAATTGACAGACGCATCCGGAGAAGTCTATGCAGCCATTGCGATGGCACTTCACGAGGAACAGAATCAGGTTCACGATTTTGAAGATACGGTGCTCACAATCGAGCGCATCAAGCGCAGCTACTCTCCTTGGAGCTCCAAAATTTATACCCTTCGTGAAACTCCCCGTAAAAAATAAGCTATCCTAAAAGAAAACAAAACATGAAAGAATACAAGTATAAAATCAACGGAAACCAATACACTGTTACCGTTGGTGAAATTGAAGAGAATGTTGTTCAAGTAGAAGTAAACGGAACAACATACAAAGTAGAGATGGAGCAAAAGCCCAAATCAACTCCCAGTCCGGTTAAGCGTCCGGCAGCTCCCGCTGCTAAGGTTGCAGCACCGGCCGAGGCAACACCGGTGGCAAAACCTGCAGCCGCTTCCACAGGCAAATCCGGGGTGAAATCACCGCTTCCCGGCGTTATTCTCGACATAAAAGTACAAGTTGGCAGCGAAGTAAAGAAAGGACAAACCATCCTCATCCTCGAAGCCATGAAAATGGAAAACAACATCAATGCCGACCGCGATGGTAAAGTTACAGCCATCAATGTAAGTAAAGGGGACTCGGTCCTCGAAGGTACTGACCTCGTAATCATCGAATAACCATGGGAGAATTTATTAACTTTTTAGGAAATAACCTTGCCGATTTCTGGGGCTACACAGGGTTTGCCAATGCTACTCTGCCGCACGTTGCCATGCTGCTGATCGGTTTGGGGTTCATCTACTTGGCCGTAGCCAAGGACTTTGAGCCCATGCTATTGATTCCCATCGGTTTCGGTATCTTGATCGGTAATATTCCGTTCAACATGGATGCCGGCCTGCAAGTGGGTATCTACGAAGAGGGCTCCGTATTGAATATCTTGTATCAAGGAGTATCGTCCGGCTGGTATCCACCGATTATCTTCTTAGGTATCGGTGCCATGACCGACTTCTCGGCTCTGATCTCCAATCCCAAACTGATGCTCATCGGTGCAGCTGCTCAATTCGGTATCTTCGGAGCTTATATGATAGCTCTGTGGATCGGATTCGACCCCATGCAAGCTGCTGCCATCGGTATCATCGGCGGTGCCGACGGTCCCACAGCCATTTTCCTATCATCTAAATTAGCTCCCAACTTGATGGGTGCCATTGCTGTGTCTGCCTATTCATACATGGCTCTCGTACCGGTGATTCAGCCCCCCATCATGCGTTTGCTGACTAACAAACAGGAGCGTTTGATTCGTATGAAGCCTCCTCGTGCGGTATCGCATACCGAAAAAGTGATCTTCCCCATCGTAGGTCTGTTGCTCACCACATTCCTCGTTCCCTCGGGTCTTCCTTTGCTGGGTATGCTGTTCTTCGGAAACTTGTTGAAGGAAAGCGGTGTGACTCGTCGTTTGGCCAACACTGCCAGTGGCCCGTTGATCGACACCATCACCATCTTGCTGGGTCTCACTGTGGGTGCTTCTACTCAAGCCTCTGAGTTCTTGACATTGGATTCCATTCTTATCTTTGGATTGGGAGCATTCTCGTTCTTCATAGCCACAGCCTCGGGTGTGTTGTTCGTGAAGTTCTTCAACCTCTTCCTCAAGGAAGGAAACAAGATCAATCCTCTCATTGGAAACGCAGGCGTATCGGCCGTGCCCGACTCCGCACGTATTTCGCAAGTTGTCGGCTTGGAGTACGACTCCACAAACTACCTGCTGATGCATGCCATGGGTCCCAATGTTGCCGGAGTAATCGGTTCTGCGGTTGCAGCCGGTATTCTCTTGGGCTTCCTCATCTAAGTTTAAGCATAGAATCTTTTATATTAGACACTCCACACGGTGCATACCGCTGTGGGGTGTCTTTTTTATATCCCGACGTTACATCTTTTTGGCAATAAGTGAACAGCAATGAGCGCAGTGTTGAACGAAATTTAGAAGAAAGATGTTCACACTCTTCTCCACCTTTTTAGCTCCTGAAATAAAGCAAACAGCAAGCATCCATTTAATGTTTAGCCGGCAGAATATATTATAAGTCGATTGAAATAACAGATAAGTCTGACACATTCCGCAGTTTCCGTCAAGAGTACACGAAAGTTTAGCAAGCTCAATCTCAAGAGTTGTCGATTCAGTATCCGGCTTTTCGCTCGTTAATATGCAGCCTCTTACTTGTACCATCCCCACCTATATTCGCCAATTATTCACTTGTTCAATATCGGATATGCAACAAGGGGATACTTAGTTCGTAAGCATCCCCCCGTTGAAACTATTTCAGAAAAGCACCTTGCCAAAGTCCAATATCACCACTTCCTGAATATCACAGTAGAAAGTACTTTACAGAGAATTAGCAATAGCAACAGGAAACAGAGAAATTGGTAGTTATGTTCACTACAAATCCTACAAAAACTCTAAAGACCGTTTATCGCCCCTTATACATACGCTCGTAGTAAGCCCGATACTCCCCACTGCTCACCTCATCCACCCAAGTTTGATTCTCAAGATTCCAACGAATGGTGCGCACGATGCCTTCTTCGAACATGGTTTCGGGTTGCCAACATAGTTCGGCTGTAATCTTTCGAGGGTCGATGGCATAACGCTTGTCATGTCCGGGACGATCTTTGACAAACGAAATCAGTTCGTCGTTTATCCAGTCGAGGCTTAGTTCTCCCTTTTCATCGTAAGCCCGTTTCTTCAAAGCTTGCCGGTAGGCGGGGGTTTCTTCCATGAGTCGACGAATGGTGGCAATACTTTGCTTCACTATTTGCAGGTTGGTACGCTCATTGTGCCCACCCACGTTGTACACCTCTCCCACTCGTCCCCGGCGAATCACCAAGTCGATGGCCTTACAATGGTCGGCTACGTAAAGCCAGTCGCGCACGTTACTTCCATCTCCATAGACCGGCAGTTGTTTACCCTCGAGCACATTCTTGATGATGAGCGGAATCAACTTCTCGGGAAAATGATAAGGCCCGTAGTTATTGGAGCAGCGCGTGATGCTAACCGGCAATCTGTACGTGTCGTGATAAGCCATCACCAGCATATCGGCCGATGCTTTGGAAGCACTGTACGGGCTGCGTGGCGACAAAGGGGTGTCTTCTGTAAAGAACCCTTCGTCACCCAACGAACCATAAACCTCGTCGGTCGATACTTGATGAAAGCGCACCCCCTCTCGCCAACTCACATACCCCTCGGCATCCTTTTGTCCGCTGTCCCAAGCACGTCGGGCACAATCGAGCAAATTCTGTGTGCCCAGCACATTGGTTTGCAAAAAGACTTGTGGATTCTCGATACTCCTGTCAACATGGCTCTCGGCGGCAAAGTTGACCACAAAGTCTACATGGTGAGCTGCAAACACTTCGTCTACCGTCTGACGACAACCGATGTCGCCCTTCACAAAGAAGCAACGCTTGTTGTCGATGTCGTCTGCAATCGTTCTAAGATTGCCCGCATAGGTCAATGAATCAAGTATGACAATCCGAACATCGGCATGAGCGGATAGTAGATACTTCACATAATTGGATCCGATAAATCCGGCTGCTCCGGTAACGAGATATGTTTTCATTTGTCAAACTTCTTTTTAAGAGATTCAGCCCAATGTGGCCAATTCGGCCAGATAACGCCCATAGGCCGTTTGTCCAAGCTCCTGCCCCAAGCGTTGAAGCTGCTCGGTGTCGATCCACCCTTGTCTCCAGGCTATTTCCTCGATGCAACTCACATAAAAACCTTGCCGCTTTTGGATGGTAGCCACAAAGTTCGAGGCCTCGAGCAGACTGTCGCAATTGCCCGTATCGAGCCAAGCAAATCCCCGACCAAACAGTTCCACCTGCAAGTTTCCTTCTTCCAGATACAAGCGATTCAAATCGGTAATTTCGTACTCTCTCCGAGCCGATGGCTTCAAGCTCTTGGCCTTCTCCACCACCGTTTTGTCATAGAAGTAAAGACCGGGCACGGCGTAATTGCTCTTGGGCAGGGTCGGCTTTTCTTCGATAGAAACCACCCTCCCTGCATCGTCAAACTCCACCACACCGTAGGCACGTGGATCTTTTACGTAGTAACCGAAGATACAAGCTCCTTGCTTTATACCTGCGGCTCGATGCAACATGGCACTAAAACCCTGGCCATAGAAAAGATTGTCACCAAGGATGAGACAGCCGGCTTCGCCATTCAGGAAAGAAGCTCCCAGCACAAAGGCTTGTGCCAAGCCATTGGCTTGTTCCTGTACGCAATACTCCAACCGCATACCCAAGCGGTCGCCCGTGCCCAGCAGTTGGCGAAACAAGGGCAAATCTCTCGGCGTGGAGATGATGAGCACCTCGCGAATGCCTGCCAGCATGAGTGTGGAAAGCGGATAGTAAATCATCGGTTTGTCATACACCGGCATGATTTGTTTGGAGATGGCCTTGGAAAGCGGATATAGCCTCGTGGCAGTTCCTCCGGCAAGAATGATTCCTTTCATGATGCGTCAATGGTGTTTTAAGGTTTGCATCGAGTACACGAACTGTGGAAACACGAAATCCTCACTCGGCCAATTCAATGATTTCCAAATCACTGAAGTTCCCCTCGTGAATGGAAAACCTCACCAGCGTCCTCACTTGATGAAAGCCACTGATTCCGGCAGCTCCGGGATTGATGTGCAGCATATCCAATGTACGGTCGTACTTCACTTTAACAATGTGCGAATGCCCGCTGATGAAGAGTTTGGGCGGACGAGCCATCAAACTTCCCACAATGGAGGCATCATACTTACCGGGATAACCTCCTATATGTTTCATCAGCACCTCGGCTCCATCCACCCGGAAGCGATTCACCAACGGATAGAGTCTACGAATGTCTTGCCCGTCGATGTTTCCATATACCGCTCTCAAAGGACGGAAGTCGGCCAAACGCCGGGCCAGCTCCACAGAGCCGATATCGCCCGCATGCCAAATCTCATCACAAGAGTCGAAATGCAGCAGATAACGTTCGTCCCAATGGGAGTGAGTATCCGACAAAAGCCCAATTCTTGTCATTGCACATTGTTTTGTCTGCCAAAGATAGTACTTTTGGCAAAGACCAAGCCCATCTTATCATGGAAAGCAATTTTCGATACTTCAAGCGCGACATCAGTTGGCTATCCTTTAACCACCGTGTATTGCTGGAGGCAGCCGACGAGTCGCTTCCGGTGAGCGAACGAATCAATTTCATTTCCATCTATTCGTCCAATCTGGAAGAATTCTATAAGGTGAGGGTAGCCGACCAACGAGCCATTGCATCGGGCATCGCACAAGACGATGAAGAGAGTATGCAAAGTGCTCAACGCCTGGTGGGCGAGATAAACGAGGAGGTGAACCGCCAGTTGGAAGTTCGTATTCGCATCTATGAACAAAGCATATTGCCTGCTTTGGAGCGTCAAGGCATCACATTCTACCAAAGTCAAGTCGTAGACCCCGTGCACGACGATTTTATCCGTTCTTATTTTCGCGAAGAGATTTTCCCCTACCTGCAACCCGTACCGGTGGACAAAGGGCAGGTCGTTTCCTTTCTGCGCGACAATCGTTTGTACCTTGCCATACGCTTGCGCAAGAAGGGATTCCCCGCGCACCCCTACTCCCATTTTGTCATGAAGCAGCCCTATGCCAAGATCCCACGCTTTGTTGAGCTGCCTTCCATCGCAGGACGCAGGTATATCATGTTTGTGGAAGACATCATCAAGTCCAATCTTGACCTGATATTTCCCGGCTACGACATTGATTCCAGTTACAGCATCAAGATCTCTCGAGATGCCGATATACTGATAGACGACACCACTTCTTCGCCCGATGCCTTGGTGCGCCAACTAAAAGAGAAGGTGAAGAAACGTAAGATAGGCGACGTATGCCGCTTCGTTTACGATCGTTCCATGCCCACTGATTTTCTGCAAACACTGATGCAAGCCTTCGGCATCCAAGAAGACGAGCTGGTGCCGGGCGACAAACACCTCAGTTTGGAAGACTTGCGACACTTCCCTTCCCTGCCATCCACACCGGGCAGCGAGACCATTCCTCGCCCCCGACGCCTCACGCGCCTCAATGCCCAAGGCTCCGTGTTCGACTATGTGGCTCGCAAAGACCTGCTACTCTTCTACCCCTATCATTCGTTCGACCATTTCCTGCATTTTCTGCACGAAGCCGTTCACGACCCACTCACCGAAGAAATCATGGTCACCCAGTATCGAGTGGCCGAGAACTCGGCCGTCATCAATGCCTTGATAGCCGCTTCTCGGCAAGGGAAACGAGTCACCGTCTTTGTAGAACTCAAGGCACGCTTTGACGAAGAACACAATTTGGCCACGGCCGAAATGATGAAATCGGCCGGTATTCGCATACTGTACAGCCTACCCGGCCTCAAGGTGCACGCCAAAGTGGCCTTGGTGCTGCGCCGGGAAAGTACGCAGCTACCCCAGGGCTATGCCTACATCAGCACCGGAAACTTCAACGAAAAGACAGCCAAACTCTATGCCGACTGCGCCTTGTTTACCTGCCGCAAGGAGATAGTGGACGACCTCCACACCCTCTTCCTCACCCTGCAAGGTCGGCAACAACCCACATTCAGCACACTATTGGTGGCTCGTTTCAACCTCATCGACACACTGAACATCCTCATCGACCACGAAATAGAGTTGGCCAAACGAGGTAAGCGAGGACGTATCATACTTAAGATGAACGCTTTGCAAGACACATCCATGATCAATCGGCTATACGAAGCATCGCTTCACGGCGTGGAGATAGACCTCATTGTGCGAGGCATCTGCTGCCTGGTGCCCGACCAGCCATACAGTCGCAACATACGCATCACCCGCCTGGTCGATAGTTTTTTGGAGCACGCACGCCTTTGGTACTTCGGCAACGATGGACACCCCAAGGTGTACCTCGGCTCGCCCGACTGGATGAAACGCAACCTCTATCGACGTATCGAAGCCGTGGTGCCCATCCTCGATGAGGAAGCCAAGCAAAGCATCATCGACCTGCTACACATTCAGCTGGCCGATAACCGCAAGGCTTGCCAAGTGACCGATACGCTGGAAAACAGGTTCAAACGCCCACAAACAGGCGAACCCACCGTTCGTGCCCAATACGACTGGGCTCGCATCGTGAGCGAACGCCTACTCTGACCCTCCCTTCACACATCCCAAGTCGGATTCACACCAATCGGTTCGGTCTCGAATTGATATTCCCGGCATTGCGTCGCCAATTGTCGACCAAAACATGGATTATACCATTCGTGACTTGAAACCGTATGATTCACGTCTCGAACGGTATAACTCAAGCCATGGTATAATATTGATACCTTGGATCTATGAAATTGTTTGTAATAATGCAATGAAGAATGTCTATAAGACTACCGCTCCGGGCTGTTGAGCATCCCATCTCTATTGAAGAGTCATAAAGTGAGCCACTCGGTAACGGCAAACGGCATTGATTCATTCCTCAATCGGACGAACGACAATCACAACGAGGTGGAGAATCAGTTTCCAATGGTCTGATCTTCGGGTATGACTATTATAAAGTGTGCGGTTCCGTGATTGAACTCATCCAGTTCGTCGACTTCCTCCTGCCGAACCGTGCTGATGGTGCAGATTCTCAAGCCCGGTTTGTAATGCTCCAAGAAAGGGATAATGCCTCCGTTTCGATCGGAATGAAAACTACCATTGAAATGCACAAAAGTAGCTCCCGGCCGTAAACTACGAGCGATGTGCCAGGCCATTGTAGCGTCTTTTAAGGCCTGTGCTTGGGCAATGTATTGCTTCGACTCTCCTCCGGACAAGGCTTTGACTGCTGTCATAGCGGCAAACATCTGTTGCTCGTCCGGGTTGGGTGTATAGGGAATGGGGAGTGGGGGCATATATGTTTTGGCTTGGGCAGATAAGGTTTCCAGTGAATCCAGCCCCAAACGACTCACTCGCTCGGCATAGCGACGGGGAACATTGGTGGCAACCACGGGAATATGGTTTTGCTTGCAGAAAAACACCAATGGGTCGTAATGATTCTCGTAATTGTCCCACAAACGAGCTTCTCGGGCGTAACTCGATGGGCTTATTTGTCTCTGCAAATACTCGTCCAATATCAGCTGGTTGTCCGCCTCAAGCATTTCCATGCCCATTTGCAAATGGCCGGCTTTCTGCTGCAAGGCCTCGAGCAGTTTGTATTCCAGCCAGTGCGAAAGAGGGGCGTTGTGCAACTCACCGAAAAGAACCACATGGCTTGCCGCTGCTTGAGCAATCAAGTCCGAAAAGTTTGCCGGCTGTCCGGCTTGTGTAAAGAGCCGATAAGCCTGTGGCATGATTTGAGCTTGAGATGTCCAAGCACTCATCGCCCACACTAACGATAATAGTATTTTCTTTATCATGGTTTACTTGATGTATAAGGTTGTTCGTGTATGACCTTGTCGAAGGAATTGAGCAAACGTCTGCCGCAATTCTTCCGGCGAAATGTCTTGCAGAGTTTCCTCGTATCGCTCCATCTCGGCCGCCACCTGCGGCACATCCATATTGTTAAGCAGTTCGCTCCATCCGTTTAGATTATCTCCGGTGAGTATTTCGCGTTTGTTGACCAAAAATGAACGCTTAATATCGACCAACTCATCCAAAGGCACCGGATGTTCAATCAGTTCATCTATCAACTTACTCAGACACTGTTCGGCCTCTCCCACTCGTTCAGAATCCACTGCCGTTTCCAATTGGAAATAGGCGAAAGGTTCCGGACGATTTCTGTACTTCAGCGTAATATAAGGCGTATAAACCAACCCCGTTTGAGTGCGCATATATTTGACCATACGTACTCGTAGAAGCTCGCACAAGAGTCTCAACTGCAAGTCGGCGCGGAAATCACCTTGGTATGAGCCGTATAGAAGTGTAAACAAAGTCGTTTGTGACTTATCGTCATTGGCTTCGATGGTCCATGAGTTCGCGGCGTCAGGCTTCTTTCGCTCTACCCACGAAATAGCTGCTTTACCGGGCAAACCGGCAAAGGTCTGTGCCATAGCCTCGAGCACCTCGTCGGGGCGGAACTGCCCTAAAACAACCACACGCATTCCATCGGTTCGCGAAAAGCAGTCGGTATAATAATCCATCATTTGGTCCAAATCGAGCGTTTCTATTTCATCTCGAGTACGAGGTTCCCTAAGCAAGAGGTTGCCCTGCATGAGGCTATCGATATAGAGCTCCATCAAGTGATTGGGCGATCGGGCAATCATACGCTCCAGCGTAGAACTTTTTCCCACTCGCTCGCTCATTTCGTTCTTCACCTCTGCAAAATCTTTATAAGCTCGCTCCGGTCGTTGAGTCTTCCGATAAAGCAACCCAAACAGTTCTTTTAGCACACCACTTGTCCCCGATGCCATGATTCCCCTTTGGTTACGAGCCGGCATGAGCGAAAGCGACACATTGTGTTCCAACATAAATTGCTCTAAAGAGTCTTGAGCCATGCCTTCCAAACCTCCCAACTCTGCATAGCTCTCGACTGCGCCCAAGCGGGTTTCCAAGCTATCGGGCACCGATGCAGCTCCTCCGGGCACTCCTATAAAAATGCGCACAACAGAGTCGGTCAACTCCGGCAAGGGTTTGAGCAAAAGTTGTACTCCGTTGGAGAAATCATATTGAGTAATGTCCATTCGAGGATAGTACTGCTTCCGAACGGGCGATGTATTTACCGATTCACGGTTCGGCAAAGGCACCTGCAACAAAATCGGTATGGCTTGTGTTGTCTTCGTTTCCGTTTTCCGAGGGCGATAATCGTACGGAGGAAACGATGCCGACAGTCCCTCGGCAATGGCGTGCGTCACATCATCCTTGCTCAACGTCTCGTCTTGAGTAGGATTCATCTTGTAACCAACCAAGATGCTTTCGTTGAGTAAGTCTATCAGTTGTTTAGCCATAGTGGCCAACTCGGCCGCTGTGGTTTGTTGCAATCGATGGGCAATTACGTCGAAATCAATACTGTCCGCAGGGGTAACCTCGCCCAACAACACACCGTCCACATAATAGTCGCACCATTCGGAGGAGGTCATACTGCGCATCTTAAAACTCTCCAATTTATTGTAAGCGTGGTCGGCCAGGTCTAATAGCTCTTGCCGGTTCAAATCATATTCCCCGGTCGCCAATGCATTAAGAGTTCCGATTCCAACTCTTAATTGGTTCAACACCATGTCTTTACTCTTTCCCGAGCAGGTCAAGGAGAAATGTTCCGTTCCTCCCAAATACCAAGCATTGGCCACATCTATTTTATAGTCCTGTCCCTCAAGTCTATTACGCACAGCCTGAAGTAGCATATAGCGGCGACCTTGTTCTATCAAATTGCCTATCGTGGCTCGATGCGGTACAATAAAATCCAACTCGACATTGGTGCGAAGGCTGTCTCGCTCGGTTCGTAATTCAATTCCGGGAGCATAGATCAAAGGAGCTTGCAAATCGGGGCTCAACGAGTGAGTGTTCTTCAAATCTCCAAACAGCGTTTGTATTTGTCGCTCTGCCTGAAAAGCATCGACATCGCCCACCAATAGCACGGTGGCAAATCGAGGTTGATACCAATGGCGATAAAAGGACTGCAAACGCAACTCGCACAGAGCATCAATGTCTTTCATTCGGCCGATAGGCAACCTGTGAGCGTGTATTCCCTTGCCTATCTTCAAATCATAGAAGCTATCATCCTGCACATAGTTGCGTATTTCCTCCTTAACAATACTCCGCTCTCGCTCCACCGATGCGCTGTCGAACGAAATATCTCCCAGCCAATCTCGAAGAATAAGCAAGGTAGAATCCAACATATGAGGAGCATCCGTGGGAAGAGACATCATGTAGATGGTACGATCGTATCCGGTATAAGCATTCAGTCCAATGCCATAACGGGAACCCAATGATTCTACGTAAGCAATCAAGCCTTGGTTAGGAAAATGTTTGGTTCCCGAGAAAGCCAGATGTTCCAAGAAATGCGCATACCCTCGCTCTTCTTCCTTTTCCACACACGAACCAATGCTGTAAATGAGTCTTGCCTCCAACTTCTGAGCCGGTTTTTCGTTATTACGAATGATATAGGTAAGGCCATTGGACAGTTTACCCTTAACTTCTTGAACATGGGTTTGCGACCATGCTGACACTCCCAAGCACAAAGCCATTGCCAACACTCGACAACGCAATTCAACCTGCCTGAATGAATATTTTTTTCTCAATTTCGATGTTTTCTTAGTTCCGAACAAAGGGAGGAGAGACAAAAGGCCTACGAGATCAATTCGTGGGACACATCCCTCTCCCATTTACTTTAACAACAGCGAGGTTATCGAGTTATTCTCACCTCTACACGTGTGTAAGCGGCCGACTCCGTTTCGGCCTCAAAACAGAATTTGAAGGTCAACGTTCCTTGAACCGAATCAAAACTTGCTTCGGGTGCTTGATAATTGGATTTCTCCGACTCGCTTGCATTCTCGTCCGTATCTATTCCGGTTCGATTAAACATGCTGTAAGGTTCAAAGCGTCCCCCTTCCACAATCCACTGCTGAATCGAAGGATTCGTTTTGAGACGTTCCTTGGCCAACGTCCACATATTTATATCGAAATAAAGAGGAACCACAATCTTCTCCAATTCACTTCCGGAGGCTTGAGGCGGATAATCCTCACTGTTTCGATTGAACGCTCCGTCGTCACCGATCGGAATGGCAGCGGCCAGCTTGTCGACAAAGGCAATATGCTTGGTTTGCGGATTGATTCGGATATTATCCAAAACAACGTTGGCGGTCACAGCTGTTTCTACAGTATAGTTCAGAGTCTCCATCAAAGCTTTGGGAGAAGGGACATCGGGATTATTCCAATACTCGGTGTCGAGTACATTCAATTTCTTAAACGTTGCTGCCACATAATCGTTCAGCCCCATGGCATTGCGCACCATCTTAAGTACAGGTTGTTGGACCGTAGACTTTTCACTCAGAGTCAACACTACCTCTCCTTTATAGGTGTAAGTATTTTCCTCGGCAAAAGCCGTGTAATTACTTCCACCGGGTTCGTAGACAGTGGTTTCAACCTTTAACTTGCCCAATATAGGCGTGAGGTCCAAGCCCAGCCGGGTTCGATACGTTTCCACCAAAGCCCGTTGATCCGCAGTCAAACGACCTTCGGTTGCAGGCAACACAGTCACTGTCAAAGTGTTTTTTAATTTCACTTTATCCTGAGAGCTCGTAGGCGTTGCGGTGATTCTCACTAACGTTGCTTCTGTTATGGCGGCTTCCGAAACTGCTTTTATAACAAAAGAAGCCTCATTCTCACCGGCAGGGATTCTCACCACTGCGGGCATAATCAGCAAGGGGGAAGTTGTCGAAGCCGACAACTCAAAATCAATGGATTGATTCAATCTCGACGTAAGCAAGATAGAGGCAGTAAGTTCTCTTTCCTCGCCTATCTCCATGGTAGCATCGGTGGCATTGCCTTGATAACTCAGTAAAACTTCGTTGGTTCCCGTATAGTCGACCTTATTGTCGCTGCTTGAACAGGCAGAAAGCAAAACCATGAGCAGCCCCATGAGTCCGTAGAACTTCAAAAATGCAGGTTTCATA
>JAXFUC010000064.1:0-13886 GCA_034176395.1 Bacteroides sp. | reverse complement strand
TCTTCACCCACAACTCGTCGCGGTTGAAGTAGCAAAAAGTGTCCACCAAGCTGGCTTTTCCCAAACGGATGGATTTGATTTCGGTGCCCGTAAGGACAATGCCTGCCGTGTAGGTGTCGATTAAGGCGTAGTCGAACGTGGCGCGTTTATTCTTTATATTAATCGCGGCTTGCTTCATCAAATTAAAACATAGAAAAGGTTAGAACATCACCATGAGCCGAGTAAAGGCTATGTCGATAAGAGTCGGACACATCAGCAACAAGGCCGAAGTCCAAAGCGTATAGCTCAAACGCTGTTGTTCGGTGACTCCCATGAGAATGGGAGCACCTTCCCACACCACATAAACGGTGTACAAGCGTAAAGGCCAAGTGATGATTTCCAAGGTTGGGAATGCTCCCGAAAGAATCTCTAATAGAAACGGGGCAGCCAATGCGTAGCCGGCAAATTGCTGCACTTTGGTCGGTGTAACAGGAAGGACATACCACCGTTGTCCCATCCTATGAATGGCATAGGATGCGAGAAAATAACCTCCAAATTGAGCCACCGCCACTACACAGCAAGCAACCATGGCTCGTTGGAAACTTTGAGGACCGGACCATCCGAACTCAAACAGCGACCCGACGAGCACCACCAATCCGCACAGTCCAATCAAAGGATAGACAAACGACATGAAAACCTGCCGTTCGTCTTCCCTTTGAATTTCTTGCCATGTCTTGGCAGGCATGGCAAGTAAATTGAATAGTCGTTGAAACAGAACTTTATAATCCAAGTTTATTGAGCAAAAGGATAATTAAACTCGTATGTCTTTACCTGAGCCTCGGCCATCTTGTCGTTTTGATGGTTTTCGTCCACCACCAACTTGATTTTCTTAACTGCACCCGGAAGAGCTGCAAAAACATTCGACAAGTCGAAAGCGTGATTCACATTGCCGGGAACCACACGCGTCACTTCCTCGCCTTGAGCATCGTTCACACTATGGCAAAAGCGCAAGGTCAGCACCCCGTCGGCAAAACCGGCCTGCTTGTCAAACACCAGCTTGTAAGCGTGTCGCTCTGCATCGGCCGTAGCTTCTTCCATGGTTTTTCCGCTGTGAAGAATGGTGGTGGGAAACACAACGATATTCTTGTTCCAAAACAGATAGCTCAGTTGAGCAGCTTCCGTTCTTCCTCCGTTGAAGCTATATACAGGAGCATTGCCCACCGTCGCACTTTCTGCAAGAGTAGCCGTTTGGATGGCAAAGGGAGCACTCATGCCATGGAGCTCGATGGGAAGCTTCTTAATGCCCTCTTTGACAAGCGTTCTGTCATATTTGAATTGAATGTAAACCATTTGGCCTGTCAAAGCCTTTTGCGGATTGGAGGGAACCAACTCCAAACCGGCATTGTCGTAGAAAGATGTACCCTCGGCACGAACCAAACTGGTTATAGTCACCATATTGTTGTCTTCTCCCTTCAAACAGGAGGTCACAGAGAGGCCGAGCATCAAACACATCAGCCATACTCCAACTAAACGAATTTGTTTCATATCTACATAATTGTTGAGTTACGAATGGGACAAATATACTGACTTATCGTCAAAAAGGTACCGCGCACCTACACAATCTTTGCGAAAGCGTCCAAATGCTCGTCCACATAGACGGCCACTGTTTCGGTGACTTCTTCTTCCATATCCAAAAACTGTTCTTCCAACGGATCGAATGCTTCGTACTGCTCGTACATGGCCATAAATTCGTCGTCGGTGCGTTCACGTTCCAAATCCGCCCTATGAGCTTCGTATATTTTCTTGGCAGCATACACGAGTTTGGAAAGCTCATGCAAGCCCCACAACCTCATCACACGGGCAAACGGATTGTCGAAAATATAACCTCCGTACCCGTTTTGAATCAATTGGCAGAAGCCTCCTTCGAGCAGCTCGTCTCTAAAAATTTTATAAGCCAACAGCGAATGCTGCTCTCCGGTGAGCAAAGACATATTCTCGGCCGACACCGCCCCACCGAGGGCTGTTTCGTAGGCATCGGTAAACACACGAATGAAGGCATCCATTCCCTCTTTGGAGGCTGCTTGCAAAGCCTTGTCTTGAACCGTTATCATGAATAAGCGTTTTTGGGTTTTCCGTCCAAAGATAGTTCATTCTGTCCGTTTGACACACATACACCCCATCCTTTCACAAGATTCTTCTCGACCTTTCCTACCCGATCCATTCCTCTGCCACCCACATCCGATTTCAGAAGATTCCACCGGCATCTTTGTCCATACAAACGGTCAGCGTGGAAAGTGCCTACACTTTGCTCGGAAAGTATAGGCATTTTGCACGCAAAGTGTAGGCACTTTAAACGGTGAGTGCCCACGCTTCGGACAGCCTATACCTGCACGCATCCATTCGAACACAAACTGCCGACACACCGATGATCCACAACAGCCGAACAAGGGAAAGTCAAGAACGAAAACTTGTTCGCATAAATCTTGCCTCGTAGCGATACAACCCACGCGGGAATAGGCTATCTTTGGCAGACAAAGCTAAAATCCTGCGTCCTATGAAAGAGAAAGCGGCCTACATTTCCCACATTTGTATTGAAAACCTATGGAACAGGTTGAGAATAGATTGGGAGCTTCGCCCCGATGTAAACATCCTATCGGGCATAAACGGGGTGGGGAAAACCACCATCTTGAATCGCACCATCGCCTGCCTGCAACAACTGGCTCAGGAACACGAACCGTCCGAGGATATTGTGCTAACGTTTTCGCCTTCCGAAGCCAAGACGGTGAATTTCGATGTAATTCGCAGTTACGACCGCCCCCTGATTATGGGAGAATTTACCGCCCAAATGGCCGACAAGCACGTCAGATCCGAACTCGATTGGCAACTCTACCTCCTGCAACGCCGTTACCTGGATTATCAAGTAAATTTGGGAAACCGCATGATCGAGTTGCTAGCCTCGGGCAATGAAGACGACCGCAACAAGGCCGCCCTATTGTCAATGCCCAAACGTCGCTTCCAAGACCTGGCCGATAGTCTCTTTGGCTATACGGGAAAAACCATCGACCGCAAGCGCAACGACATTGCATTCACCCAAAACGGGGAACTTTTGTTTCCCCACAACTTGTCTTCGGGCGAGAAACAATTGTTGCTCATCCTTCTGACTGTGCTCGTACAGGATAGACAGCCCTATGTCTTGATCATGGACGAGCCCGAGGCATCGCTTCACATCGAGTGGCAACAGAAGCTAATAGGCATCATCCGAGAACTGAACCCTCGCGTGCAAATCATCTTGTCAACTCACTCACCGGCGCTGATTATGGAAGGTTGGCTGGATGCCGTCACCGAGGTGAGCGACATCACCACTCAACGTTGATGCCGGAATCTCGTTTTCTGCACACCGCCAAGAAACAAAGCAACAACACGACCTCGGTTTGTTGCACACTAAACCCTATCATTCAACCATAGTTCACCATCCATGCCTTCTCTACGCGACCACCTCACCTCCTCCTACCTCGATGCAGCCCATCGTTTGACCTCCAAGACTGCGCGTCGCCGCATTGTGGCCTATGTGGAAAGCTATGAAGATGTTGCTTTCTGGAGAAATCTCCTATCGACCTTTGAAACCGACCGGCAGTACTTTCAAGTCATGCTACCCTCGACCACCTCGCTCTCCAAAGGAAAGAAAACCGCATTGATGAATGTGCTTAAACCCGACTCGCTGGGAGGCAATCTCATCGCCTGCGTGGACAGCGACTATGATTTCCTGCTGCAAGGTGCCACCGAAGGCTCACACCGCATCAATTCCAGCCCTTATGTATTTCAAACTTACGTATATTCCATAGAGAACTACCACTGTTACGCCGAAGCCCTGCACGAGGTGTGCGTACAGGCCACGCTCAACGATCGCCCACTCTTCGACTTCGTCGGATTTCTACGTAGATACTCGCTCATTGTTCATCCCTTGTTTGTGTGGAACATCTTCTTCTACCGCATGCGCGACACCCATAGTTTCCCCATGCACGAGTTTCACAACACCATAGCCTTGGGAGATGTGAACATACACAAGCCCGAAGAAGCATTGGCCAAGATAGAGCAACAAGTAAAACAGAAGTTGAGAAGACTGGAAAGAAAATTCAGACAGCAACAAAGTCTCGTCAAGAAACTGACTGTGTCATTGGAACGATTGGGCTTGACACCCGAAAGTACATACCTATATGTACAAGGGCATCACCTAACCGACAATGTGGTGATGAAATTGCTCACGCCCGTATGTACCGCCCTACGCCGAGAGCGCGAAGAGGAAATTAAACGGCTGGCCGTACACGAACTTCAGTTTCAAAACGAAATGACTGCCTATGAGAATAGTTTGGTCAACGTGGGTACAATGCTCAAACGGCATACGATCTACGAACAAAGTCGGCAATACGCATGGATGCAGCAAGATGTGGAAGAGTTTTTGCAGAAGACATCCCCCACCGCCCCACCCGTCCCTATTCAAAAAAACGACTGATCGTCTACTGCCCGCCCCTTAGCTACTCATCGACTCTTAGCGGACAAGATTTCTTGAAGCGAATCAATGTCCTATGGCTTTTTCGGCAATTTTTGTATGTGCGAATCGGTAGAAATCACTACCTTTGACCGGAATATCTCTTATTATTCACCCTCAAAATCCCAAAACTATGGCAAGTAGAAGACAGTTGAAAAAGACCGTTAATTATATCACCGGCGAACTATTCACCGAATGTTTGGTACACAGCTCTTTCATCCCCGGCACTGATAAGGAAAAAGCCAGTAAACTCATGATAGACATCTTGCAACTTCAAGCCGAATTTGTGGGTCGCATCAATCACACAGAACCTCAAAACGCAAAGGCTTTTTACCGCAAGTTCCGTACTGACTTCAACGCTCAGGTCAATGAAGTCATCGAGAAAATCGGGCAACTGAACTAAGTTTACTGCCCATTCACAACCCATCATGCAGGGGATAGCGAGAAGATGCTGACTTTGGAAAAACGGTAGCTTCTCCTACTCCCTGTTTTTGCATTACATTCAATACTCCGAATCACGACAACGATTTCGTTCAATGAAACAACGCATCTGCCAATTTATATTCCATCGTCTACTGGGCTGGAAATACGTAGTTACTGTGCCCGAACGGGCCAAATGTGTCATTTGCGCGGCTCCTCACACTTCAAATACCGACCTCTTCATCGGCAAACTATTCTATGGTGCCTTGGGAAGAGAAACCAGTTTTATGATGAAGAAAGAATGGTTCTTTTTCCCGCTGGGCCTCATTTTCAGGGCTATGGGAGGCATCCCCGTTCATCGAGGCAAACGCTCATCGCTGGTGGATCAAATGACAGCTCACTTTGCCAACCGCAACCACTTTCATTTGGCCATTACGCCGGAGGGCACACGCAAAGCCAATCCCAATTGGAAAAAAGGGTTTTATCACATCGCCTACCAAGCGGGTGTACCCATTGTACTCATCGGCATAGATTATTCGACCAAGACTATCGTTGCCGATAAGGAAATCGTGCCATCGGGAGACATAGAGAAGGACATGGTGGAAATCAAGCGCAACTTTATGCGTTTCAAAGGCAGAAATCCTCAAAACTTTGCCACCGGCCTGGAGGACGAAGCATAAACACGACGTAGCCCATGAATACGCTCAACATCGCAGCCCTACAAACCGACTTGGTGTGGGAAGACAAAGCGACCAACCTCAAGACTGTACGCAAACTGTTGGAGGAATGCTCCCCCAATGCAGATTTGGTCGTGGTGCCCGAAATGTTTTCCACCGCGTTCAGTGTGCAGGCCGCCCAACTGGCCGAACCGACCGATGGTAACACATTGACCACCCTGAAAGGCTGGGCGAAGGAACTGGACATAGCCATTTGTGGCAGCTATATTGCTTGCGAAGGCACAAATATCTACAATCGAGCATTCTTTCTCACACCCGAAGGAGAGGAGTTCTATTACGACAAAAGACACCTGTTTCGCATGGCAGGGGAAGACCAACACTTCAGCCCGGGACAGATGGCCACCGTGGTACATTATCGCGGATGGAACATCATGCTTTCGGTTTGTTATGACTTGCGTTTCCCAGTTTGGCTACGAAACGTAAACAATTCCTACGACCTCTTGCTGTGTATGGCCAACTGGCCCACCGGTCGCCGCTCCGTATGGGATGTATTGCTGCGCGCTCGTGCCCTGGAGAATCAATGTTTTGTGTGTGGCGTCAATCGCATCGGAACGGATGCTTTCGGCGTGGACTACAACGGTGGAAGCACCATCATTTCCCCTCAAGGCAAGGAACTGGCCACAGTCCCCGATCGAACCGAAGGTTTCGCCATTGCTACCCTCGAAGGGAAACAACTCAAGCTCTTTCGCGAGAAGTTTCCCACATGGAAAGACGCCGATGCTTTTTCACTCCTTCTCTAACACAATGGAAATACCTATAAATGGGTAGGTAAGGGTACAACAAAAATCAACTACCTTTGTTTATAGTAGTAGATGAAAGAACAACATAAGACAACAAATAACAGATACTATTCATGAAAACAAACCTCAGTTCACAAATCACCATCAATCGGGTGTCGACCAAATACTATCGACCGAGCAATGAGTTTGAAAAGACCCTGCTCACCCGTTTGGAGAAGCTACCTACCGACATCCATGAAACGATGGAAGAAGGGGGCATTCACGTTGCCCACGAGGTAGCATCGCTCATCCGCAAGAAGCAAGCTGCAGGCCAACGCTTTGTACTGGCTCTGCCGGGAGGTAATACTCCCATGGGAATCTATGCCGAATTGATTCGTATGCACAAAGAGGAAGGTCTCAGTTTCGGCAATGTGATTGTGTTCAACATGTACGAATACTACCCATTGTCGCCCGATGCCGTGAACAGTAACCTCAACGTTCTCAAACAAAACTTCCTCAATCATGTGGACATCGACCCGGCAAACATCTTCAGCCCCGATAGCAGCATCGCCCAAGATGCTATCTATGAACATTGTCGGTACTACGAAGAAAGCATCCGGGAGGCCGGTGGCATCGACGTAGCCTTATTGGGAATAGGACGTGTGGGTAATATCGCCGTGAACGAACCCGGGTCACGTCTGAACTCAATCACTCGTCTCATCCTTTTAGACAGTACCTCACGCAAAGAGGCGGCCAAGACGTTCAGCACCCTGGACAGCACGCCTGTGAGTGCCATCACCATCGGAGTATCGACCATTCTATCTGCCAAAAAGATCTATTTGCTGGCTTGGGGAGAAGATAAAGCCGATATGGTCAAGGCTTGTGTGGAAGGCCCCATTACCGATAACGTTCCGGCCTCATTCCTCCAAACGCATAACAATGCCCATGTGGCACTCGACCTCTCGGCTGCAGCCCATTTGACCCGAATTCAGCGTCCGTGGTTAGTCACCTCGTGCGAGTGGAACAATAAACTTATTCGCAGCGCCATTGTATGGTTGTGTCAGCTCACAGGTAAGCCTATATTGAAGCTCACCAACAAAGACTACAACGAAAACGGTCTGAGCGAACTGCTTGCACTCTATGGCTCGGCATACAATGTCAATATCAAAATCTTCAATGATTTGCAGCATACCATCACCGGATGGCCGGGCGGGAAACCCAATGCCGACGACACGTATCGCCCCGAACGAGCTACCCCTTATCCGAAGCGAGTACTCATTTTCTCCCCGCATCCCGATGACGATGTAATCTCTATGGGTGGTACCTTCCGCCGCTTAGTAGAGCAAGGACACGAGGTTCATGTGGCATATCAGACCTCCGGAAACATTGCCGTCGGTGACGAAGAAGTGATACGCTTTATGCATTTCATCAACGGATTTAACCAATTGTTCAACGACAGTAAGGACGAAGTAATCAATCAGAAGTATGCCGAGATACGAAAGTTCTTACGTGAGAAAAAAGATGGCGACCTCGATCCACGCGATGTGTTAACCATCAAGGGATTGATACGCCGTGGCGAAGCCCGTACAGCTTGTGCCTTCAATAACATTCCGTTAAGCCATTGCCACTTCCTCGACCTGCCTTTCTACGAAACCGGTAGGATTGACAAGAACCCGATCGGGGAAGCCGACGTTCGTATCGTCCAAAACCTAATGCAAGAGATCAAGCCTCATCAGGTGTTCATCGCAGGCGATTTGGCCGATCCACACGGCACTCACCGCGTTTGTGCCGATGCGATTTTCGCAGCCATCGACCTCGAAAAAGAAGCCAAGGCCGAGTGGCTACAAGATTGCCGCTTTTGGATGTATCGAGGAGCATGGGCCGAATGGGAAATCGAAAACATTGAAATGGCCGTTCCCATCAGTCCGGAAGAGTTGCGAGCCAAACGCATTTCCATCCTCAAGCACCAATCGCAAATGGAAAGCGCTCCTTTCCTGGGTAACGACGAACGCCTGTTCTGGCAACGTAGCGAAGAGAGAAACCGAGCCACGGCCGACCTATATCACCGCCTGGGCTTAGCTTCCTACGAAGCCATGGAAGCCTTCGTGGAATACATTCCGTTGTAAGTCGCCCCGTAGATCAGCCGAAAATAGAGGACGATTGCCAAACGAAACAATACGTCTTTCTTGGCAAATCGGTCTTGATTACCTAAAAAATCCGAAGAGCGGCAAGGAAGAAACACCTTGCCGCTCTTTTTGTATTACATTTGCCCAACACTTATTTACAGCCTCTTTCATGAAACGCTACCTACTTACCCTCGGGCTATTCATCTCCGCCTTCTCCGTACAAGCACAGGAAAACTCCATAGATCGCGCTGTCAGCGAACGTTTGCAAGCATTCTTTCTGAACTATGTTTCTCCCGTCAAAGCACCTGCTCCGCAACTGAAAGACGTACAGATCGACTACAAACAGAAAACACTTCGCATCGAGGTGTCCGAATCCTTTGCCTACCAACCATGGACCGAACAAAGCGTAGAGGCAGTGTACAAACAAGTGCAAGAATTGCTTCCGGGCCCGGTTTATTACTTCCGTATCCGTCTGTATGTAGCCGGTACACCCATCGAAGAGCTGGTGCCCAACTTCTACCGCCATCGTTTCCACCCAGACAAAGACCGACTCTCACAAGGCAAATTATCCGACGAACCGGCTTGGGTGACTCGCACTTCACGTCCCTACGACATATCCTCAGGTTTGCAAGGTCGCCATGTGGCCGTATGGCAAAGCCATGGCCGATACTATAAGAACGAACGCAATCACTGGGAATGGCAGCGTCCTCCCCTTTTTGGTGTTACCGAGGACCTTTTTACGCAAGCGTTCATCGTTCCCTACCTCATTCCAATGCTTGAGAAAGCCGGAGCCGTGGTCTATACTCCGCGCGAACGCGACACACAGCGCAACGAAGTCATTGTCGACAACGACACCCCCAACGGATCTCTGTATCTCGAAACAAACAATCGCCAAACATGGGCCACTGCCTCGGTCAAAGGATTTGCCCAACGTCAGCCAACCTATCAAGACGGTGAGAATCCCTTTGTTGCAGGCAGCTGCCGATGGGTTGCAACCACCCGTAGCAAAAAACGTCAAGCCTTTGCACAATGGGCACCCACACTGCCACAAGCAGGCAGCTATGCTGTATATGTATCCTATCAAAGTCTGCCCAACAGCGTGGACGATGCCCGTTACACTGTGTTTCACCGAGGTGGAACCACCGACTTCGTCGTCAATCAACGCATGGGTGGAGGCACATGGGTTTACTTAGGCACTTTTGAATTCGATGCCGGCAACAACGAACATGGCCGTGTGTTGCTCAGTAACCTCAGTCGAAAACGAAGCGGAGTGGTTTGTGCCGACGCCGTGCGATTCGGTGGTGGCATGGGCAACATCGAGCGAGGAGGAAGCACCAGCGGTTTGCCTCGCTACCTCGAAGGAGCACGTTACTCGGCTCAATGGGCCGGATTCCCCTACGAAGTGTATGCCGGTCGCAAGGGCGAAAACGACTATGCCGACGACATCAATGTGCGCTCCAATGCGGTGAATCTGCTGTCGGGGGGCTCTGCATTCAATCCCAACCAAGTGGGCAAACGTGTTCCGCTGGAAATGACCTTGGGCCTACACACCGATGCCGGTTACAGCAAGATCGATGATAAGGTTGGCTCGCTGGGCATCTACACCACCGCCTTCAATAACGGCCGTTTGGCCGACGGCACCGATCGCCTGGCTTCGCGCGACCTCAGCGACCTGCTGCTGTCTCAATTGCAAAAAGACATCACCGCAGCAGCAGGTTCTTGGAATCGACGCAGCTTGTGGGACCGCAATTACAGCGAAACCCGCTTGCCCGCTGTGCCCTCGACCATTGTCGAACTGCTTTCGCATCAGAACTTTGCCGATATGAAGCTGGGACACGACCCCTATTTCCAATTCACGGCAAGTAGGTCGCTCTACAAGGGCATCCTGCGGTTCTTAACTCATCAGCAAGGGAAACCCTATGTGGTACAACCCCTTCCGGTAGAGAACTTTGCCATACGCTTCGGCAAGAAACGTCACACCCTTGAATTGTCGTGGACAGCCACTTCCGACCCTACCGAACCCTCGGCCAATCCGCAAGGATACATCGTTTATACACGAATCGGGCAAGGTGGATTCGACAACGGCATATGGGTAAGTAAGCCCCACCATCGCATCAAAATAGAACCGGGCCTCATTTACTCGTTTCGCATTGCGGCAGTCAACCACGGAGGAGAGAGCTTCCCCTCGGAAACCCTTTCGGCCTACCTCGCTCCGCACGAACGCGGTCGTGTTTTGATTGTGAATGGATTCGACCGACTCAGTGGCCCACAGGTGGTCAACACCCCCGATCAAGCCGGATTTGATTTGGAGTCCGACCCCGGAGTGGCCTACGGAAAGAACATTTCCTACTGCGGCCCACAAACCGGCTTCCTACGCTCACAAGCCGGTAAAGAGACCGAAGGCGGATGGGGATACAGCACCAACGATTGGGTGGGACTGCAAGTGGCCGGCAACACTTTCGACTATCCTTACCTGCATGGCTCGGCCATCCAAGCTGTCGGCGGTTACAGCTTCACTTCGTGCAGTGATGAAGCCGTGGAAAATGGTTTTATCCACCTGACAAACTATCCCGTGGTAGATTATATATTGGGAGTGGAAAAGGCCGGTACATCTCCCCTTGTGACTCATAAAACCTTTAGCCCCACCATGCAGCACCTACTGACTCAGTATTGTCGAGAAGGAAGAAATCTGTTCGTCAGCGGAGCCTACATAGGCAGCGACATGGTAAGCACAGCCCAAGAACGGCAGTTCACCCGCGAGGTACTCAAATTCGAGTATAGTCCGAAGCATATCCCCTTGACCGGCGGCCTCATCGAGGGCATGGGGCAAACCTTCCGCATCGAACATCGTGCCAACGAAGTATGTTATGCCGTTCCTTCTCCCGATTGCATCCTACCCACAGGCTCGGCTTTTTCGGCCTTCCTCTACACCGATGGTCGTCAAGGGGCAGGCATTGCCTACAAAGGCAAAGACTATCGCGTGATTGCCACCACATTCCCGCTGGAAGCCGTACAAACGACAGAAGCACGGCAGGTGTTGATGAAAGGCATTCTTCGTTTCTTCGAAACTCAGTAGCCGCTGCGCTCCCCTCAAACATGGGGTGCAGGGTAGATGTTCGCCCTACCTCCCCCGGTCTTCTCCTTTCTCTCTCCATACCATCGACGGAGGGAGAAAGGAGTTTTAGTCTCCACCAAACCCACGCAACATAGAAGACAAACAAAGCAAGAGACCTCACCCGAATAAGAACCAAGACATGAGTACTACAATTCGGGACGTGAGGGCTATAAACCAAGTCATGCTTTATATACACCGCAACTTGATTCGTAGTTTCGGAACTCTGTATAAACTTTCCGGAACCGACACCTCTTCTTTTTCGGACAAAGTGAGCCAAACCTTCACTCCCTATACCTATCACATAACCGCTACTCCTCCATTGCCTCACCCACACGGATTCAGCATGCCCGCTCCCCATCCCGAACGAATCGTGTGTTTTAACCTTGAACGAATGTTATTTGTACGACCTTTTGAACCATCCTTCGGTTTTTAGTCTTATTTTTGCATTTCTTACCGCTCAAAGACTCTCGATGAAGAAGATAGTGTGTATAGTCAATCCCATATCGGGCACTCGCAAAGACAAGAAACGCCTGGTGGAACTGCTCTCCAAGCATATAGATACCCAGCAATATGCCTTGGAGATTGTCTATACCCAACGAGCGGGACATGCCACTCAACTGGCCGCAGAATCGGCCACGCAGGGTGTTGACATCGTAGTGGCGGTAGGTGGCGACGGTACGGTCAATGAAGTGGCTCGGGCACTCATCGGCACTTCCACCGCTTTGGCCATTATCCCCTGTGGCTCGGGCAACGGACTGGCTCGCCATCTGCACATTCCCATGGAAGCCAAGCAAGCCATCGAAGCCATCAACCGCGGACAACTGCAAAGCATTGACTATGGACTCATCAACGGAACGCCTTTCTTTTGCACCTGCGGCATGGGGTTCGATGCCTTTGTAAGCCTGAAGTTTGCCGAGGCAGGACGGCGTGGCGTGCTGACCTACTTGGAACAAACGCTGCTGGAGAGCCTCAAGTACAAGCCCGAGACCTATGAACTGGAGACCGAAGACGGTACCTATCGCCACCAAGCCTTCCTCATAGCCTGCGGTAACGCTTCGCAGTATGGCAACAACGCTTACATTGCTCCCCGGGCAACCTTGACCGATGGGTTGCTCGATGTCACGGTGCTCGAACCCTTTACGGTAATGGATGTGCCGTCGCTTGCCTTTCAACTCTTCAATAAGACCATTGATCAGAACAGTCGCATCAAAACTTTCCGATGCCGACGACTTACGGTCAAGCGCACAGCACCGGGCATTGTTCACTTCGATGGCGATCCCATGACCACCTCCGAACAGGTGGACATTGAACTCGTTCCGGCCGGATTGCACGTTTGGCTTCCGGGGGCATCGGGCGAGGAACAAAGCGTGCTGAAACGGGCACAAAGCTATATCAACGGATGGAAGCAACTCAGCGACACGATTGTCGAAAACCTCGCTTCGCACAACCGCAACTTGTTGAAACGACTCACGCCTAAGAAAGACGATGAAGTCGCCGACAAAGAAATCAATCATTAAAACCCTATAAAGATATGTTTAGAACACATACCTGCGGAGAGCTTCGCCTTTCCGATGTAAACAAGGAAGTGACCCTATCGGGATGGGTGCAGCGCAGTCGTAAAATGGGAGGTATGACCTTCGTGGACCTCCGCGACCGCTATGGCATCACCCAATTGGTATTCAACGAAGAGCATAATGCCGAGCTTTGTGAACGCGCCAACAAGCTGGGCCGAGAGTTTGTCATTCAGGTGCAAGGCACGGTGAACGAGCGTTTCAGCAAAAACGACCACCTGCCCACAGGAGCTGTGGAGATCATCGTATCGGCCTTGAATGTGCTCAATCCGGCCATAACCCCACCGTTCACCATCGAGGAGAACACCGATGGAGGAGACGATATTCGCATGAAGTATCGTTACCTCGACCTGCGCCGAAGCAATGTGCGAGCCAACTTGGAGCTTCGCCATAAGATGACCATCGAAGTACGCAAATACCTTGACGAACTGGGATTCATCGAAGTGGAAACACCCATTCTCATCGGTTCGACTCCCGAGGGAGCACGCGATTTCGTGGTGCCTTCGCGCATGAATCCGGGACAATTCTATGCCCTGCCCCAGTCGCCACAAACGCTCAAGCAGCTTCTCTTGTTGTGGGGCTTCGCCCGATACTTCCATTTTGCAATTTGATTCGGTTATTATTTTTTGCGTGCCTCCCGCCAACCCGATTTAAATAAACTCGACTGTGAAAT
>JAXFUC010000063.1:0-8427 GCA_034176395.1 Bacteroides sp. | reverse complement strand
GAAGCTATCTTTGCGATTCGTAATATCCATCATCGTTCTTTTTTGATTAACTACATTTGTTCCAACCTACCCCTGAAGAAGGATGAAAAGATGGAACTGCTGGGATTGAACTCTGCCCGCGAACGTGCCTACAGACTTCTTGAGATCTTGAATAGAGAAGTTCAGTTGGCAGAGATTAAAGCTTCAATTCAGATGCGCGCTCGTGAAGATATCGATCAACAGCAGCGTGAATACTTCTTGCAGCAACAAATCAAAACCATTCAAGACGAATTGGGAGGCAGTGGGCAGGAACAGGAAATTGAAGAGATGCGTCGCAAGGGCAAAAACATGAAATGGAGCAAGGAGGTGGAAGAGGTCTTTTCCAAAGAAGTTGCCAAATTGGAACGTACACACCCTCAGTCGCCCGATTACAGCGTACAATTGAACTATTTACAAACTATGCTCAACTTGCCTTGGGGTGTTTTTACTTCAGACAACCATAACCTCAAACAAGCTGAGAAGACCTTGAATAAAGACCACTATGGACTTGAGAAGGTGAAAGAGCGTATTCTTGAGCATTTGGCGGTACTCAAACTTAAATCGGACATGAAATCCCCCATTATCTGCCTTTATGGCCCTCCGGGAGTGGGGAAGACATCTTTGGGTAAGTCCGTAGCTTCGGCCTTGAAGCGCAAATATGTACGTATGTCATTAGGAGGAGTACACGATGAAGCCGAGATTAGGGGGCATCGTAAAACTTATATAGGTGCCATGCCCGGACGCATTTTGAAAGGACTTATCAAGGCCGGCTCTTCCAACCCGGTTTTCATCCTCGATGAGATCGACAAGATAAACTCCGATAGACAAGGAGACCCCTCCTCTGCTTTGCTCGAGGTGCTTGACCCCGAACAAAATACAGCTTTCCACGATAATTTCTTGGATGTAGACTTCGACTTGTCTAAGGTCATGTTTATTGCTACAGCTAACAATATAGGAACGATCCCGGCTCCCTTGCTCGATCGTATGGAGCTCATTGAAGTAAGTGGTTATATCACTGAAGAGAAAATCGAAATTGCTCGTCGTCACCTCGTTCCCAAAGCTGCGGAAGCGAATGGCCTTGAGAAGTCGCAAATCAAACTGCCCAAACAGACGTTGGAAGCTTTAATCGAATCTTATACCCGTGAGAGTGGAGTGCGTGAATTGGAAAAGAAGATTTCAAAAATCATGCGTAAGTTGGCTCGCCAACTCGCTACCGATGGAGTTATTGAAAAACCCGAAGTTTCGGTGGCAGATCTGAGAACACTCTTAGGAGCTCCTGAATACACCCGCGATCGTTATCAAGGCAATGAATATGCCGGTGTTGTTACCGGACTTGCTTGGACAGCTGTAGGCGGCGAGATTCTTTTTGTAGAAACCAGCCTGAGTAAAGGCAAAGGAGGTAAGTTGACTTTGACCGGAAATTTGGGCGACGTAATGAAAGAGTCTGCCATGTTGGCTTTGGAATACATCAAAGCACATGCGCAAGAACTGAATATCGACGAGCGAGTTTTCGATCATTGGAACATTCACATCCACGTGCCCGAAGGTGCCATTCCTAAGGATGGTCCTTCAGCCGGTATCACAATGGCAACCTCTCTGGTGTCGGCCTTGACACAGCGCAAAGTGAAGAAAGGGATCGGTATGACTGGAGAGATCACGCTGCGTGGGAAAGTCCTTCCTGTCGGTGGTATCAAAGAGAAGATATTGGCTGCCAAACGGGCAGGTCTAAGCGAAATAATCCTTTGTTCGGAAAACAAGAAGCATATTGACGAAATTCCCGAAGAATACTTGAAAGGGCTTCAGTTCCACTACGTGGACAACGTTAAGGACGTTTTCGCCTTGGCCATTACCGAGGAACGTGTGAAAGATGCAATCGAACTATCTGTGAAAGAATAAAGGTGAGTATGAAATTTGTTCTTCAACATACCGATAAAGGCAGTAAGGCACGGGCAGGACTCATTACTACCGATCACGGAACCATTGAAACTCCTATCTTCATGCCTGTGGGAACATTGGGATCCGTTAAGGGAGTTCATGTTACAGAACTTAAAGAGGACATCCAAGCACAAATCATTTTAGGCAATACCTATCATTTATATCTCCGGCCAGGATTGGAAGTTATTCAACGGGCCGGAGGTCTACATCGTTTCAATGGATTCGATCGCCCTATGCTGACCGATAGCGGTGGTTTTCAGGTATTTTCTCTTGCAGGAATTCGTAAGCTAAGAGAAGAAGGGGCAGAGTTTCGTTCCCACATTGATGGAAGCAAGCACTTCTTCACCCCGGAGAAGGTAATGGATATCGAACGAGTAATCGGTGCCGACATCATGATGGCCTTTGACGAATGTCCGCCGGGGAACTCGGACTACGCATATGCCAAACACTCTATGGGTTTGACCCATCGTTGGTTAGATCGTTGTATTCAACGTTTTAACGAAACTGAACCACTGTATGGTTATCAGCAATCTTTGTTCCCCATCGTTCAAGGCTGTGTCTACCCCGATTTACGCAGAGAATCGGCCGAGTTTGTGGCTTCCAAGAATGCGGATGGTAATGCCATTGGCGGATTAGCCGTGGGCGAACCGGTAGAGAAGATGTACGAAATGATCGAAGTGGTTAATGCCATTCTGCCCACGGATAAACCACGATATCTAATGGGAGTAGGGACACCTGCCAACCTATTGGAAGGTATTGAGCGTGGGGTAGACATGTTCGACTGTGTGATGCCTACGCGCAACGGGCGGAACGGAATGCTATTCACCAAGGATGGCATCATCAACATGCGCAACAAGAAATGGGAGATGGATTTTTCACCCATCGAGGCCGATGGAGCATCTGTGGTCGATACATTGTACACCAAAGCCTATCTACGCCACCTTTTCCATGCACAAGAATTGCTGGCCATGCAAATAGCTTCGATTCACAACCTTGCATTCTATTTATGGTTGGTGGGCGAGGCACGCAGGAATATTTTAGCCGGCGATTTCACTTCATGTAAAGCCGACATGGTGAAACGAGTCACTAACCGACTCTAAACCGAAAGTTATGTTTAGGAAGCTGGGACTAAATAAAATCGTCAATCGCCTCGATTGGTACATTATCCGGAAGTTTCTGGGTACCTATGTCTTTGCCATTGCTCTGATCATTTCCATTGCAGTGGTCTTTGACTTTAACGAAAAGATGGACAAATTTACCGAGAATGAAGCCCCTTGGAGCAAGATTATCTTCGAGTACTACATGAACTTCATTCCCTACTTCTCCAATTTATTTAGTCCGCTGTTCGTATTCATATCGGTCATTTTCTTTACATCTAAGTTGGCGGAGAACTCCGAAATCATTGCAATGTTTTCCAGCGGCATGAGTTTCAAACGCATGCTTCGACCTTATATGATTTCAGCCGGAGTCATTGCCATCTTCACATTCGGTATGAATGCGTATGTGGTACCCAATGGAAGTAGAGTAAGATTAAACTTTGAAGACCGCTATGTCAAGCCTAAGAAAAAGACTCATGTCAGAAATGTACAGTTGGAAGTGGACAAAGATGTTTTTGCCTACATAGACAGCTACAACGATGCCACCAAGACGGGTAACCGGTTTTCATTGGATAAATTCGTCGATAAGAAAATGGTATCCCACCTCACCGCCAGAAGTATTACCTACGATACAACACAAGTCAATAGGTGGATCATCAACGATTACATGATTCGTGAGATGGGAGAATTCAAAGAGACCATCACCAAAGGAAGTACACTTGACACCTTGATTAACATGGACCCAACAGACTTCCTGATTATGAAAAACCAGCAAGAGATGCTTACCCTACCGAAGTTGAGCGAGTACATTGACAAGCAAAAGAAACGTGGTTTTGCCAATATCAAAGAGTTTGAAATAGAATACCACAACCGAATTGCCATGTCATTCGCTTCCTTCATACTTACACTCATCGGTGCATCGCTTTCTTCCAGAAAAACCAAAGGAGGCATGGGACTTCATCTGGGAATTGGATTGGCTTTGAGTTTCTCCTACATTCTATTTCAGCGTATCACAGCAACTTTTACCATCAATGGAGGATTACCTCCGGTCATTGCCGTGTGGATTCCCAACATACTCTATGCCGGTATTGGATGGTATCTGTATCGGCGTGCTCCTCAATGAAGCCTTTGAAATGGAGATTAAAGAGTTTGTTTTCTCTCTGTTTTTCACAGATTTCTCTCATTCGGATAGGCCGTGTTCTGAATTTTCTTCAGAGAAAACGAAAGGGAGAAAGCTGTCTGCCCTCATCTCAACCAATGAATAGCCGCTTTTATTGGAGTTCCTGGCTGTATTTGACTTCCTCTCTCAATTATTCCCAGAAAGTATTGTGAGCTTAGAGGAGCTTCAAGCTCCATATTTACCTTCAGGCAAGTCCCGAAGCAAGGGGTGGAGCCTGAAATAAGTATATCCGGGCCCAAGAACTTAGCTTACAATGATCCAATGTTTCGCAGTCCATATTGGGTACTGTACTTTTATTTTCTACTTTTGTCCTCGTTAAAAATGAACCCAAAATCTTTCCATTATGACTAACATTGAACAAGAGCAAATCATTGCTTTGATAAAGAGAGAGGTTATCCCGGCAGTGGGATGCACCGAACCGGTGGCCGTATCGCTTTGTGTGGCCAAAGCCTGCGAAGTATTGGGAACAACTCCTGACCAAATACATGTCAAACTCAGTGCCAACGTATTGAAAAATGCTATGGGGGTGGGCATCCCCGGTACAGGCATGATTGGACTGCCCATTGCCATCGCTCTGGGAGCTTTGATTGGGAAGTCCGAATATCAACTGGAGGTACTTAAAGACTGTACTCCCGATGCTGTAGAACGTGGGAAAAAGTTCATTGACGAGGAACGCATTCAAATTTCGTTGCGAGAAGATATTACCGAGAAACTGTACATCGAAGCTGTATGTCAATCCGGCAAGCACGAAGCTACCGCTATCATAGCCGGAGGGCACACCAATTACATATACATTCGCAAAGATGACGAAGTGTTGCTGAACAAAAATTACGACCTCTGCCAACCTCTCGAAGGCGATAACGATGATTTACGACTTTCAATGCGCAAAGTCTATGATTTTGCCTTGAACACCCCGATTGAAGACATTGCTTTCATTCTCGATACGGCCAAGTTGAATAAAGCAGCTGCCGAGCAATCATTCCAAGGAGATTACGGTCATTCGGTAGGGCGAGTTCTACAAGGTGTACAACCTCAAAAGATGCTGGGCAATAGCATATTCGGACGCATTCTTTCCTATACTTCAGGAGCATGCGACGCTCGTATGGCCGGTGCCATGATTCCGGTAATGAGTAATTCGGGAAGTGGTAACCAAGGAATCTCAGCTACTCTGCCGGTGGTAGTCTATGCCGAAGAAAATGGCAAAACACGAGAGGAACTGATTCGTGCCTTAGCCATGAGCCACCTCATGGTGATTTACATCAAACAGAGTTTGGGACGGCTGTCCGCTCTCTGCGGCTGCGTGGTGGCAGCTACCGGCTCGAGCTGCGGCATCACTTGGCTCATGGGTGGTAGCTACGAACAAATTTCATTTGCCGTTAAAAACATGATTGCCACACTCACGGGCATGCTTTGCGATGGAGCCAAACCGGGTTGTGCCATGAAAGTAAGCACCGGAGTGTCCACCGCCTTGCTTTCGGCTATGATGGCTATGGAGAATCGTTCGGTTACAGCTACCGAAGGTATTGTGGATGAAGACGTAGATCAGTGTATTCGCAATTTGACACGCATCGGTTCGCAAGCCATGAACGAAACCGATGCAACGGTACTCAACATCATGGTAAGTAAAAAAGGTTGCTGATTCCCGAAAACAAGAAGATGCAAGATTTGCGACTACCAATACCACAAACCGGCTGGTTTAATCCAAGTACAGACGCATGATTGTTTGCATAGCCGAGAAGCCTTCGGTGGCACGAGATATTGCCGATGTATTGGGAGCACGCACCCGAAAAGATGGCTATTGGGAGGGAAATGGCTACCAAGTGACTTGGACTTTTGGGCACCTATGCACACTGAAAGAACCACATGAATATAGCGAGATGTGGAAAACGTGGAGCTTAGGTGCTCTACCCATGATTCCTCCCCGTTTCGGCATCAAATTGATCGATAACCCCACGTACGACAAACAGTTTCGAGTGATTGAATCCCTACTGAAATCGGCCGGCGAGGTTGTCAACTGCGGTGATGCCGGACAAGAGGGGGAGTTGATTCAACGCTGGGTCATGCAAAAAGCCGGTGCTCGCTGCCCCGTCAAGCGACTATGGATTTCGTCACTTACCGAAGAAGCCATTCGCGACGGATTTGCTCGGCTCAGAGACCAGGCCGATTTTCAATCACTCTACGAAGCCGGGCTGTCGCGTGCGGTGGGCGATTGGCTTTTGGGTATGAATGCCACTCGTTTGTACACCATCAAGTACGGGCAAAACAAGCAAGTCTTGTCCATCGGGCGCGTACAAACTCCCACACTGGCCTTGATAGTCAATCGGCAAAGCGAGATTGATCGTTTCGTCCCCGAAGTCTATTGGGAGCTCAAGACTCGTTATAGAGAAGTCATATTCACAGCCACACAGGGTAAATTCACGTCCAAGGACGAGGGACTTGCCTTCTTGGATGTGGTGCGTACCTCGCCCTTTCAAGTAACAGATGTCACGGCTAAGAAGGGAGTGGAGTATGCCCCTCGACTGTTTGACCTCACCTCCCTTCAAGTGGAATGTAACAAGAAGTTTGCTTACTCGGCCGAAGAAACACTGCGCCTTGTCCAAAGCCTATACGAGAAAAAAGCAACAACCTATCCTCGTGTAGATACGACCTATTTGAGCGACGATATCTATGCCAAATGTGGGGCGATACTGAAGGGACTCAAGGGCTATGAAAACTTGACAGAGGTGCTTCATCAAAAGAAGCTGCCCAAGTCGAAGAAGGTTTTCGATAATTCCAAGGTCACCGATCACCATGCCATCATCCCCACAGGTGTGGCCCCACAACAGCTCACCGATTTGGAACAAAACGTCTACGACCTTATTGTAAGGCGATTCATCGCTGTATTCTACCCTGACTGTAAAATCTCTACCACCACGGTTTTAGGACAAGCGGGGCAAGTAAACTTTAAGACAACGGGACGACAAGTATTAGAACCCGGCTGGAGACAAGTTTTTGTCAAAGAGGATTTAAAAGAAGAGTCGGACGAGGAGGGTGAAAACATATTACCTCCGTTCGAAGTGGGCGAGGAAGGTCCGCACGAACCCGATTTGAACGAACGATGGACCCATCCGCCCAAACCTTATACCGAGGCAACACTGCTTCGTGCCATGGAAACAGCCGGTAAATTGGTCGATAACGAAGAACTGCGCGAAGCCTTGAAAGAAAATGGCATTGGTCGCCCATCAACTCGAGCAGCCATTATTGAGACCTTGTTCAAACGCAACTATATCCGGAAAGAACGTAAGAATTTGATTCCCACTCCAACCGGAATAGAACTGATCGGCCTCATTCACGAAGAGCTGTTGAAGTCGGCAGAGCTTACAGGACTCTGGGAGAAGAAGCTACGAGAAATCGAGCAACGAACCTATGATGCGAAGCAATTCTTGGAGGAACTGAAAGCGATGGTTTCAGAATTGGTTTACAGCGTGTTGTCGGATAATACCAATCGGCGAGTTACATCCGTTGATCAAAACGAAACATCCTCAAAATCGCCGCATAAGGTTACAAGCAAAGGCAAAAGACAACCGAATAAAAACAAGGTGGAGGTAGCTCCTCAAGCAACCCAACCCAATGACCAATCGGTGGATACTCCATCATCCTTTGCCGAAACAACTACCACCATAGGAGCTATTTGTCCACTTTGTGGGAAAGGACACATCATTCGAGGAAGAACAGCCTATGGATGTTCCGAATGGAAAGCAGGCTGTACATACAGAAAGCCGTTTACAACGGAATAATCTCTCAAACGACCTCTTTTCGTTAAGAAAGCACAAAAAGCAGACGGCTCATTCAACTTTTGGGTTCTTTGAGTTTCTAAGCCTACAAAGCATCACTTGAGAAGGGGCGGGGAGCTCACCGTTTCGCAGAATCGAGTGAAACTTAAAGAAGAAATCAATAAGTACAAAAACGATCAAACGATGAAAACAATTGTATTGACAATTCTTGCTCTGGCAAGTTGCTACACCGGAGCTTTCGCACAAAGCAAACCGACATCTGAAGAAAAGTCTCCTTTGACCAAGGAGCAACGCATTGCACTGCATGCCGACAGACAAGTGAAAGCTTTGATGCTTGACGATGCCACGACAGCAAAGTTCAAACCCATGTATGAAAAGTACCTTACGGAACTCGCCGCTCTGCACCCAGAACGAGGAAGTATGA
>JAXFUC010000062.1:0-4475 GCA_034176395.1 Bacteroides sp. | reverse complement strand
CGTTGATGCTACAGATCAAACGTTGGGACGTCTGGGAGCAAAGGTTGCAAAATTGTTGAGAGGGAAGTACAAACCCAACTTCACCCCTCACGTAGATTGCGGAGATAACGTGATAATTATCAATGCAGAGAAAGTAAAGTTGAGCGGTAACAAATGGAACGATCGCGTTTATCTGTCATACACCGGCTATCCCGGAGGACAACGCGAGATGACTCCCGCACGCTTGATGGCTAAGCCCAACGGCGAAGAACGCCTGCTCAAGAAAGTAGTTAAAGGTATGCTTCCGAAGAATATCCTCGGTGCTAAGTTGCTGAATAACCTCTATGTGTATGCCGGCAGCGAACACAAGCACGATGCTCAAAATCCGAAGCTCATCGATATTAACTCTTATAAATAAGTAAAGAATGGAAGTAGTAAATGCATTAGGCAGACGTAAACGTGCGATTGCACGTATTTTCGTAAGCGAGGGTACAGGAAAGATTACTATCAACAAGAGAGACCTTGCACAGTACTTTCCTTCAACAATCTTGCAATATGTGGTGAAGCAACCTCTGAACAAGTTGGGTGCAGCCGAAAAATATGATATCAAAGTAAATCTTTGCGGCGGTGGATTTACCGGACAATCACAAGCCCTTCGCTTGGCGATTGCGCGTGCATTGGTGAAAATCAATCCGGAAGATAAGTCGGCGTTGCGTGCCGAAGGATTCATGACACGTGATCCTCGCGCCGTTGAACGTAAAAAGCCGGGTCGTCCCAAAGCTCGCAGAAGATTCCAGTTCAGTAAGCGTTAATGAATGGTGGAGGAATATCACTCAACGCGCTGAACAACGTTTAGTATCTAAACTACCGGGACTCGTCGCCCCAAGGATGACTACTCGGCAGTTGGTTTAGAAAAACAAAAAAAGAAGGTAAACAAACAAACAAAAAACATCATGTCAAGAACTAATTTTGATACGTTATTGGAAGCCGGTTGCCACTTCGGACACCTTAAGAGAAAGTGGAACCCCTCAATGGCTCCTTATATTTTCATGGAACGCAATGGTATTCATATCATTGACCTCCACAAAACAGTTGCCAAGGTCGACGAAGCTGCAGAAGCATTGAAGCAGATCGCCAAGTCGGGCAAGAAGGTGCTGTTTGTTGCTACTAAAAAACAAGCTAAGCAGGTTGTGGCCGACAAGGCTCAGTCTGTAAATATGCCCTACGTAATCGAGCGTTGGCCGGGCGGTATGCTCACTAACTTCCCCACCATCCGTAAGGCAGTTAAGAAAATGGCAACCATCGACAAACTGACAAGCGATGGTACATATTCCAACCTTTCTAAACGCGAGATTCTCCAAATCTCTCGTCAACGTGCGAAGCTGGAAAAGAACTTGGGTTCGATTGCCGATCTGACTCGCCTTCCTTCGGCATTGTTTGTTGTCGATGTAATGAAGGAACACATTGCTGTTCGTGAAGCCAATCGTTTGGGTATTCCCGTATTTGGTATTGTAGATACCAACTCCGATCCCAACAATGTGGACTTCGTGATTCCGGCCAACGATGATGCCACAAAATCTGTTGAGGTGATCCTCGAAGCTTGTTGTGCCGCTATGATTGAAGGCTTGGAAGAGCGCAAGGCTGAGAAGATCGATATGGAAGCTGCCGGTGAAGCCTCTGCCACCAAGGGCAAGAGAAAGAGTTCAAAGGCTCGTCTTGACAAGTCGGACGAAGAAGCTATCAATGCTTCCAAGGCTGCCGCGTTTCTGAAGGAAGACGAAGAGGAATAAACTCTTTGCTCGACATAGAGTTCGAATGTGAGAGTTGAGGATCGTTGTTTTTGAAGCAAGAAGACGCAGTTCTCAACTCTCGGCATTCAAGTAAGCTCTTTTATCAATCATCATCAATACTCAACTTATTAAAAGTAAAATACTATGGCTGTAACAATGGCTGATATCACCAAGCTCCGCAAGATGACTGGAGCCGGTATGATGGACTGTAAGAATGCACTGACCGAAGCAAACGGAGATTTTGACGGTGCTATGAAGATTATTCGCGAGAAGGGGCAGGCTGTGGCTGCAAAGCGTTCGGATAGAGATGCTTCCGAGGGCTGTGTTTTGGCTAAAACAGTGGGTGGATTCGGAGCAATGATTGCCTTGAAGTGCGAGACAGACTTCGTAGCCAAGAACGAAGATTTCGTAAAACTTACACAAGAAATTTTGGATGCTGCTATTGCTGCTAAGTGTAAGACTTTGGACGAAGTGAAAGCCTTGCCTTTGGGAACAGGGACTGTGCAAGATGCTGTGACTGATCGTAGTGGTATTACAGGCGAGAAGATGGAGTTGGATGGCTACGAAGTAGTTGAAGGTGCATCAATCGCAGTATACAACCACCAAGGTAAGAATTTCTTGTGCACGATGGTTGCTTTGAATAAAGAGGTAGATGCTAAAGTGGGCCACGAGGTTGCCATGCAGATTGCTGCTATGAATCCGATTGCAATCGACGAACAGGATGTACCTGCGGACGTATTGGAGAAGGAGAAAGAAATTGCTGCCGACAAAGCGCGTCAGGAAGGTAAACCCGAGAACATGATCGAAAAGATAGCTATGGGTCGCATTAGCAAATTCTACAAGGAAGTTTGCTTGCTGAAGCAGGAATACATTCAAGATGCAAAAATGACAGTGGCCGACTTCTTGAAGACTCAAGACAAGGATTTGACTGTCACTGCATTCAAACGTTTCACTTTGAGAGCGGAATAATAACCCACGAAACGTGGATAAAGAAGTGGGAGAAGGGATGCCTTCTTCCACTTCTTGTTTTTATGGGCATTTGATGATTGTTCACTTGTTGGGTCTGCGTTCTTTATGTGTCAATGAAGTTGATCTGTCCACCATTGGATCGGTGGTTGGCGAAGCAAGAAGTTTCATGGTCGAGTTCTCCGATTGGGATAGATGTTACATCTTGTTTGCATATCTTTCGTTCATCTCCTTTTATAAAGTAAACGCTGAAATCAATCAAAGTTTTTAGTATGTTTGCCTTGTTTTTCTGATTCATTTGTACAATTACCATTAAGCAAAAGAGATGTATCCGTTAAAGTTTGAGCCCATTTTGAAGCAGGTTCTTTGGGGGGGCGATAAAATTATTCCATTCAAGCAATTAGACTCTTCTCTGAAAGGTGTTGGCGAAAGCTGGGAAATTTCGGGAGTGGAGAATAATGAATCTATTGTGTCCAATGGAGCGTATAAAGGGCTTACACTAACCGACCTGGTGAAACGTTTTCGAGAAGAATTGGTGGGAGAAACCAATTATGCACGCTTTGGGAATAAGTTTCCCTTGCTGATTAAGTTTATCGATGCACGTGAAGATTTATCCATTCAGGTGCATCCCAACGATGAGCAGGCCAAGAAACGTCATAACTCGATGGGTAAAACCGAAATGTGGTATGTGGTAGCTGCCGACCGAGGGGCAAAATTACGATCGGGATTCTCACAAGAGGTGACTCCTAAGGAATACAAAGAACGAGTGCTGAATAATACGATTACCGATGTTCTGCAAGAGTACGACATAAAGGCCGGCGATGTATTCTTCCTGCCGGCAGGGCGTATACACAGCATAGGGGCAGGAGCTTTTATTGCTGAGATACAGCAGACTTCGGACATAACTTATCGCATTTATGACTTCAACCGTAGAGATGCTGCCGGTAATTTGCGTGAGTTGCATGTAGAGCAAGCACGCGATGTTATTGATTATGAGGTGTTGGATGACTACCGAACGGCTTATGAGGCAGTGGAGAATGAACCTGTGGAACTGGTGGCTTGCCCTTATTTCACGACAACGCTTTATGACATGAACGAGTCAATCACTTGCGATTACTCCGAATTGGATTCTTTCGTGATTTTTATTTGTTTGGAGGGAGATTGCCATATTGCTGATAATCTGGGAAATGTGGTAGAGGTAAAGGCCGGAGAAACCGTATTGCTCCCCGCCACCACGCAGGAGGTAAGTATCTCTCCTATAAATGGCAAAGTGAAACTGTTGGAAACCTACGTATAGTTTCTTTTGCAAAGAATAAATCTTATCTTTGTCCGTACTATAAAACTATAATTACTTAACGTCATAAACTTAGAACGTACCATGGGTAGAGTCCTTATTATCGGTGCCGGCGGTGTGGGTACCGTGGTGGCACATAAAGTAGCGCAGAATGCTGATGTATTTACAGATGTCATGATAGCCAGTCGCACCAAAGAGAAGTGTGATAAAATAGTGAAAGCAATCGGTAAGTCGGCCATTCGTACAGCTCAGGTAGATGCAGACAATGTCGAAGATTTGGTTGCTTTGTTTAATGACTTCAAGCCCGATATGGTGATCAACGTAGCATTACCCTATCAAGACCTGACCATTATGGAGGCTTGCTTGCAGGCGGGCGTTAATTACCTGGACACTGCCAACTATGAGCCAAAGGACGAAGCACACTTCGAATACAGCTGGCAATGGGC
>JAXFUC010000061.1:0-4243 GCA_034176395.1 Bacteroides sp. | reverse complement strand
CGCCCGACGTGCTTCGTCTTCACGTCCCAACCTCGCCAAAGCCTCCGCTCGAATGTATTCCATTTCGCTCCATCGGATGCGATAGCCCATCAGCGGCTCTTGACGCTCCATATTGGCGTAGTTATACTTTCCCATCAGCTGAGTAGTCTCCGGAGCGTAACTCACTCGGCCTTCGTTGGATAAGACATAAGTGCCTAATCTTTTATCTCCTTTGTCGAAGATCAGTGCCGTTGCAACTGCAAACTTATTGGAACGCCAAGCTGCATAATCGTGATAAAACTCGGTATAAATGCGCGTGCGCCTACTTTGCACGAACAACGCATCATGAGGCGTGTTGACCCAAAACACAAGATCTGTTCTCCAAGGCGCTTGTGGACGACGTGCCAGCAATTCGCTACAAACTTCCAAGGCGCGAGAATAATCGCCTTGAAACAAAAGGGTGCGAACGCGAACCGCACGAGCTGTTTCGGACGAGACATAATAGTCGCCTTTATGTTCGGGGACAAAGTCGGAAGCCGATTCAAAATGTTCATCCGCTCGATCCAATAACGCAAAAACAGTCGTCAGTACTTCGGATTGTGTAGAGCGGGGAAGAGTCTCGGCATGAGACAAGGATTTCAAGACAACAGCAGGAGCACCACCGCCTTCAACATAGGCCGGAGAAAACAAAGAAAGTAGCTCCAAATAGACGTAGGCTTTCAATGTATAAACTTCGCCCATCAAATAATGGTAAGCAGCGTTCTTCTCACCCAATAGAATGCTCCTTTCTTCTATCAGATTTATCGACGAAATTGCCCGGTAATATCCTTCCCATAGACTCTGCGCAAGTTCTCTTATCTCCTTGCTTTGCCAATAATATAGGTTACGAAGCTCCTTATCGTTACTTGCCATGGGCAAAGGTTCAAAATCCGATGCCAAGAGCGACAGTTGTAGCTGAGCGTCAGGCAATTCATCGTAAGCAGAGGATAACAACTCATAAGCCGACGAGACATCGTAGACGGCTTTAGGATCGGTAAGTTCATTGTCCTGCGTCAGGTTAAGCGTGCATCCTTCGCAAAGAATCGCATACAAGAACACAAAGACCCCACTGCCAATAGTGATAGACTTCATTCTTAGAAATTCAAATTTACATTCAACGTATAAACAGGCTGCAAGGACAAATCATAAACTCCCGATTCCGGGCTACCACCTTTGTAGGGAGTAAGCATGAACAAATTAGAGCCTTGAAAGGATATGGAAGCATAGTTAGCAAAGTTTCCCAACCTCTTCAGCCACCGCTCGGAAACTCGAAAACGTAAAGAGAGCATATTTAATCTCAAGTAATCGCTGCGAGCAATCATCCGATTATTGGGCACAGAACGATAGGCATTCATCACACCGCTCGAAGTTGCAGGCGAGGGGTAAAGCTTACCCTCATCGCCTCGTGCAAACCACGTGCGCTCCAATTGCCCCTTTATGGCATTTAGGTTGGCATCTTCCTGCTTACGCACATAGCTCATGCCGTATGGCTTTATGCCGCCAAAGACGCCATAAAACTGCGCATCGAGCTCCAGATTCTTATATCCCAAGTTGATAGAAAAAGAACCCTGGTAGGGAGGTGTTCCATGCCCCAAGATCTTAAAGTCCTCGTACTTCAATCCAACATCCGAGAAATCTTTCTCTTCGCCTGTCGCCGATAAATATTTAGGGTAGCCACTCAAAGGGTTTATCCCCAAGAAGTCAAATCCATATACATTATCGTAAGAATGCCCTACCTCATAATCGGGCAATTCGTTCTCCGTAGAACTATAAATACGTTTCAAACCTCCGTATAATTTGAGCACCTTGTTTGAACTGCGAGCCACCGAAACTCGGGTAGTCATATTCCAATCTTCGGTTTGCAAGATACGAGCCGACAACGTCAATTCCAACCCTCGGTTTTGCAACTCGCCTACATTCTTCAACATGGTCGAAAAGCCATTGGACGAAGGAATGCTCACATTCAACAACGCCTCTTTAGTGGTACGGTTGTACCATTGCAAATCCAGCAAAAAGCGATTCCGAACAAATCCCAACGAAAGCCCCAAATTGAGATCGGACACTTTCTCGGGCTTCAACGACGGATTAAACATGGATTTGAGCGACAACAACCGATAGTTAGAGCCATAGTACTGCGTTTCGCTATAATTGAAGACGGGAATAGCCAAGGAAACATCTACCGCCCCCAAGCTTGCAGTAGAACCCCAGGAGGCTTTCAGAGCCGTGGTGGACAAGAGTTCTTTAACGTGTGTCGGCCAAAAATGGTCGAAGTGAAGCCCCATACCCAATGCCCAAGCCCTATTCCACCGTTTATCGGCCGGCAAGATACTGGAAGCATCGGCCTTATGAGAAGCATAGAGGTCGACAAACGATTTATAAGTGTAGCCGGCAGCAATGCCCAAACCGGCTTGGGCTATGGTCGTCTTGCCTCCCGAAAAATCGGGCTTATAGCTACCTGTCAACGAATGGTTCACCCCATTGATATATAGCTGATTACCTAATCCATGCCCAACAACTCCTAATACTTCTCGCTTGTTGTAATAATAGTCGGTGTTGACCGATATGGTCAAATCATGATGCTCTGCAAAAAGTTTTTGGTACGTAGCACGTAGATTGGCCGAGTAGTTGAAGTCGGTATTTCGCGATTGATCCAATCGTCCTCTCTCAATGGAGCGTTTGCTATTCATTTCATCTCGGTTTGTTCCGGGAATGATGTGCAAACTTTCACTGAGTAAGAAATCAAATCCAATGATTCCATCCAACTGCCAATGCTTCCATGGCTTTAAGTTCATCGAAAGTGTTGTCCCGAACCGTTTCTCGGTAGAGGTTCTACGCACCTGATCAAAGAGGTCTCGAAACGTTAATCCCGGATAAGAATACAGCCGAGGAGAATCTTCACGTTCATAGGGATTGAGCTTATACACCATATCTTGCAACGAAAACTTAGCGTTGTTGGGACTTTCGGTCACCGCATATCCTAAGTTGGAAGAAAGCGAAAAGAGACCAATGTCGTGATGCAAATCAATACTCGATCGACCGGTAAAACGCTTGGTTTCGTTGCCCGGTAATTGACCTCCTTGGGAGGCGAAATTGCCCGATACATAATAGCGTATTTGCTCCACACCACCTCGCAGACTCAAATTGTGACTTTGATAGATATTGGTGTGCATCAGCTTATCAAACCAATTGGTATTTATTTGTTTAAGTTGTTCTAACTCCGTTTGCCCATATTGGGTGTAGTATTCTCTCGATTCGGAGGGTGAGATTCCAAACACAGCGGCATAACGTCTACCGATATCGGCCAAAGTAACGTGTTTGCTTTGTGTATAATCCTCACTCAAGAAATATCCGGGAGCTGCTTCATTCTTCATCAATCGTTCCAACTCTAACTTCTCACTTGTATCCATCATCTCAGTGGTTTGTCGTCCTTTGGTGGTGATTCCAAAGTTGCTGCTTACCGAGATTGTCAAAGGACCGGCCATGCCGCGTTTACTCGAAATCTCCAAAACACCATTGGCCGCCTTAACACCATAAAGTGCCAAAGCGACTGCATCTTTCAGCACTTTTACTTCCCGAATATCCATGGGATTTATGGTCATAAAAGCATCGGAACTGATAATCTGCCCATCCAATACATACAACGGTTCATTGGCTTTGTCACCTTTACGAAAGGAACTATTACCCCGAATCCGTATTTCGGGCTTCTCGCCCAGTAGTCCTCGATTGGTTACTACTAAACCCGGAACACTACCTTGCAGAGCCAATGTAAAATCTATCATCGGCTTTTGCGTGAGCGTCTTCATATCGACTGTGGCCACCACCCCCGAACGCGCTCGCATGTCCAAGGCATTTATATTGGGATTGGCAATGATGCTGACTTCTTCCAATGCCCTCAAATCATCCTTTAGTACAACCACAAGTTCCTTTTGTCCATCGTACGCCAACGTTTGAGTTTTCATGCCCATGAAACTGATGGTCAAAACAAGCTGCTTTGCTTCGCCCTTAGAGGCCACAAAGGAGAAACACCCTTGTGCATCGGTATGTGCCCCCCAGGAAGTTCCCACCACACGCACAGAAGCACCGATCAACGGCTCTCCGCTTCGGTCAATGACTCGTCCCTTTACTTGTATCTGCGGATTTATAGCCGAGGGATGCAAGTTCTGTCCCAAAGAGTTATGGGAATTAACGAATAAAAAACTGACTATTAATGTTACAAATACTATGT
>JAXFUC010000060.1:0-9977 GCA_034176395.1 Bacteroides sp. | reverse complement strand
AGCTGACGGCCATGCGCCGATGGTTGCTCACCCAAAAGCGAACCCAAGCCTGGGAGTCGACCCTGGCCACGGCCGATGCCGTCTATGCCCTCTTGCTCGATGGCCGACAACTGCCGACCGATGCCGACGGACACACCCTCTTGAGGCTGGGACGCGAAACCCTCTCCACAGCCGATGCCACCGGGGCGGGATTGAACTATGTGAAACGTAGCTATACCGACCCACACGCCTTGAAGCAAACCGAACTTGTGGTGGAGAAAGGCAGTCGCGGACTGTCGTGGGGAGCGGTTTATGCTCGGTACGAACTGCCCATCGACGAAGTGCAGACAGCCGGCAAGGGAATGACGTTGGAACGGCAGCTCTATGTGGAACGCACGGCAAACGGACAAACCGTTTTGCAACCGTTGACCCGGGGTGAAGAGCTGCGTGTGGGTCAAGTGGTGGTGAGCCGACTGGTGATTCGCATGGATCGAACCATGGAGTTTGTCCACCTCAAGGATGGTCGTGCGGCTTGTTTGGAGCCTGTGGATGTGCTGTCGGGCTATCGCAGAACGTCGGGCGCGAGCTTCTATCAAGAGGTGAAAGATGCGGCCACTCACTTCTTCTTCGACCGCTTGGAGAAGGGTGTGCACCTGATCGAACACCGCGCTTACGTGGCACAAGCCGGGCAATATGCGGCTGCTCCGGCCACGATTCAGTCGATGTATGCACCCGAATTTACGGCACATGGGGCGGGAATGATGCTCCGGGTGGAGGCGCGCTAAGGAGCGATGGCTCATGAAACGACCGTCCCCCGAAGCCCAATAGCCTTCGGGGGACGGTCGTTCTGTAAACGGATGTTGTGCCGGTGGTGAGAACTTGGTGGGGCAATGCCGGGACGGAAACTTCTCCGTGCCCTTGCATGGAGCAATGGACACTCGTTTACCTACCTCTCAAGGGTGGAACATCGGCCATTCAATGCGCGTGCATCGGTTTTTCGATACTCGTGTGTCTACTTCTCAGTACTCGTGTGTTTATCTCCCAACACTCATGCTTTTACCTCTCTACATCCCCTGCCCACGGCGGTACAAGCCCATTTAGGGAGCGGAAAACTCCTTGATGCGCTGTTCTTCGTCGAGTTTGCAAATGAGCAATGTGCCCTCGCGCTCGGCCACGATATAGTCGTGCAAGCCTTGAATCACCACACGCTTGGGGGTGGATGTGTGTACCACGCAATTGCTACTTTCGTACAGATGAATGTCGGCTCCCACGCAGGCATTGCCCCGATCGTCCTGTGGCAGCAGCCCACGCAAGGCACCCCATGTGCCAAGGTCGGACCACCCGAACGATGCGGGCAGGACGTAGATGGACTGGGCTTTCTCCATCACGGCATAGTCTATGGATATGCTCTCGCAGGTGGGGAAGAGCTTGGCCACCATCTCGGCTTCGGTGGGTTCGTAGAAGTGGGGATAGAGCGCGTCGAACACCTCGGCAATGGCGGGGGCATACACGCGCATCACGGCCGTGACCGTATGCACGTTCCACACGAATATGCCCGCGTTCCAAAAGTAATTGCCTGCTTGGAGATACTGCTCGGCTGTGGTTCGGTCGGGTTTTTCCTTGAATGCGTCTACCACGGCTATTTCCTTATCGGTGGCCAAGCGGTTGCCTGCGGCGATGTATCCGTATCCGGTCTCCGGTCGGGTGGGTTGGATACCGACGGTAAGAATGGCATCGCTCAGACGAGTGTAGTCCAATCCTTTCTGAATGACACGTCGAAACTCGGCTGTGTCGATGACCAACGCATCGGCAGGGCTTACCACCACGTTGGCACGTGGATGGCGTTTCTTGATCTTCCAACAGGCGTAGGCAATGCAAGGTGCTGTGTTTCGGGCGCAAGGCTCGGGCAGGATGTTGCTTGCAGGCAGGTCGGGCAGTTGCTCTTTGACCAAGTCCACGTAGCGTTCGGAGGTCACTACCCAAACGTTTTGCGGGGGGCAGATACCTTGAAATCGGTCGAATGTGAGCTGGAGCAAGGAGCGTCCGCATCCCATTACGTCGACAAATTGTTTGGGATAACCCGGTGTGCTCATGGGCCAGAACCGACTTCCGATGCCTCCGGCCATGATAATGAGATGGTTTTCCATATTGCTTAGTTTATGATTGACATGGTTTGAACCACGAAGAAACATAATTCTTTTGAGAAAGACAACCTTCCTTGCCGTGAAAGCCGTAAAACTCGGCCGAGCGAGTTGCAATCATCTCGTTTTTGAGCGACAAAGGCTGTCTGCCTCGGTTGTTTACACGGTCAAACCTCCGTGTCGTCCGATGATGTGGGCATCACGAATACTTACGAAGGGCATCTCTCACGGTTATTTTCTTGAATTTAGAAATTTTTGACATAAAGAGTAGCTTGCTGTATAAGGATGAATGTGTATATTGCATCCGTCAATCAGATTGCTAACTTATAAAGAAAGAATTATGGCTTATAAAATTGTAGACATTGAGGGCGTTGGCGAAGTGTACGCACAAAAGCTGAACGCCGCAGGTATCAAGACAACCGAAGACTTATTGGAAAAGTGTGCCAAGAAGAAAGGACGCGTACTCTTGGCCGAAGAAACCGGTATCAGTGAGAAACTCATCTTGAAATGGACAAACCATTCGGATCTGTTTCGGGTGAAGGGCATAGCCGGACAGTTTGCAGAACTCTTGGAAGCTGCAGGTGTGGACACCGTGAAGGAATTCCGTCACCGCATCCCGGCCAACTTGCACGCCAAGCTGGTTGCCACCAACGAAGCCAAGAACCTTTGCAACCGCATTCCTTCGGTGACCGAACTGGAAAAGATGATTGCACAAGCCAAGGAATTGGAACCGCTGATCAGCTATTGATGGCCTTGGAGCGGTAGGCTGCAAATTGCTGTCGAAACACAAGAGAACCCGGAAAGTCCACTACGGATTTTCCGGGTTTTTTGTTGAGTGCCGATTGTATATCTGCACTCGAAAATCCTATCAATACCGAAGTCGGAACCCTCGATGGTAGAAGCAGCCCTTCGGAAAGGCTCCTCTACAAATGGGACGGTTCAAGGCTTAGTGCCCCATCCGGGTACCCTCTTCACAGACTTCCGCGCACATAAGCCGATGAGACTCGATAGCAAGGAGCCTACATAACTTGCGATCCAAGCATAGTACCCCCCATGGTAGTGTACTATCGGTATGTCTATATCACCGACAATCTCGCCCTTGACCATCATTAGACAGCCGAGGATGGTGGCTATAAGTGACAACAGAAGTACCAACGGATGAAACACACGCCCCAAATTCAGCGCAAGGGAAATGAAGAAGAGTAGGTTCGAGAGCCAAATAAAGAAAAGTGATAAGTCGCTTATAATCGAGAAAATACCGTAAAGCAATAGGTCGGAGCCTCGCAGGAGTTCTTTTTTTGTTTCGAGTGCCGGCATGAAAAGAGCCAAGGCATACAAAGCCATGGTTATACCGAGGCTTATGTAGTGTAGCTTTGGCCATATGCTCTGCTCTGCCTGCTTTCCGAATGTGTTGTATAGGGTCATAAGCGATTTGAAGATAAAGATTTCATTAATAACTTCCTATGGAATATTTCCTAAGGATTAAGTTTCTACAAAGGTATGTCAAAAACTAATCGGGTGTTTCGTAGGGCTTTTATTGGGTGTTTGTGGGTGCTTGGTAGGGTGTGCATGCTTCGATGAGGTCGGCGTAGAGGGGCGATAGCTTCAGCTGTTCGGGCGCACCCACCACGAAGAGTCCGTGGCGCGCGCGTGTCAGGGCTACGTTGAGTTTTCGATCGACGGGGCGTCCGTCGATCATTTTCACTTGGCTGAGCATGCGCAGTTGGTAGGGTCGGTTGACACAGCAAGAATATATGATGACGTTGCGTTCGCTGCCCTGATAGCGTTCCACCGTGTCCACCGTCACAGCTGCGAGTGCAGGGATGCCCGTTTGCTCCAGTTCGTGTTTGATGCAGGCAATCTGACTGCGGTAGGGCGTGATGATTCCTAAATCGGTGGCTGGGTCGAAGTCGAATCCGTGGCGGGCATACACCTCTTGAGCCAGTCGGGCCACCCATCGGGCTTCGGCTCGGTTGGTCTTGAGGTTCGGCGCATCGGGTTCGGGTGGCGAGGGGCAGAAAACCAGGCGTGGCTGTTGCTCGGCCGGTTCCTGTTGATGGGGAAGCCCCACGGAGCGAAGTTTGCCCTCGTAAAACGCTTGGTTGACAAAGGCGGCCACGGCCGGGTGCATACGTCCTTGGCGGTGCAATAGGTCGGTGGTGTGCTTGTCGTTGCGCTCGGAGGCCAAACGGTAGAGTCGCTCGAAGAGCGATTCGGCCCAGTCGGTTATATTCAGCGAGCGCAGTGAGGCTTCGTTCACTCGGCTTTGAAGAGGCGTTTGCACCACCACGGCCGGCAGCTGTTTGTGGTCGCCTATCAAGATGAATCGCCCCACGGCTTCCGCTCCCGAGCGAGTGCTTGCACAGAGGATGGGTAGCAGTTGCGGTTCGAGAATTTGTGAAGCCTCGTCCACGATGGCCACATCGAACCCCTTTTGAGCCAATAGTTCCGGCCGTCCGGATAGCGAAGCCACCGTGCCCACTACCACCCGAGTGCGGTTCAGGATTTCGAGCACTTGGCTGCGACGTTGGCAGCCCTCCAGTAGTTGAGGTAGAAGGCGATGGCGATACTCGGGTGCGCAGGCTTGCTCGTTGCCCACGCGTAGGAAGTCCACGGTGGGGGCGATGGAAGAGATGGATTTGCAAATCTCGTCCACCGCACGGTTGGTATAGGCCAGCAGCAAGAGGCGATTTTGAGGTTGCTCCAGCAATAGCTCGACCATGCGTTTGAGTGCACGCGAGGTTTTGCCCGTACCGGGAGGACCCACGAGCAGGAAGTAATCGGGGGCCGAGGTGGCTTTTCGGGCTATCCGCTCGATGTCGTCGAAGCCCTCGGTCGCTGAATTTTCCGTCCCGATGCGTGGGGCACGCAGCCCCAGCAGCAGTTCCCTGCGTGCGGACGAGGTGGACAGAAAGGCGGTCAATCCCTGATACATGGCTCTGAAGCCCGTGTCCATGCTATCCGGCTCTATGGCATAAAGGCTGTCGGCAGGCAGCACCGAGGCATTTCGCTGGGCGGCTCGCAGACGTAGGTCGATGAACCGCTGACCGATGGCCTCGACCGAGGCCTTGAACACCATGCGATTGGTGGCTCGGTGATGGTCGGATGTGCGTTCGTACAGCAGTACGACATCGCCGGGACGGAAGTTGGACAGGCTTATGTCGCCCTGGGTTGCGGCGAGTTTGAGGCGTGGATGCAAGGCGTCGTGGGCTTGGTGCAAGACAATGCGCAGGTTGCACAGCATGTCTCCGTTTTCCAGCTTTTCGGCAGTCGCGGCTTGCCAAAGGGCAGCTGTTGACCGATTGCCTTCGTGCAGCGAACCACTCACCTTGGAGCAGTATAGTTCGCGCGTGATGAAGGCGTAGAGCGACCCCACGTAGCAACGCTCCACCTCGGAGGCCGAGGCCATGAGCCGGGTAAACTTATTCAGCGATGGGTAGAGGTAGTTTTCCCAAAGTGTTCCTGACAACCCTCGCTCGTTCAGGGCATCGGGAGTCAGTCGGTTCAAAAAACGGATGGTTTCTTCGGCTGTTTCGTGTCCTTGCACACTGTGTTCGGTGGCCACGATGCGGTTGCGCAGGTCGATGGCTCGGCGCAGCAGCGAGCGCGAGGCTCTGGCCGGATAGAGCAGCGGATAGCGCGTGTAGAGCAGGTAAGGATGCACTTCGTGTTCTGGCTCGGTCTGCCTACGTTGCAACACGGCTTGATAGAGCAGCATCTGTATGCGGTGGTCTTCCTTGGGCACGATGCGTCCACGGAGCAACCATTCGTCGGCCTTGCCCGACTTCATCTCTATCAAAGCCGATAGGTCTTGTTGCATATAGTCCAATCGGCCTTGCAGCCCCAGCTCGGCACAAAGGAAGGTCGGTTCCAGAACGGCTTCGGTGGTGTTGAGTCGATAGCCTGGGTCGAGAAAGGTCTGCTTGACTACTTGCCGCAAATGCTCGAAGTGTCGCAGGCAGTCGGCAAAAAAATCGTGTTCTTGCCGAGGGGTTTGCAAGTCGGGACACGAGGCCAGCTCCACGGGATATTGCTTGAAAGCCTTTTGCATACACGCACGGTAGTCGGGCTCGTTGTCCGTGGCTTGAATCCACTCATCCAAGAAAAGGTTGACGATGTTTCCCAACAAGAGCGCACGGGTGTTCGAGCCGGGTTGCAGGCGCGCCACGGCATAGTTGCCCGAATGACTGCCGAACTCTCGGTGGCAGGCTGCCAATGCACTGATGTCCACCAGGTAGTCTGGTTCGAGCACCGCCATGTCGGCTTTCAAACTGCCGTCGGGCAAGGTGTCCACGTCGATGAGGTGCAGGGTGGCATGAGGCCACGGCAGGGAGTAGGTGTGGATAAAATCCTCATCGGCCCGGGCTGTGGGTCGATGCAGACGCAGCCATTCGTTGCCGGGGTTGTCCACGGCTTGTACGTAGAGAAACCGCTCGTCGGCCTCTCGGAAGCTGACTCGCAGGCAGTGTTGCCGTTCTTTCGGAAGGGGATGTGCCGAGGAAATAGGGGCTTGCGTGGCCCATGCTTGGAGAGAGGTGGGTAGGGGCAAGCCCGAGAGCGTTTGCACCAAGCGTGCCAATGTGCCGATGTCGCGATGGCATTCGTCGGTGCGGGGGACGCGCCGATGGAACATCAAGTCGTTGGCTCGCAGACGCAGGGCGTGTAGGGCATTCTCTTCGCTCAGGGGAAGGTGATGTTTGGTGGCCACGTAGCCGATGCGTGCCGAGAGGTCGGTGGCTTGTAAGCGGACGGCTTGAGCCTCGGCTCGGCACAAGCGATCCAAGGCATCGCGCATGAGGCGATAGGCTTGCTCGATGTCGAGACCGGATTTGCCGTGAATCTGCTGCAAGAGGTCGTAGACTTCGGTGTATTCGGATGGGGTCATGGATATGGACGCGTATGAAGCTTCAAAGATAAACATTTCGTCGTAAGCCCATGTCGCCATCGGGCAAAGGCTTCCGCCTATCGGTTGTGGCGTGGGGCGGCAGAAGGGACGTGGGCGAGGCGGCAGTGAAACGACTGCCTACATCGGGGTCGGTAAGTGTGGGCACTTTGGTCGGTAAGTGTTTGCACTTTGTTTGGCAAGTGTTTATGCTTCATGCCTCGAGCCATGTGTGTCGATGGTTTATCAGCCGAGCATCGGCCTCTTGCCCATTGGTCTTTGCTTGTCTTCGACAACCATCGGTCCTTATCGGGCACCCGCCATCGAATTGCCGGCCGCCGCTGCCAAGGCAAGCGGATGCGGCTTGCGTATTTCGCGGCTTTACACTACCTTGCGCCTTCGTAACCGGGGATGCTACGCATTCCACAAAGACCGAACATCTATGAAATTAGCAGAAGCGTTGAGCTTACGGGCCGATTTGCAACAGCGCATCGCCCAGCTCAAAGGGCGCATCAAGACAGCCTCCAAGGTGCAAGAAGGCGATGAACCCACCGAGGATGTCAACTCACTGTTGGAGGAGCTGGGCCGACTGTTGGAACAGCTGGAAACATTGATTTTTCGCATCAATCTCACCAATGTGCAAACGGTGGACAAGGGTCAGTCGTTGACGGCTCTCATGGCTCGTAGAGACGTGCTGACCATGCGTGTGAAGGCTTTGCGCGAAGTGTTGGACTACCTCACCGAACCTACTGCGCGCTACAGTCGGCAGGAGATTAAGTTTGTGAACACGGTCGATGTGCCCACGCTTCATCGACAAACCGATGAATATGCGCGTGCTTTGCGCGAACTGGATTTGAGAATTCAAGGGCTCAACTGGTCGGTAGATCTGGTGTGAATCCTGCTGTGGCATCTCCTCGAGAACGATGAGTGACGGGAAAAGATGGCACGAAGCAATAGGAAGTAGTTCCTCTCGAGCGGCGACACAACATTTTTCAGGCGGTTCGTCCGCTTATTGATAGTCCGGCGAGACACGGGCAAGGATTGATTCCTTCACAGTGCATGTCTTGCATCGCGCACATGCGCAACGGGCACACCGCATCGCGCACTACCGCGTGTCGGCACGAGAAAGAACGAGGGTGGGAAGTGGGAATGAACCGATACATACATGAATTGGATGTATAGATTGTAGTTGTGGCACGCGTGTGCCCAAGCCCGAGAGGGGCAAGTCGCGGACGAGTGACCCATGCGACGGACAGCAAGTGGGAGGGATAGGATGTGATGCCGATGAACCGGCCGAAGTATGAACACAAAAAAAACGAGCCGATTCCCCATTTGGAACAACTCGCCACCGCGGCAAGAAAAGCCCATTGGCTTTTCTTTAAGGTTCAACAATTTCCTGAAAACACTTCTTTCTTAAAAACTCTAATTACCTACGTAATAACTTTTATCAATCTTTTTACCTAAAACAAGGTCGGTTTTCCGACCGCTTGTATCCTTTTATTCTTTTTACCTTATATTGCAATTTCCCAATTGCACTGCAAAGATAAGCGGGTTTGGGCTTGTTGTCAATAGGGAAGTATGTTTTATAACATAATTTAAGCTCGTTATAGCCCTTTGACGTCTTCGAGAGCCACCAACTTATTGACAATGGCATAGATGGTGAGTCCGGCCGCACTGTGTATTTGCAACTTCTTGCTGATGTTACGGCGGTGGGTGATGACCGTGTGTATGGAGAGGAAGAGCTGTTCGGCAATCTCTTTGTTGGTCATGCCCTTGACCACGCAAACCACAATCTCTTTCTCGCGCGAACTTAGAGCTTCGGACGAGTCGGACTCTTCATTCTCATCGGCATCGGCGGTCTCTTCGACCAGCAGATTCACTTTGCCGGCAATCACATTCCAGTCGTCGAAGAGCGAGAGGTGCTCGTCGTAACGGCTCAGGGTTAGTGGGTCGACAAAGGAGGTGACCAGAGCCACGATGCGCATCTTGCGTCCTTGAAGCTCTTCGCGGAAGCGAGCCACGTCGAAAAAGTCGCAGAACAGGGGGTTGACAATGAGCACCTCGGGCGACTGCATGCGGATGCACTCGCGCAAGGCTTCCATGGACAGCACCTCGAAAGGCTGCACCTTGGGGGCGGTGAGCCGTTTGAGCACACCCGTAAGCCCGGTGCGCACGATGATGGAGTTTTCGGCAATGGCTACCTTCAGTATTTCGTTGGGGTTCATAAGGCTCGTACGTTTCGTTCCAAAGTCACAATGGCAGGTACGAAGATGTAGTCTTCTATCTTGCAATGCGACTCCAGTGCTTCTTCGCAGGCATAGATGTCGAAGAGTGCTTCGTTAAGGAGGTTCTCGTTGGCCTTGGGCGGACAGTACTTGATGATGAGGCTTTTCAGCTCGGAGAGCCGCTCGCCCACTTGGTCGTGGTGCTTGGAGAAGGTGCTGATTTTATAGTTTTCGGGCACTTGTCCTTCGAGCAGGGATTCGGCATAGCGAAAGACGGTTTTGTCTTCGTAGTCCATGTGCTTGCGTACCTCGCCGGTGTAGTTGTCGAAATACTTCAGGATGAGGAAGGCCACCTCGTCCTGCGAGCAATCGATGGACTCGATGAGCTTGCGGCGGATGGAGGGGAGGTAGAAGTCGAGGAAGTAACGATGGGACTGCTTGAGGTAATCCATCAAAGCCGGAATGGATAGTTGCTCGTCGCTGCCATCCAAGCGCGAAAAACCTTCGGCTATGAAGTTGATGACGATGAGGAAGGTGGAGCAGTCCACACCTTTGAGCTCGCAGACTTCTTTGACCGTGCGGTCGCCGAATCCCAAGGGCAGGCCGAAGCGGCTCATCACTTGCAGCAAGGAGTAGTTGTCGCTGATGAGGTCGGCCATTTTGTCTGTGGCTCGGTATTTTTGGTTCTTGATCATAGGGACGTATTCTTAACTCTTGCAAAGGAACTTATATTTTCCGTGCCGTGCAACC
>JAXFUC010000059.1:0-11153 GCA_034176395.1 Bacteroides sp. | reverse complement strand
AAGATCGATTTATCGAAGCTATAAACCCGAGCCCATTTGTAAAAACAAACAAGCAAGGATCGACGGTTCTATTTTTATAAATCTAAATATCTTGTACTACTTGTATCGTTTCAAACTTTCAAAGAACGAAGCCCTTTCGCTTCCGAAAAGACCGCCAATCCAACAGAGGATAAGCGACTGCAAAGATAAAACATATTAGGAATACCAACCAAACTTTTTCAGAAGAAAATTTTCGAAAGCCACACTCAAGGCGTCTCTCTACGAAAACCGGTCAGCAAAACCTGCCGTCAATCTATCAATCGCACACTCACCTCGCTCGGAAAGCGGGTGCAAAAGTAGATACTACAAAACAAACAACCAAATAATCACACAAGAAAAATTAGAGGAAAATAGGGGAAGACAGAATAACATACTGAATAAAAGTCTTCTAACGAGCAAAGTTTTTTCTTCACCCCAAAGGGGAGGAAAGGGGCGGAAGTCCCCAAGCGGGCAGAAAATCGAGGTAGGTGCACAGGGAGCGGCTGGCTAAGGTTAAGGAAAGAAGGAGGGGCAAGGAAAGAGATCAACCCAAGCGGGCAGGAAATGGGCCGCTTCGGCTAAGGGAAAAAGTAGGGCTGTAAAGCAGAAGGAGACCGAAGAACTAGAGCGAACAGGCCATGCCTCCCCCTTGCTTCCTCTTCTCTCCTCCCTCCTCCTCCACCCCAGCCTCCTTTTTGTTCACCTCGCAAGAGGAGGACTATCGAGGAGGAGTTTTATATGCTATGCTATGCTTTGCTTTGTGTGTTTCTGTATACATAATGTAACGCAATGTATACAGAAGTACCACTCAACTGCACATCGGTAGACAGAAGGTTACGCAAGAGATACACAAAAACCATTCAACTGCACCGAGGTATACATACCATGATACAACCGCATGCCGAAAGAAGCATTACGACATCCTTGGGAGATTGTCTGCTCGGCATCTATGGAGAGGTGTTCAAACTGAGAGGAAAACGAGACTTTATCCCCTCCCATTTCCAAGGGCAGTACGAGGATAACGAAACGGGACTGTATTACAACCGTTTCCACCATTATTCACCACATGCGGGAAATTACTATCTCGCAAGCCCCGATAAGGTTGGCAGAGAAAAAACCGATGACTACTCCGTTCTACAAATGAAACTCGGGAAGAAAAATGCCCCTTTCGGCCGGCTATGGCTTTTTGACCTTTATTTATTACCTTCGCGGCCCCAACCTCATTTCTAATCATGAACACCACGACAACACAACACATATATCTACCTCGGCCTCCACTTTTTCTCGGCCTTCACTTTACTACGCCATTGGAACTCACGCATAAATCGGGAAAGGAGGAATAAGCTTCACCGACAATATTTCCCGAGTTTCATTACGCTTTCTCCACGCCCTTCTTCACAATGCATTTTGTGCATCGGATCAAGAAGAGCGATTTTTATTCAAACCTCAAAACATATACCTTTATAAACACATCAAGACATGAAGAAAACATTATGCCTTGTTCTTGCCTTTGCTGCCTTACTGCTTTTCGACTCATCGGCGCTGGCACAAAAGTTGGCACAAAACAAGAAACAGAAAAAGAAACAGACCACCGAAACTCCCACTGCACCCGTCGAACATCCGGCCATCACGGAATATCGCAAAGCCATCCGTGGCATGCGTCGCCATGCCGGTCTCATCAATGTTTTTGAAAACGGGAACCTCTTTCTTTTTGAAGTACCTCAATTCCTTTTAGGCAAGGATCTTCTGCTCACCTCCCGAGTAGCCACTACCAGCAACAACATCGCCACGGTAGCTGGCGAAATGCCGCAACCACCGATCCTCATCACCTTCTCTGCACGTGGAGAGAAATTCTATATTCACAAAAAGAACTACCGCTCCATCTGCGACTCCGAATCGTCTTTGAAAGCCTCGTTCGATCGCAATTTCACCGATCCCATTTGGAAGTCGTGCCGCATCAGGGGCATCTCACCCAAGGGCGATTTATTGGTGGAGATGGCACCGCTGTTCTTTACAGATGTAAAAGAAATCAGCCCTTTCAAGAAAAGCAATAACCGCAACTCGCCCACCGGCACTCCCATACAAGACCTCTGCGCCATCGTTGAAAGCAAAAGTTTTCCCAAAAACCTGCAAGTACGTTCGCAAATGGGCTACAACACCTCGGGGGAACCTCTCACCGTGACCATGCTGCGCAACATCATCCTGCTGCCCGAAAAACCCATGCGACCACGCTTGGCAGACCCCCGCATCGGTTACTTTGACGAGCGCAAAGAATACTTCACCGACAAGCTAGACGGGGTGACTCGACTGGCCTACATCAAGCGGTGGAACATCCAACCCAAAGACTCGGCAGCCTATGCACGGGGAGAGACGGTGGAACCCCTAAAACCCATCGTCTTCTACGTGGACACCGCCATCCCTGCCAAGTGGCGGCCATACATCAAAGCCGGTATTCTCGACTGGAACAAAGCATTTGAAAAGATTGGATTCAAAAACGTCATGGTGGCCAAAGATTATCCGGCCGACGACCCCAACTTCGACCCCGACGACATTCGCTACAACTGCTATCGAATGATAACCACAGCCGTTCAGAACTCTGTGGGGCCCTGCTGCTCGGATCCTCGCACCGGGGAAATCATACAAGGCGACGTGCTATTCTACTTCAACAGCGTAAAGCTGCTACACAACTGGCAATTCGTGCAAACCGGAGCCGTAGACGAACAGGTGCGCAAAGCCATCTTCGACGACGAAGTGACCGGACAATCGCTGCGTTACGTGGCTGCTCATGAGGTGGGACACACCTTGGGATTGCTACACAACTTCCGTGCATCGGCCACCGTTCCGACCGATTCGCTCCGCTCGGCCACCTTCACTCGCATACATGGCACAACACCCTCCATCATGGACTACGCTCGCTATAACTACGTGGCACAACCCGGTGACAAAGGAGTGAACCTACGTCCGCCTCATTTGGGCATTTACGATATGCACGCCATTGCTTGGGGATACAAACCCATCCCCGAAGCCAAGACACCCGAAGAGGAGTTGCCCACCCTGAACCGATGGATTCGCGAGAAGGAGAAGAATCCCATGTACATCTATGGGCCACAGTCATTCTTCAACTCGGTAGACCCCACTTGCCAAGGCGAGGATTTGAGCGATGATGTGGTCAAGGCAGGCACATACGGCATCAACAACCTCAAGTACATCATGAAGCACTTGCCGCAATGGTGTGTGGAAGAAGGCAAGAACTACGACCGGCTCAGCGAAGCCTACGTCGAAGTGGCCAATCAATTGGAGCGATACCTCTTCCATGCCGTCATGTACGTAGGTAGCATCTATATGGATGAACCCGTGGCCGGAGATGGACGAACCAACTACCGATTCACCGACCGTAAAACTCAGAAAGATGCACTTAAGTTTGTGCTCGACCAAACCGCAGACATCCCCAATTGGATGATGCCCAAGGAAGTGACCGACAAAACGGGACTCATCGTTTCCATCCCCAATATGCAAGCACGCGTGCTTAAAAGTTTGTTTGCCGGTCCCGTAAGTACGGCTTTGGCTCTCTACGAACAATTGCAACCCAAGGAAGCCTTTACCTACGGAGAAATGATGAACGACATCTACCGAACCGTATGGGGTAAGAGTATAAAGGGACAAACGCCCACAGCCTACGAGCGTCAACTTCAGATTGTACACGTCAATAGTCTGCTACGCTCCATCGGATCCACCCAAGGACGAAAGAGCGGTGCTTCATCCTCGCTTGTCGAAGAAACCCAACCTCGAACCGACCTCTTCCCTCGCCTATGCTCTTGTTGCTCCTCGCTCCAAAACGAAGAAGAGCATCGGCATCGCACCGCTTCTTTCTTTGAATACAACCCCATGGAAGACCTACGCATGGTGAAGAACCCGGCTCAGTACAATGCAGCCAAGGACATCATGAACCTATTGGCCCGTCTGCGCACCTCGACAGCCAACCGCAGTTTGCGTGCACATTACGAGCTGCTCTACAACGAAATAAAGGAAGCCTTGAAGTAAATCGCTCCCCGGACAACAAACAATCCGACCGACGAGAAACGTAGAACGTCCACTCGGACAACCGCTCAAACCATCGCCTCTCGAACACCCCGATTGGGTTTCGAGGGGCGATGCCGCTTTTAGTATCCCGAAAATCGGACACGGCTCCCGAACGGTTGCAAACGAAGTGCCTGTGGTTGGTAAGCAAAGTATCTATGACTTTCGAGCTAAGTGCTTGCAGTTGGCAAACTAAGTGCTTGCACTTTCCCTCCAAAGTGTTTATGCTTTGTGCGCAAAGCATTCATACCTATTGAGGGCGATGCAAACAGATCGCTCGCTATCCGTACACAGTCCATAAGTTTTCTTCTTTAACATTTCCCTTCATTCTCTTTTACTACATTTGTGGTCCTTTAATCTATCTTTTGGTTATGAACATTCTAACATTTATGAGAGCCTTGCTATTGTGCTTGTGTTTATTCTCGACCGTTTCATCCGTTCGGGCACAAGAATCGCTCACCGTACAAGGTTGCGTGTATGATGTGGATGGAATTCCTTTGCCGGGAGTAAACGTCCGAGTAAAAAAAACTGGAGGAGGCACAAGCACCGATTTGGAAGGGGTATTCAAACTCCAAGTTCCTCAACAACCCATCGAACTGATTTTCTCGTTCATCGGTATGGAGAGCCAAACGGTGACATGGAAAGGTGAATCGCCGTTGAAGGTAACTCTCAAAGCTCAGTCCGTAGGACTCGACGACGTGGTCATTACCGGCTATCAAGCCATCGACAAGCGTAAACTTTCGAGCTCCATCGCATCGATCGACATGAGCGAGTTACAAATGCCATCGGCGACTTCTATCGATCAGCTTCTTCAAGGACGAGTGGCCGGTATGAGCGTTCTAAACCTCAGTGGTACACCCGGTGTAGCCCCGAAGGTGCGCATTCGTGGCTCATCTTCTATCACCGGGGATAGAGAACCTCTGTGGGTTGTCGATGGGGTGATATTGGACAATCCCGTCCCCGTTTCCAATGAGGAACTGAACAATATAGACAACGCCAACTTCGTGGGTAATGCCATTAGTGGACTGAATCCATCGGATATTGAGCGCATCGACATTCTAAAGGATGTGAGTGCTACGGCCATTTACGGTGTTCGCGCAGCCAATGGGGTCATAGTGGTAACTACCAAAAGGGGTTTGAAAGGTCGCCCACGAGTGAGTTATACGGGAAGCCTCGGCATAAGTTTGGCTCCCGACTACCGGCTACTGAATCTCATGAACTCCAAAGAACGCATCGAGGTATCGGAAGAAATGGCTGAACGAGGATTGGAATTCCGCTCCTACCAACCCACCGACATGGCCTACGAGGGAGAACTAAAGAAATTATGGAACAAGGAAATAGACTACGATCGTTTTCTTCAGAACGTGAAGCAACTCAAGGAGATGAATACCGATTGGATGGGGTTGCTTTTCCGAAATGGGCTTAAACACCAACACTCCACCTCCATATCGGGCGGTAGCGAATTTGCCGACTACTACTTTTCTTTGGGATATATGAACCAAGAAGGCACCAACCGTTCGGAAAAGGTGGATCGCTTGTCCACTCTCTTGAAAATAAACACTCGGCCGGGCAAAAACGTTGAAGCCGGTTTTAAGCTGAGTATCTCCAATGAGAACGCTCACTACACCCACAGTTCGGTGGCGTTACTCGATTACGCCTATCGTACATCACGCGCCATCCCTGCCTACGATGCTCAAGGTCAACCGTTCTTTTATGCCAATGAGAGTACCGAATTTGGATTACTACCGTTCAACATCTTCAATGAACTGGAACAAAGTGGCCGAAGGCTGAATACTCGCAACGCGCAAATCAACTTAAACGTAGATTGGCGCCCCATCGAAGGGTTGAAACTCTCCTCTTTGGTTGGCATCAACTTCAGCCAAACCAAACAGAACGAGTGGGCAGAAGACCGTAGTTTCTACGTGTCTCGAATGCGTAAAACGGCTTATAATGTACAGCCCGAAGACCTGATTGCCTTTGGCAAACAATCCGCAATACCTGTGGGAGGTGAACTGAAGTATGCCTCCGACCGCAGTGTACGATACAACTGGCGGAACAGCATAGAGTACAACCGAGGATTTGGTCGTCACCATTTGTTTGCTTCCATCGGTCAGGAGCTCTCTTCGGTACAAACCGACGGATTTGCTCGCAGGGAACTCGGATACATGCATGCCCGCGGACAGAAATTTGCGTTGATAGATCACACTTCCTATCCGTTGTTTGCCGAATTAAGTACACGAGAAGTTCCCACCCTGACCGACAATCGTCTGAATACAGTATCGGCCTATGGTATCTTAACCTACACCTACGACGATCGCTACATCGCAAACTTCAACATTCGCACCGATGGATCCAATCGCTTCGGACAAGACAAAAGTGTTCGTTTCCTTCCCGTTTGGTCTGTTTCAGGTCGTTGGAATGTCCACAATGAATCATTCCTCAAACAAGCAAAATGGCTCGACGAATTGGCCGTACGTGTTTCGTACGGTGTGCAAGGAAATGTACACCGCGAACAAACTCCCAACTTGATCGTGAAGCAGGAAAACTACAACAACATCCTTCACGATTTTGTGTCGGTACTAAGACAGTTTCCCAACAACAACCTTCGATGGGAAAAGACCGTTTCGCATAACCTTGGATTGGACTTTTCGGTTCTCAACAACCGTCTGTCAGGAACGCTGGAAATCTATCGCAAGCGAGGTTATGACCAAATTGTGACCCGTACCATTGCTGCCTATAACGGCGCCACCACAGTAACCATCAATGCAGGTGATTTGGAGAACAAAGGTTGGGAAATGGCTCTCAACGTGGTTCCCATCCTCACAAAAGATTGGAAATGGAGTCTTTCCTTTAACACCGGCAAGAATCACAATAAGGTTATCAAAGAAGGAGACGAAACCCCACATTGGCGCAACTACCTCAACGGAACGTTGGTGCGCAACGGCTATTCGGTCAACAGTTTCTACTCCTATCGCTTCAAAGGCCTTGACAACCACGGAAACGCCATGTTCTACGGAGATAAAGAAACCGATGAAAGCGGAAAGACCATCATTAACAGCCAACAAGAAGCGTTTGATGCCGCTTTCGTCTATTCGGGCAAACGCGAACCCGACCTCAGTGGCGGATTCTCTTCCACACTAAGATACAAGCAACTGACATTGAATGCACTGTTCTCATTCAGTATGGGCAATAAAACTCGACTCAACGATCTCTACACTACCGATGGACAAGGATTGCCGCATCCACAACAGAACATGAGTCGTGAATTTCTCCACCGCTGGAGAAAACCCGGTGACGAACAGCACACAAATATTCCTGCCTTATCGGATGAGCCACGTAGACTACTGAGCTATGAACACAAATATCCCATCGCCGATAATTATTGGGAAATGTACAACAAAAGCGACATTCGGGTCGTATCGGGCTCTTTCTTGCGATGTCGCTCGTTGAGCTTGCGCTATGATTTAGGACGTTCGCTGACCAAGCTGCTCAGTATTGCCGGCGGAAGCATTACATTGGAGGGAAGCAACCTCTTTGTACTCAAAGATAAACGTTTGGAAGGGCGCGATCCGGAACAAATGCCTTTGAGCACGGGTACCGTACCGCCACGAGCCGGCTATTCTTGTCAAATCAATCTCACATTTTGAAGCATCATGAGAAAAATAAAAATACTACCAATCCTACTCACTGCAACGATGAGCCTTGCATGGAGTGGATGCGATAAATTTCTCGAAGAAAAATCGCAAGATCTATTCATTCCTCGCACCGTAGAAGATTACAAGGAGTTTTTGGCTGGCGAGGGATTGAACCTCGGTCCAAGCAATACGGTCTCGATATCCGAATACCTGGATCTTTTGACCGACGATGTAAGCGAGATCGTAAATGTTCGCAGACGCGACAATGCCGACAGCCGAGAACCATTGTGGGGATATTATACTTGGCAGGCCGAACCGGAGATTGACTTCAACAACACGCTGCAAGCCGATAAGTCGTGGGAGGTGTATTATCACCGAATCCTTATTGCCAACGTTGTGCTCGACAAACTCAACGAAATGTCGGGCGAGGAACGTATGAAAAAAGACCTTGAAGGAGAAGCCCGTTTTCTGCGTGCCTGGTCTTACTTCATGCTTGTCAATACGTATGCAGAACCTTACGAAGACGAAACACAAGCCAAAGCCACACCGTCCGTACCCATCAACGACGCCACCGGTGTACTGAATCGTCAATTGCCCAAGGCTCCTCTTTCCGCAGTGTATCAGCGTATGGTAGTCGACCTCGAAACAGCCATCAAAGTTTTCCAAGAGTCGGGACTCGACAAGTCGATACACCGCCCCGGCTTGGATGCAGCCATGTTATTACGTGCTCGCGTAGCCTTGTATCAAAAAGACTATGACCAAGCTCGACAATGGGCCGACAAAGTGATTGCTTCGAAAAGACAAAAGCTCTATGACCTCACGCAGTGGGATGCTAAGGCCAAAGACCGTTTTTTCGATTCTCCAAACACTGAGTTAATTTTCACCTACAGCAGTCGTTACGCGCTGGAGCAGCATATCAAAGCCAGCAACATCGAAAAAGGGTGTTTCGTAGTATCACCGGACTTATTAAAAATGTACGGTGCGGACGATGTTCGACTCACAGCCTTCTATTACAAACAGCTCAACAAGACCAAACCCTACAAATACAATCGGAATGCTTCCAAGCAAGTGTTCCCCTATGCTTTCCATCTATCGGAGGCCTACCTCATCCGAGCCGAGTCTTGTGTAGAGCTGGGGCAAGTAGAACAAGCGTTAACCGATCTGAACACACTACGACGCCATCGCATCCGTAATCATGTAGACTTGACAGCCTCGACAGCCGAGGATGTTCGTCAGCTGGTTAGAAACGAGCGTCGCATGGAACTCTCGTTTGAAGGACATCGTTGGTTTGATCTGCGCAGATGGGGGCGACCGGCCTTGACGCACCGCTACTCTTCAAATACGAATAGCGCAGAGTTCGTGGACTACAACTTACAAGAACGAGACCCACGCTACACACTTCCGATACCAAGAACGGAACAACAGCATAGTAACTTCTAAACACGACACGAATATGAAAGCCTTTATAACTATGGCAGCCTGCTGTCTTCTACTTTGTTCCTGCCAAAACGAGGAAACGATTCAAGCCGAAGTGGGAAAGAATCCGTACGATGTCACCGACCAACCGGCGGACTTCGTGCAACATAATCGCTTCCTGCTCTATCGCAATTATCAAACCTATCTGATCACAGCCCCTACGGTGGCCGATTATCAATTTAATTTCCAACGCAAAAACAAACTTCAGATCACAGCCCCTGAGCAGTCACCCACCGTTCTGAAACGAGGTATAGAACTGCTTCATGAAACCTTCCTCGATTTCTATCCGGAGGCGTTCAAGAAAAAGCATCTCCCCTATTCCATCTTGTTGGCCGAAAGTATTATCTATACAGGCTACGAAACCATTCGACCGGAGTACCGTGCCTACGGTGCCAATCGTTTCTTGGCCCTTGGTGGAATCAAAGCCGGTATGGAGTCTTATGACGAAGCGGAAAAACGTAGATTCAAAAGCGAAATAAATGCCGCTTATTGGATTGACTACTTGCGCGACACGAAAAAACTTTTTGAAATCCCCGAATCCTTTGCCTTAGCAAGCGGTGAAAATGTGCACAGTAAAGGCTTAGGAGATTTGACAGACAATCCGTTGGATTATGAAGATGGGGTCACCACACCCGAAATGCCCGACTACTATAAACTGGGATTCATAAGTTACGCTCCCTTGACTACCTTCTACGACGAACAATATGCAAGCTGGTGGATTGAAACGCCCTCCGTCGAAACCGACCTGCGTCAATGGATCGGATTTGTCTTCAGCACTCCCAAAGCACAGCGAGAAGAGATTCTGAAGAAATATCCCATCATGAAAACCAAGTATGACATTCTGAGAAAAGCACTCCTCCAATGCGAGAATTTTGACATTAATAACCTTCCCTAATCTTTAACCAATCAATGAAAAAAATAATCTCTCTTTCTTTTTTACTTTGTGGCCTACTAATAAGTACACCACACTCTTTTGCACAAAACAAGAAATCCAAAAAGAATCGAAAAGAAGTAGTACAAACTCAACCCACTCAGGAACCCGAACCACCTACCGTAACCGAATATCGCAAAGGTGTCAAGGGAATGCGTAAACATCCCGGACTTATCAACGTTTTCGAGAATGGAAGTAACTTCCTCTTTGAGATTCCTCAAGATCTACTGGGCAAAGACCTTCTACTCACCTCTCGAGTAGCCACCACCAGCAACAACACCGCCACCGTAGCTGGCGAAATGCCCCACTCACCGGTGCTCATCACCTTTTCGGTACGCGGTGACAGATTTTATGTACACAAGAAAGTATATCGCTCGGTTTGCGACTCTGAGTCTTCTTTGAAAGCCTCATTCGATCGCAACTTTACCAACCCCATTTGGAAATCCTATAAAATCAAAGGCATGTCTCCTCAAGGAGATTTCTTGGTAGAAATGGCTCCGTTGTTTACGTCTGACGTAAAGGAACTCGACCCTTTCAAGAAGGGAGATACCCGCAGTTCGCTTACCGGATCTCCTGTACACGATCTTTGTTCGATTCTTGAAAGCAAAAGTTTCCCCAAAAACCTGCAAGTACGTTCGCAAATGGGATACAACACCTCGGGGGAACCTCTCACCGTAACCATGCTGCGCAACATCATCCTACTGCCCGAGAAGCCCATGAGACCACGCTTGGCAGACCCTCGCATCGGTTATTTCGACGAACGCAAAGAATACTTCACCGACAAGCTCGACGGGGTGACTCGCCTGGCCTACATCAAGCGGTGGAACATCCAACCCAAAGACTCGGCAGCCTATGCACGGGGAGAGACGGTGGAACCCCTGAAACCCATCGTCTTCTACGTGGATACTGCCATCCCTGCCAAGTGGCGGCCATACATCAAAGCCGGTATTCTCGACTGGAACAAAGCATTTGAAAAGATTGGATTCAAAAACGTCATGGTGGCCAAAGATTATCCG
>JAXFUC010000058.1:0-12473 GCA_034176395.1 Bacteroides sp. | reverse complement strand
CACAACACATCGGAGCCTACAACGTGAAGCTCGAGGATGGTAGGCGCATCACCTTCCTGGATACACCCGGTCACGAAGCGTTTACCGCGATGCGTGCCCGTGGAGCCAAGGTGACCGACATCGCCATCATCATTGTGGCGGCCGATGACAGCGTGATGCCACAAACCAAAGAAGCCATTAACCATGCCATGGCGGCAGGCGTACCCATTGTGTTTGCCATCAACAAGGTGGATAAACCCTCGGCCAATCCCGATAAAATCAAGGAAGAACTGGCCGGTATGAACTTCCTCGTGGAAGAGTGGGGCGGTAAGTATCAGTCACAAGACATCTCTGCCAAGCAAGGTATGGGCGTGAGCGAACTGATGGAAAAGGTGTTGCTTGAGGCCGAAATGCTCGATCTCAAGGCAAACCCCAACCGCAATGCCACCGGTTCGATCATCGAGTCGTCGCTCGACAAAGGGCGTGGCTATGTGGCCACGGTCTTGGTTTCGAACGGTACACTCAAAGTGGGCGACATCGTTTTGGCTGGAACCAGCTACGGACGTGTAAAGGCCATGTTCAATGAACGCAACCAGCGCATCAAGGAAGCGGCTCCTGCCACCCCGGCACTGATACTGGGATTGAACGGTGCTCCTGCGGCCGGCGATACGTTCCACGTTGTGTCGAGCGACCAGGAAGCCCGCGAAATCACCAATAAGCGCGAACAGTTGGCTCGCGAACAAGGCTTGCGCACTCAGCGCATCTTGACGCTCGACGAGCTGGGACGCCGCATCGCATTGGGCAATTTCCAAGAGCTCAACATCATCGTCAAGGTCGATGTGGACGGTTCGGTCGAAGCCTTGAGCGACTCGCTCATCAAGCTTTCGACGGAGCAAATCCAAGTGAACGTCATTCACAAAGGCGTGGGACAAATCTCCGAGTCCGATGTTTCGTTGGCAGCCGCCTCCAATGCCATCATTGTGGGCTTCCAAGTACGACCCTCGGGAGCCGCAGCCAAGATGGCAGAGCAGGAGGGTGTGGACATTCGCAAGTACTCGGTGATTTACGATGCCATAGAGGAAGTGAAGTCGGCCATGGAAGGTATGTTGGCGCCTGAACTGAAAGAGCAGGTTACCGCCACGATCGAAGTGCGCGAAGTGTTCAACATCACCAAGGTGGGTATCGTTGCCGGAGCCATGGTGAAGACTGGAAAGGTGATGCGCAGCAATAAGGCTCGCCTGATACGCGACGGCATTGTGATCTTCACCGGTAGCATCAATGCATTGAAACGCTTCAAGGACGATGTGAAAGAGGTCGGCACCAACTTCGAGTGTGGCATAAGCTTGGTAAGCTGCAACGATATGAAGGTGGGCGACGTGATAGAAACTTACGAAGAGATCGAAGTGAAACAAACGCTTTAAGTAGCGGATATACCTATATTATATGAGTGCGGAATACGCGGGCTACACGGATTGCTGGTAGGCAACCATCCGAGTAAACCGAGTGTTCCGCACCGCTTTTATCGGGCAAAGAGGCATGATTACGATTGATATATTACTGCTCTGCGGACTGGGAGTCGGGGCTGTTCAGGGCTTTATGAAAGGCTTTCTCCGTCAGTTGGCCACGGTTCTGGGGCTGGTGGCCGGCTTGCTGGCTGCGCGAGCTCTCTACACCTCGTTGGCCGAGTTCCTTTGCCCTACGGTGACAGAGTCCATGACTGTGGCGCAGATATTGGCTTTCTTGCTCATTTGGATTGCCGTGCCATTGGCCTTTGCTTTGGTGGCCCGTTTGCTGACCAAAGCCATGGAGGCCGTTTCGCTCGGGTGGCTCAACCGCTTGCTGGGGGCAGCATTGGGACTGCTCAAGGCGTTGCTGTTGACGAGTTTGTTGATATCTGCGTTGGAATACATAGACACTAAGAATACCCTTCTCGGTGCAACAAAAAAGCAAGAATCTTTGTTATACTATCCGGTGGCCGGCTTCGTAGGAATTCTATTTCCTGTGGCCGAGGAACTCACCCAAAAATATATAGACCTTGAACATGATGGAGCAAGAAGAACCCAATAAATATGTCAAAGAACTCACGAAGGAGAACTACAAGTATGGCTTCGTGACAAACGTAGAGACGGAGGTAATACCTACCGGACTGAATGAAGACATCATTCGGCTGATCTCCGCAAAGAAGAACGAGCCGGAGTGGATGCTCGACTTTCGTTTGAAAGCCTATCGCCATTGGCTCACCCTGAAGATGCCCACCTGGGCTCACCTGCGCATCCCCGAAATAGACTATCAATCCATTTCGTACTATGCAGATCCCACGAAGAAGAAAGATGGGCCCAAGAGCATGGACGAGGTAGATCCCGAGCTGGTGAAGACGTTCAACAAGCTGGGAATCCCCTTGGAAGAGCAGATGGCCTTAAGCGGAATAGCCGTGGATGCGGTGATGGACTCGGTCTCGGTGAAGACCACTTTCAAGGAAACCCTGATGGAAAAGGGCATCATCTTTTGTTCCTTCAGCGAGGCTGTGCAAGAACATCCCGACCTGGTGCGCAAGTATATGGGCTCGGTGGTAGGATACCGAGACAACTTCTTCGCCGCACTCAACTCGGCAGTCTTCTCCGACGGATCTTTTGTCTACATACCCAAAGGAGTGCGTTGCCCCATGGAACTCTCGACCTACTTCCGCATCAACGCCCGCAACACCGGGCAGTTCGAGCGCACGCTCATTGTGGCCGACGACGATTCCTACGTGTCCTACCTGGAGGGGTGTACGGCTCCCATGCGCGATGAGAACCAACTTCACGCAGCCATTGTGGAGATTGTGGTTCACGACCGTGCGGAGGTGAAGTACAGTACGGTGCAGAATTGGTATCCGGGTGACGCCGAAGGCCGAGGTGGAGTTTATAACTTCGTGACCAAACGCGGTAACTGCAAGGGCGTGAACAGCAAACTTTCGTGGACGCAGGTCGAAACCGGATCGGCCATTACGTGGAAATATCCCTCGTGCATCCTTACCGGTGACAACTCGACTGCCGAATTCTACTCGGTGGCGGTGACCAATCATCACCAGCAAGCCGACACTGGAACGAAGATGATTCACCTGGGGCGCAACACCAGCAGCACCATTGTGAGCAAGGGGATATCGGCCGGTGTGAGCGAGAACTCTTACCGAGGACTGGTCAAAGTGGCCGAAAAAGCCGACGGAGCACGCAATTACAGCCAATGCGACTCTTTGTTGCTGGGCGACAAATGCGGTGCACACACCTTCCCATACATGGACATTCGCAACGAAACTGCCATTGTGGAGCACGAGGCCACTACGAGCAAGATAAGCGAAGACCAGATATTTTATTGCAACCAACGAGGCATTTCGACCGAGGACGCCGTGGGGCTCATCGTCAACGGATATGCCAAGGAGGTGCTCAACAAGCTGCCCATGGAATTTGCGGTGGAGGCGCAGAAGCTGCTATCCATTTCCTTGGAAGGCAGTGTGGGCTGATACTTCCCAATCGAACTCTATATACATCCTAATCTCAGACCCAATCATGTTAGAAATAAAAGACCTACATGCCGAAATCAACGGCAAAGAAATTCTCAAAGGCATCAATCTCTCAGTAAAACCGGGCGAGGTGCACGCCATCATGGGCCCCAATGGATCGGGCAAGAGCACCTTGTCGTCCGTTTTGGTGGGACATCCCGCTTTCGAGGTGACCAAGGGCAGTGTGCAGTTCTGCGGCAAAGACCTTTTGGCACTCAGCGCCGAGGATCGTAGCCACGAAGGCATCTTTTTGAGCTTTCAGTATCCCGTGGAAATTCCCGGGGTGAGCATGGTCAACTTCATGCGTGCGGCCGTCAACGAGCAGCGCAAGTATCGCAACCTGCCCGCACTCACGGCAAGTGAGTTCCTAAAACTCATGCGCGACAAGCGTGAGATCGTGGAGCTGGATAACAAACTGGCCAATCGCTCGGTGAACGAAGGCTTCTCCGGAGGCGAAAAGAAACGGAACGAAATCTTCCAAATGGCCATGCTCGAACCGCGATTGAGCATACTTGACGAGACAGACTCGGGCTTGGACATCGATGCCCTCAGAATCGTGGCCGAAGGAGTGAATAAGCTCAAGACCCCGGAAACAAGCACCATCGTCATCACCCACTATCAGCGACTGCTCGATTACATCAAGCCCGACGTGGTACACGTGCTTTACAAGGGACGCATCGTCAAGACGGCCGGCCCCGAACTGGCCTTGGAGCTTGAAGAAAAAGGCTACGACTGGATTAAGAAGGAATTGGGCGAATGAACCGAGTAGGAGGAGGAAGAGTGGCAAGGCATCGGTGTTGCGGAGATGAACACGCTGCACCCCACTTGCAAACTGCCCACACTTACCGAGCAAAGTGCCTACACTTACCGAACGAAGTGTTTGCTCCTTGCCGGCTCCTCGGTGGTAGTTCCTGCACCGATCACCTCTTTCCCCATTCGTCGTCACACTTACTTATGAAATTATGACTACACCCGAACAACAATACATAGACCTTTTCGAGCAAGCCGAAGCACTCATCTGCAAGCATAGTGCCGAGGTGCTCAATCATCCGCGCACCGAGGCGTTGGCCCATTTCAAGCGCATGGGATTTCCCACCCGCAAGGATGAAGCCTATAAGTATACCGATGTCAGTGCTTGTTTTGCCCCCGACTACGGGCTGAACCTTCAGCGTTTGCACATTCCGGTCAACCCCTATGAGGCCTTCCGCTGCGATGTTCCCAACATGAGTACGGAGCTCTACTTCGTGGTCAACGACGTTTTCCACAACGATGCCAAAATGGAAAGTCGGTTGCCGCAAGGAGTCATCTTCGGAAGCCTGAAGGAAGTGGCCGCAACCCACCCCGACTTGGTGGGCAAGTACTACGGCCGCTTGGCCGATAGCTCGGTTGATGCCGTCACAGCCTTCAATACCGCATTTGCCCAAGACGGGGTGGTGCTCTACGTACCGCGCAACACGGTGGTCGATAAACCCATACAACTCATCAACATACTGCGGGCCGATGTCGACTTCTTGGTCAATCGCCGGGTGCTGATTATCCTCGAAGACGGAGCTCAGGCCCGTCTCTTGGTGTGCGATCACGCCGTGGACGAGGTAAACTTCTTGGCCACTCAGGTCATCGAAGTCTTTGCCGGAGCAGGCTCGGTGTTCGACCTTTATGAGCTGGAAGAAACACATGCCAAGACCACTCGCCTAAGCAATCTTTATGTACACCAAGCAGCAGGAAGCAATGTGTTGCTCAACGGCATGACTTTGCTCAACGGTTCGACCCGTAACACCACTCGCGTAAAGCTCGAAGGCGAGGGAGCCGAGATTCACCTCTGCGGCATGGCCATTGCCGACAAGCAGCAACATGTGGACAATCACACCGTGATTGATCACGCAGTGCCCCGTTGCAACAGCACCGAGCTTTTTAAGTATGTGCTCGACGACCAAGCCACCGGTGCTTTCTCGGGCTTGGTTTTGGTGCGTGAGGGTGCACAGCAAACCTCCTCGCAACAAACCAATCGCAACCTATTGGCCACACGCGAGGCTCGTATGTACACGCAGCCACAGCTGGAAATCTATGCCGACGACGTGAAATGTTCCCACGGAGCCACCGTTGGCCAACTCGATGAGAAGGCGCTGTTCTATATGCGTTCGCGCGGTATTGCCGAACGCGAAGCACGCCTACTGCTTATGTTTGCCTTCGTCAACGAAGTGATCGATACCATTCGTCTCGAACCCTTGAAAGACCGATTGCATTTGCTTGTGGAGAAACGTTTCCGTGGCGAGCTCAGTCGGTGTCAAGGATGCTCAAAATGTAATTAAGTGTTTCGCAACGATTTTCCCCTACTATCGCGCACCGTCTACGGCAAGCCACTGATCTATTTGGATAACGGTGCTACGACACAGAAGCCTCGACAGGTTGTCGAGGCTTTGGTCGATGGATACTATTCCACCAATGCCAACGTGCACCGTGGCGTGCATTACCTCTCTCAGCAAGCCACCGAGCTGCACGAAGCTTCTCGTCGCACGGTGCAACGCTTCCTCAATGCCCGCAGTGAGTGTGAAATCATCTTTACCCGAGGCACCACGGAGAGCATCAACCTCTTGGCTTCTTCCTTTGTCGAGGGGCTGATGAAGCCGGGCGATGAGGTGATTGTTTCCACCATGGAACACCACAGCAACATTGTGCCGTGGCAACTCTGGGCCAACCGAAAGGGGATTGTTCTCAAGGTGATTCCCATGACCGACGAGGGTGAGTTGGTGCAAGAAGCTTACGAAGCCTTGTTCACCGAGCGCACCCGTCTGGTCAGTGTGATGCATATGTCCAATGTCTTGGGCACCATCAACCCCATCCGTCGGATGGTGGAAACAGCCCATCGACACGGTGTGCCTTTCTTGGTCGACGCAGCACAATCGGTGCCCCACTTGGCCATCGACGTACAGGCACTGGACGTCGATTTCTTGGTGTTCTCTTCGCACAAGGTCTACGGCCCCACCGGCATCGGAGTGCTCTATGGCAAAGAGGAGTGGCTTGAGAAGCTGCCTCCCTATCAAGGAGGTGGTGAGATGATACAAACCGTGTCGTTCGAGCGCACCACTTTCAACGAACTACCCTTCAAATTCGAAGCCGGCACACCCGATTACATCGGCACTGTGGGGCTGGCCAAGGCGCTGGATTACGTCACCGCCATCGGTATGGACAAGATCGCCGCCCACGAACACGAGCTGACCACCTACGCCATCGACCGCTTGAGCCGCATTCCCGATATGCGCATCATTGGCCAAGCCAAGGAGCGTGGAGCGGTGGTGTCGTTTCTTTTGGGCGATGTGCATCCGTTCGATCTGGGCACATTGCTCGACCGTTTGGGCATAGCCGTGCGCACCGGCCACCATTGCGCCCAACCCTTGATGCAACGACTGGGTATAGAGGGCACGGTGCGTGCTTCTTTCGGGCTTTACAACACTTTGGAAGAGGTGGACGCTTTGGCCGAAGCTATCGAGCGGGTGCGCCATATGTTCTAATCCATCTACCAAGTCTCACCGGCCTTACAGCCTATGAATATGCCCCATCCCTTAGCTCTTTTCGAGCATTGCCCTTGCTGCGGAGCATCTTCGTTTGCCGTGCTTAACGAGAAAGCCAAACGTTGTTCGCGCTGTGGGTTTACCTACTTCTTCAACGCTTCGGCCGCCGTGGTGGCGTGCATCTTCAATACTTCGGGCGAGCTGTTGGTGTGTCGTCGTGCCCAAGAGCCGGCACGTGGCACGCTCGACCTCCCTGGTGGATTCATCGACCTCGGTGAAACGGCCGAGGAAGGATTGGCACGTGAGGTACTCGAAGAAACCGGTTTGCACGTCGACGCTGCGCACTACCTGTTCTCGCTGCCCAACATCTATCCCTATTCGGGCTTGGAGGTGCATACGCTCGACCTCTTCTTTCGTGCCACCTTGCTCGATGTAGACGCTCGTCCGCAGGCCATGGACGACGCTGCCGAAGCCTTTTTTCTACCCCTTTCGCAAATCAATCCGGCCGACTTTGGGCTTGCTTCCATCCGTAGGGGAGTGGAGCGACTGCTGGAGGCGTCCGTTGTCCGATAGCTCGGGTCGATGATGTAGAGTCGGTGATGGCCGTCTATGAATGCTCATTCACTTTTGTTCATCTTTTTGAGTTCAATCGGTTCTTATTGAAACTATCTGCTCCCAATGTTTAAGCCATCCTTGAAGTTCTCTTTAAGTTCTCTTTCGAGGTTTTTGTAGGCTTGGAAGACAGAAAAGTGGGCGTTGGCTTGTTCGTTTTGTCCATTAGGCATATATTGCGGTGCAATAGTGCACATCTTAAACCAAAACTATTTTTATGAAAAAGAAAATGAATGTATTTGGCCGCCTACTGCTGGTAGGTTTCGCCGTGATTGCCTTGTCTTCATGCTATTCTACCACGACTTGTGTGGGCACAGTAACCCCCACTACTCCCATGGTAAAGGTAAACAGTGTCAAGAACCACTTCCTCATCAACGGCTTGGTGCCCATCAGCAAGGCCAAAGTGCAGGACTCCGAGTATGTGAAGGGTCGTAAGAATTACGCGGTGAAGAAGGAACTGTCGTTTATTGATGGTTTTTTGAGTGCAATTACTTTCGGTATCTATACGCCCAGCAGCACCGTTTACTACGTTCCGGTAGAAGAGATGGGTAAATAATTAGGTGGCTGTACAGCAACCGATAAATAAATGGCCTTGCCAACCGAGTTGGCAAGGCCATTTGCTTTTTGTTTTTGTTCTCGCCCCGGTGCATTCCGAACAAACGCACGCGATGGGCCGAAGAGAAGGTTCTTATTTCTCGATGCTCAGCAGCTCCACTTCAAACACCAAAGTCGAGAAAGGCTTAATCAAGCCAGTTTCGCGCGAGCCGTAAGCCAGTTCTTGAGGAATGTAAAGCTCCCACTTAGAACCTACGGGCATCATGGTGAGTGCTTCGGTCCAACCCTTGATTACTTGGTTGGCACGGAACGTAGCAGGTTCGTTGCGCTTGAAAGAGCTATCGAATTCGGTTCCGTCGATCAGCGTGCCCTTGTAGTGCACCTTTACAGTGCTTGAGTCGGTAGGCAGTTCTCCCTTGCCTTCTGTCAACACTTTGTATTGTAGGCCGCTGGCAGTGGTTTGTACGCCTTCTTTGCCCTTGTTCTCTTCAAGGAACTTCAGACCGGCAGCTTTATTGTCGGCATATTTCTCTTCCATGGCGCGGGCTTTGATGGTTTCCATGGCTTTTTGAGCGTATGCTTGTGCTTCTTCCATCTTCATCAGTGAACCCTTTTCCGTTGCTCCTGCAATGAAGCCGGCCAGGAAGTTTTCTTTGCTGATGGTTTTGGTAGAGTCATCGCCGAAGATTTCGTACTTCAGTCCTTCGAACATTTGTGTGCCCACTTGTTGACCGATTTGCAGACCGGCCAAATAGGCTTGTGCTTTCTTGTCGGTGGCATTGGCTCCTTCGGTCAATCCTTTGATGAAATCGGCCATGTGCATGGTGTCCACGTTGAGGCGACCCACCAAATAGTCTTTCAACCCTTGGGTTTGAGACAGGCCGACAGAGTAGGCCAATGAGTCAAGATCGGTTTTCAAGTTTGCTTTGGGTGCTTGTGCAGTGCACGACACCATAGCGGCTGCGGCAGCGATGGCTGCCAAAGAAGTCATTTTTTTCATTGAATTGATATTGAAAGATTGAATTAAAGAACTTCGAGTAGTTCGACCTCGAAAATCAAGGTGCTGTGGGGTTGAATCATCTCTCCGGCTCCTTGAGCTCCGTAGCCCAAGTCGGAAGGGATGTAGAGTTTCCACTTCGAGCCTTCGGGCATCAACTGCAAGGCTTCTACCCATCCGGGGATGACTTGGTTCACACCGAAGGTGGCAGGCTGACCTCGCTTCACCGAGCTGTCGAACAGTGTGCCGTCGATGAGCGTACCTTCGTAGTGGCATTTTACTCGGTCGGTGGCTTTGGCGCGTTTGCCTTTGCCTTCCACCAGCACTTCGTACTGCAGTCCGCTGGGTAGAGTCACCACGTTGGGGCGTTTTTTATTCTCGTCCAAGAAGGCTTTGCCTTGTTCTATGTTGGCTGCATGCACTTTGGCCTCGAGTTCGGCAAAGTATTTGTTCACGATGTCTCGAGCCTCTTGGTGGCTGATGGCCGTTTGGTTACCTTGAAGAACGTCTTTGATGGCTTGTGCAAAGTCTTCGACCACGATGTCTTTGGTTCCCATGCCAAGCAGGTTTTGGCCTATGCCCAGGCCGATGGAATAGCTGAATTTATCCATATGGTGTTGTTCGTTTGTTTGCTGTGCACCCATTCCGGCGGCCGTAGGTTTCGGAAACTTTAGGCACAAATGGTTGCAAGATTTGACGTGCAAAAGTAAGTCTTTTCTTCGAATAGGATGCGTCAAAGGCCTAAAAACCTTGAATTTGGTGTGTCATTTGTTGCGATGCGGACAGTCGGGACAGGGCATTTGTCGGTTCGTCTCGGAGGTTTGGCTTGGCAGAAGTCGATGCATCGCCTGCCGACTGCGTGTGCGGCCTTCGCCGTCCCCAAACACTTTGCTCGGTAAGTGTAGGCACTTCGGTCGCGAAGTGTGGGCACTTTGGTTGCAAAGTGTAGGCAGTTTGTTGGGGCAATGCAAAGAGGGCGTTCCATCGCATCGCCCATTGCTTGACCTTCCGAGCCGAGACGGAGAAGCGGACGCGGGAAACATCCCTGTTCTGCGGGCTGTAAAAAGCCCGATCTTTCTTTGCGGACCAAGTGCGGAATGCCTATCTTTGTAGCTTTGAAAGTCATTGATTTATATATTTTACACAGATAAATTCTATATGATGTCCAACGATTTATTCACCTCACTGCCCCACAAGGTGGCAGATTTGACCTTGGCCGATTTTGGCCGCAAAGAGATTGAACTGGCCGAAAAGGAAATGCCTGGCCTGATGGCTCTTCGGGAGAAATACGGAAATACCAAACCCTTGGCGGGCGCACGCATCATGGGTTCCTTGCATATGACCATACAAACGGCCGTGCTCATCGAAACCTTGGTGGCTTTGGGAGCCGAGGTGCGCTGGTGTTCGTGCAACATCTACTCCACGCAAGACCATGCCGCCGCAGCCATCGCCGCTGCCGGTGTGCCGGTGTTTGCCTGGAAAGGCGAAACCATTGAGGAATACTGGTGGTGCACCCTGCAAGCACTCAACTTCGCCGGAGGCAAAGGCCCGAACGTGATTGTCGACGACGGAGGCGATGCCACCATGATGATTCACGTGGGATACGAAGCCGAAACCTCGGCCGAGGTGCTGGACAAGGCTTGCGATGCCGAGGACGAACGCGAACTCTATGCCATCCTCAAGCGTGTGTTGGCTGCCGACCCCGATCGTTGGCATCGAGTGGCTGCCGAGATGCGTGGGGTGTCCGAGGAAACGACCACGGGTGTGCACCGACTCTATCAGATGCAGGAAGAGGGCAAACTGCTGTTCCCCGCTTTCAATGTAAACGACTCGGTGACGAAGTCCAAGTTCGACAATCTCTACGGATGTCGGGAGTCGTTGGCCGATGGTATCAAGCGTGCCACCGACGTGATGATTGCCGGCAAGGTGGTGGTGGTTTGTGGCTACGGCGATGTGGGCAAGGGTTGCGCACACTCCATGCGTTCGTACGGCGCACGGGTATTGGTCACTGAGATCGATCCTATCTGTGCCTTGCAAGCTGCCATGGAGGGCTTCGAGGTGGTGACCATGGACGATGCTTGCAGCGAAGGCAATATCTTCGTGACCACCACGGGCAATGTGGACATCATACGCATTGACCACATGGAACGTATGAAAGACCAGGCGATCGTTTGCAACATCGGACATTTCGACAACGAAATACAGGTCGACGCCCTGAAGCGTTTCCCCGGCATTCGCTGTGTGAATATCAAACCCCAGGTAGATCGTTACTATTTCCCCGATGGACACAGCATTTTGCTGCTGGCCGACGGGCGGTTGGTGAACTTGGGATGTGCCACCGGCCACCCATCCTTTGTGATGAGCAATTCGTTTACCAATCAAACGCTGGCGCAGATAGAGCTGTTTACCACCCACTACGAGACGGGTGTATATCGTCTGCCCAAACACTTGGACGAAGAGGTGGCTCGCCTGCATTTGGAAAAGATTGGCGTGAAGCTCACTCGCCTCACTCCCCGACAAGCCGCTTATATCGGCGTTTCGGTGGACGGACCTTATAAAGCGGATCATTATCGCTATTGATTCATGAACCGGGTGTGGCCCATTGGCGTGGCCACACCCTTTTTTATGCTCGTATGAAGAAGTTTCCCTTTCTTGCAGACTTGGTAGCTCTTGTCTTCTTTGTGGTTCTTTCGTTTGCCTACTTCCTTCCTTCGACCTTGGACGGGCGCATCCTTTTCAGGCACGACACCTCGGCCGGAGTCGGTGCGGGGCAGGAGGCTACCTCTTATTTGGAGGCCACCGGCGAACGAACTCGCTGGACCAACGCCCTCTTCGGTGGCATGCCCACGTATCAGATGTCGCCTTCCTACGAATCGGGACAAGGACTGTCGTGGTTTGAGCAAGCCTATCGGCTGTTTCTGCCCGACTACGTGATGCATCTCTTCATCCTGCTGGTGGGCTTCTACCTCTTGATGCGTGCCTTGCGAATGTCGGCTTGGTTGTCTGCCTTGGGGGCGGTGTTATGGGCTTTCTCGTCCTATTTCTTCATCCTCATCGCAGCCGGACACCTTTGGAAATTCATCACCTTGGCCTACATCCCCCCTACGCTGGCCGGCTTGGTGTGGGTCATGCGTGGGCGTTATCTCCTTGGAGGCCTTACCACGGCCGTATTCATGGCTTTGCAGCTGCGGGCCAACCATGTGCAGATGAGCTATTACTTCGGTTTTGTCATCCTATTCTTGCTGGTGGCCTACGGGGTGGAGGCTTGGCGAAGTAGGCAGAT
>JAXFUC010000057.1:0-4688 GCA_034176395.1 Bacteroides sp. | reverse complement strand
CACAACATTTTCAAACTCCTGCACGTTGAATATGTACACCGGTTTACCTACCTCGAAAACCCGGGAATCAACCGAAACGGTATACGTTTCATGGTACTCATGGTGTTCTAACCTCGCTTGAAAATATGCAACCATTAGCCGAACGTTTACGCCCGCGCACCCTCGATGATTACATCGGCCAACAACACTTAGTGGGCCCAGATGCCGTGTTGCGCAAAATGATAGACGCCGGTCGCATCTCATCGTTTATCCTTTGGGGACCTCCGGGAGTGGGAAAAACAACCTTGGCTCAGATCATTGCCCAGCAATTGCAAGTTCCTTTCTACACCCTAAGTGCGGTAACATCGGGGGTGAAAGACGTGCGTGAAGTCATTGACCGAGCCAAAGGCAATCGCTTCTTTTCACAAGCAAACCCCATTTTGTTCATCGACGAAATACACCGATTCAGCAAATCGCAGCAGGACTCCCTCTTAGGGGCAGTTGAGCAGGGCATCGTCACACTCATTGGAGCTACCACTGAAAACCCCTCGTTCGAAGTCATTCGTCCCTTGTTGTCACGCTGCCAGTTGTATGTTCTCAAACCGCTGGAAGAAGAGCATCTGCTCGAGTTGATGCAACGAGCACTGACCACCGATACCGTACTCAAAGAGCGAGATATTACTTTTACGGAAACGAAAGCGTTGTTGCGCTACTCGGGAGGAGATGCCCGAAAATTACTCAACATCATTGAATTGGTTGTAAACGTCGAAGTATCCGATCCCGTTGTCATCACCGATCAAAAGGTGACCGAACGTCTGCAACAAAACCCCACCGCCTACGACAAAGGCGGGGAGTTGCACTACGACATCGTATCGGCTTTCATCAAATCCATTCGAGGCAGCGACCCCGATGCGGCCATCTATTGGTTGGCTCGCATGATCGAAGGTGGAGAAGATCCAGCCTTCATCGCTCGACGCCTGGTAATTTCTGCCGCCGAAGACATCGGACTGGCCAATCCCAATGCATTGCTCATAGCAAACGCTTGCTTTGAAACGCTTATGAAAATAGGATGGCCCGAGGGTCGCATCCCACTGGCTGAAGCCACTATCTACTTGGCAACCAGCCCCAAAAGTAATTCAGCCTACGAGGCAATCAATAGAGCTTTGGAAGTAGTGCAAGAAACCGGTAATCTCCCCGTTCCATTGCATCTGCGCAACGCACCCACCAAGTTGATGAAACAGTTGGGATATGGCAAAGACTATAAATATGCCCACGCATACGAAGGCAACTTCGTGGCCCAAGATTTTCTTCCCGAGGAGCTGAAGGAACTCCGCCTATGGCAGCCACAGAAGAATTCAGCCGAAGATCGTCATGCGGCCTATATGCAGCAACTATGGGGTGAGCGGTTTAAGAAATGAATGTTGCAAGCCGCCGATGAGAAATGATTGTTTAGAATTTTACAGATTACATCGACCGAGTTTCTTCTCGTCCACCCCCGACGATGGTTTCAGAGGAATAGGTCAAACCTTTATCAATACACAATAATACATACGTATGAAAAAGATCGTTGTTTTAGACGGCTTTGCCGCAAATCCCGGAGACCTCTCGTGGGATGAAATGAAAGCCTTGGCACCTTGTGAAGTATACGACCGTACACAACCTGATGAAGTATTGCTTCGAGCACAAGGAGCCACTATGATACTCACCAATAAAACCGTTATTAAACGAGCTCACATCGAAGCTCTACCCGATCTGCAATACATCGGTGTTTTGGCCACTGGCTATAATATCATCGACATGGAGGCGGCCCAAGAACGCGGAATCGTTGTGACCAACATTCCGGCTTACAGCACTTCGTCGGTTGCTCAAATGGTATTCGCTCACATCCTGAACATCACTCAACAGGTGAAGCATCACTCGGACGAGGTAAAGCAAGGACGATGGACAACCAGCCGCGACTTTTGTTTTTGGGACACCCCCCTTTTGGAGCTTCGTGAAAAGAAGATCGGCCTCGTAGGACTGGGGCACATCGGCTATGCCACCGCCCGTATTGCCATCGGATTTGGCATGCAAGTATTTGCCTACACATCCAAATCCTCTTTCCAATTGCCCCCCGAAATCAAGAAGAGGGAACTGAATGAACTATTCGAGGAATGTGACATCATCAGTCTACACTGCCCACTCAATGCCGAAACACGCCATTTGGTCAATGCCCAACGTTTGGCACTGATGAAACCCACCGCCATGATTATCAATACCGGACGCGGGCCACTCATCGACGAACAGGCTTTGGCTGATGCGCTGAATCAAAATCGTATCTATGCTGCCGGCGTGGATGTACTATCTTCAGAGCCTCCCCGTGCCGATAACCCCTTACTTTCTGCACGCAATTGCTTCATAACCCCACATATTGCATGGGCTACAACCGAAGCACGAGAGCGATTGATGCAGACCGCCGTAGCCAATGTAAAAGCTTTTTTGAGTGGGAAACCCGAGAACGCGGTTCATTAAATGTTCCTTAAAAATTAAAGGACATTTGGCACTTCATCGCAGATATATCCTATCTTTGTGTCATCATATTTGAATGAAAATTCCATTTAATAAAAGAACAAACAGTATGAAGAAAATGAAATTCGCAGCTCTCTTCATGAGCGCGTCATTGTTGCTGGCCGGTTGTGGCAGCATGAACAACACAACCAAGGGGGCTGCCATCGGTGGTGGATCAGGAGCCGCTTTGGGAGCCATCATTGGTGGTGTATTGGGAAAAGGTAAGGGAGCCGCTATTGGAGCTGCCATCGGAACAGCCGTAGGTGCAGGTACAGGTGCTGTCATCGGTAAGAAGATGGATAAGAAGGCCGAAGAAGCCGCTCGCATTGCCAATGCACAAGTAGAAAAGATTACCGATGCCAACGGCTTGGCAGCTGTCAAGGTTTCGTTCAGCTCCGGTATCTTGTTTGGATTCAACTCTTCCACATTGAGCAGCCAATCCAAAACTTCTTTGGCTGAGTTTGCCAATATCTTGAAGGAAGATGCCACGCTCGACATCAACATCGTGGGGCACACCGACAAAGTAGGTTCTTTGGAGGCTAACCAAAAAGTTTCCACCAATCGTGCCGTGGCTGTACAGAGCTACTTGCAACAATGCGGCGTAAGACCGACTCAATTCAAGGAAGTTGTCGGTGTGGGATATTCTCAATACGACGAGAGTCAAACACCCGAACAAAACCGACGTGTGGAGATCTATATGTATGCCAGCGAACAAATGATTCGCGAAGCCGAAGCCGCTGCCCAATAAGACACACGGTTCAGCACATAAGCATCAAACCATCACAACCCCAATTGGACTTAGCGAGCGACTTTCCGCTCAAAAGACTCCGATTGGGGTTTTCTTTTATTCATGACAAACGATGGTTACAACGTCTTCCAAGTAGCCAACAAGCGATTATCAGCAGAAGGGTGCAAACCAGCGAACCTTCAAAACCGAAGGCTCCACCGTTCCATAACGTGGCATCACTGAGTTCCAACTTAAAGCCAGCTTGCTCCATCCCTACTCCACTGACTTCATATCCCAATACCGGCCCTTGCAGCCAATTCCAGAACAGATGCAATGAAATGGGAAACCAAAGATTGCGCGTATGCAGATAGCCCAACCCCAAGAAAACTCCTGCCAACGCCAAGTTGAGCATGGACAGCCAAGTCAGATTGGGATTGCCCACGTGTAACACTGCAAACAAAATAGCCGAACTCAATACTGCCCGTACCGGATGTACCCCCAATCGTAGCAAACCACCCAATACATAACCACGGACAAGTACTTCCTCGAACACGGAAACCAATAGGAAAAACACCCAAGTCAGCAACAGCATCTCAACGTTTACCATGGCATCGACCACTTTCACCCAGCCCATTGCAAGCGAAGCTCCAAAACCCACGGCATAAAGAAGTAATGCCCACACAAAGCCCTCGAATACGTCTCTCCACCTCCCACTAATATTGATTTCCAAGGCTTTCCAACCACACCCCTCCAATCGCAGCACAATGCCGGCAGCGCAAAGACAACCAATACACAAATACAACTGAGGAAAAAGGAATTCGCCTACAAGCCTCGGAATGTCCCTATCGTATATCAACAATGGCCACGCGAACGAAAGAACCGCATCAAGAACGCCTGCAAAAACGAACGTTAGGGCAATAAAGAGGAACAGACGCCCCACAAAAAGCATGAGCTGCTTACCGGAAATGTGGACTAAATGCTTCATAAATGCACGATAAAAACAAGATAAGAACCAAAGAACCACAACCTTGACTCCTTAGTGGCGAAGGTTGTCCACAACAAAGATAAATCTTTTCAGTTCCACACTCCAAAGTCTAAGAAATTCATACTTCGCTCGTCGATTCTCTGATTCTCACCAACAAACATCCCATACACAAATCCTAAAGAAAGCCCACTTCGGACGGCCACAGCAAATAAACCCCGGCCTTTGCTTGCATAGTTCGAGGAGACTCTATATCTTTGCAACCGAAAAACGAGAAAAGATTGGCCGCGTAGCTCAACTGAATAGAGTAGCTGACTACGGATCAGCCGGTTACAGGTTTGAATCCTGTCGCGGTCACTTTCTTGGTTATTCATTGGCCGCGTAGCTCAACTGAATAGAGTAGCTGACTACGGATCAGCCGGTTACAGGTTTGAATCCTGTCGCGGTCACTAC
>JAXFUC010000056.1:0-56392 GCA_034176395.1 Bacteroides sp. | reverse complement strand
AGCCTTCTTGGATCGCTACGGTGTGTCGCGTGCATCGGCCATTGCCCGAGACAATGGCGGTGTGCAGGTGGGCGATAGCAAGACCGGTGCACAGAACTACTACGAAACCATCTCCTCGGCCATTGGCACCTACTACCTCTACGATGCCACCAACATCCGTCTCTCCGAATTGAGCCTGAGCTATCGCATGCCCAAGAAGTGGCTGGCCGGCAAGGTGGACATGACCCTGGGCGTGACGGGTAAGAACCTGTGGATGATTTACTGCAAAGCACCTTTCGACCCCGAGAGCACTTCGTCGGTGTCAAACAACTTCTACCAAGGTGTGGACCTCTTCCAACAACCCAGTTTGAGAAGTGTGGGATTTAACGTCAAACTCTCTTTCTAACAACCAAGTAGCATGAAAACTCATAGATTGAAAACATACCTATTCACATCCCTCTCCGCCGCGGCGGTGTGCCTGCTGGCCGGCTGCACGGATAAGTTTGAAGAATACAACAAAGATCCCATGGGACTTACCCCCGAGCAGATGCTGGGCGACAACGTGCTGATGGGCGAGAAGATAAAGAACATCTCGGCCGTGCTGGTACAAGGTCAGCAGAACGACTCGCAGATGCTCGACCAAATGGTGGGAGCCGAGTATGGCGGATTTGTGGCTTGCGTCAATCACTGGGGCAATGCCGGCAACTTCTACACCTACAATCCCCGCATCAACTGGGTGGGCATTCCTTTCGAGAAGATGATGAGCCAAATCTACACCTCGTTCTTCAAGATCAAAGAAGAAACCGGTGGCAAAGGCCTTGTCTATGCCTGGGCGCAGCTCATGCGCGTGGTCGGTGCCCTGAAGCTGAGCGATATCTATGGCCCCATTCCCTATTCCAAGGTGTCCAAGGATAGCCAGCAGACGGCTTATGACAATATGGAAGACCTGTACAATCATCTCTTTGCCGACTTGGATGCCGCTGTCGAGGTCATCACCACTGCCGTGAAGGCAGGCGAGGACTTCTCTTCGCTCAAGGACTTCGACTACGTTTACCAAGGCGACTTCGGCAAATGGGTGAAGTTTGCCAACACCCTGAAGCTGCGCATGGCTCTGCGCTTGGTCAACGTACGTCCCGAGCTGGCCGAAAAGAAGGCGGCCGAGGCGTTGTCCCACACCCTTGGGCTGATGACCGAAGTCGACGACTCGGCCTGGAGCTCGTTCAACGATGGAATGAACCCCTTTTACCGCGCCATCTTCACATGGAACGGCGGCGAGATGGTGGCCAGTGCCAACCTCACTTCCTATCTCCAAGGCTACAACGACCCGCGCCTGACCAAGTATTTGGCTTCGCCCGAGAACGGATTCACGGGCTATGCAGGCGTTCGCAACGGCATCTATCACACCCAGTCGTCGTTTGCCACCTACCAAAAGTACACCAAGCCCAACATCGGTCAGGACGACAAGCAGCTCATCATGTCGGTTGCCGAAGCCTACTTCCTCCGTGCCGAATATGCCTTGCGCTATGACAAAGGCGATGCCAAGACTCTGTACGAAAAGGGCGTGCAGCTGTCCATGGCCGAACGAGGAGCCTCCATTGGCAATTACCTCTCGGAAACCAACGGAGCGGCCAACTACGTAGATCCTCGCAACTCGAGCTACAACGCCGCTGCACCGACCGCCGTATCACCTCGCTACAACCCCTCCGCCGCGATGGATGAGAACCTGGAGCGCATCATGATTCAAAAGTGGTTGGCTTCGTTTCCCAACGGATGGGAGGCTTGGGCCGACTATCGCCGCACGGGCTATCCCAAGCACTTCCCCGTGGTGGACAACCGCAGCACCGAGGGCGTGATGGCCGATCGAGGCATGCGCCGTTTGCCCTATCCCGAGTCAGAGCGCAACACCAACAAGGCCAATTACGACGCGGCCGTGGCCCTGCTCGACGGTCCCGACACCGGAGCCACCGAACTGTGGTGGGCCAAGAGATATTGATACCGGAGTTTTATCAAAACAAGACAAAGCGTAAATTATGAAAAAGAATAGGATCAAACGTTGGATGCTTCCCTTGCTGACGGGAGCTTTCTTCCTGCAAGCCTTCCTGATGACCTCGTGCGAGAAGTGGAACGAGGCCGAGGCCAAGGACTTCTACGCCCCGCACACCGAGGCCTACAAACGCAATTTGAAGGAGTATTTCAAGTCGCCCCACAAAGTCATGTTCGGTTGGTTTGGCAACTGGGCCGGCAAGGGCGGCTCCATGCAGTATGCCCTCATGGGCTTGCCCGATAGTGTGGATTTCGTCAGCCTGTGGTTGCAGCTGGGCAAGCTCACCCCGGCTCAGCAGGAAGACCTGCGCGAGTTTCAGGCACGTGGCTCGCGGGCTGTTTACTGCTTTACCAGCAACGAGATAGGCAAGTTTGCCACCCCCGAGGGAGTGGAGAACGTGGCCGAGTTCTGGGGCTATGCCGACGGCAAAGAAGAAAGCTACATCAAGGCTGCCCGCAAGTATGCCTTGGCCATTGCCGATTCGTGCGAGAAGTACAACGTCGACGGCTTCGACATCGATATGGAGCTCACGGGAACGCTCATCAACTTCAGCCACCCCGAGCGTTTGGACACCTTTATGATGACCCTGCGCGAAGAGTTCGACAAGAAGGGACGCTTGCTCGTGGCCGACATCCCCGCGGGATGGAACGACTATTACCAAATCTTCACGCCCAAGGTGCTGCGCAAGCTCGACTACATCATTTGGCAATCCTACGACATCGGCAACAGTCACCTTCGGTTGGACGATATGTTCCTGGCCCTTAAGCAGTATTTCCCCGGCGAGAAGGGACTGTGGGAAGAGGTGGTGCGCAAATCCATCGTCACGGCCACCTTCGAGCGTGCGGCCGACAAACCCAAGTTCAAGGGCTTGCAAACCTACCATCCCGCCTTTGGCATCGAGCATGCCGGCATCGGGGCCTACCACATCGAGTACGACTATCCCGGCAACCCCGACTATCCTTACGTACGCGAAGGCATAGCCTCGCTGAATCCTCCCATTAAGAAATAACAGCAGAAACAACTATGGCAATGAACATAAAATCACTGATCGGTTTGTTGGCATCGGCAATGGTGGGCATGGCCTATACCTCGTGTCAAGATGCCGAAAGAGAAACGATAGACAACCTGGTGTACATCAACGAAGCCGCCACGGCCAAGTCGGTCGACGTGGCTTTGCAAAGCACCGGCACCACGCACGCCGTCTTGACGGTGCGCATGGCCAAGGCGGTCGACCGCGACATCACCGTGAATCTGACCGTGGACCGCAACCTGCTCGAGGCCTACAACACCAAGAACGAGAGCAAGTTCAAGCTACCTGCCGAGAAAGACTTTGCCTTCACGGCTCAAACCGTCATTAAGGCAGGCGATGTCACGGCTCGCCCCGTGACGGTGGACATTCAGGAATTCAAGCCCGAGCCCGGGGTGCAGTATGCCATTCCGTTGCGCATTGCCTCGGTGACGGGTCATGTGGAGCAGTCGGAATCTTCTTCGTCCATTGTGCTCACCCTCACCAGCCCGTTGAAACAGTTTGCCCCCAAGCTTACATGGAGAAACGGTATCAGACTTGCACCCGTGGACGATTGGAACCTCTCCCTGCCCAATTATACCTTGGAGTGGTGGAGCCGGGTGACCTCGATGTACGGCAACGGAGGCTACACCAAAAACAACCAAGCCATCTTCAACTCGGGCAGCGTCAACACCGAGTTCTACGTTCGTTTCGGCGACTTGATTTATTACAGCCCCAAGGAAGGGCGCTATGTCAACAACTTCTTGCAGATGAAGACCTTCGGCTCGCAGTTCGACACCGGAAACCCTGCCGAAGGCAAAGGATTGACTGCCGGCGAATGGATTCATTTTGCCATCACCTACAACGCCGAGACGGGCACCACGCTGCTCTATCGCGACGGCGAAGTGGTGTCGACCCTAAAGACCCAAGCCGGACAACCCATGCAAATCAGCAAGTTTCAACTGATTTCATCGGGTCAGGAGTACTTCCCCGACTATTGCGAACTGGCTCAGGTACGCTTCTGGAAAGTGACGCGTAGCGGCAACCAAATCAAGAAATTCATGAAGTCCGAGGTGGAATACACCCATCCCGATCTCATCTTCTACCTTCCCATGAACGAGGGACAAGGCTCGGAGATGAAAGACGTCAGCGGCAACGGACACCACGCCGTGGCCGGAAGCCTGCAAACGGGCTACTCCAAGGACATCACTTGGAAGGAATACACCTTCGGTAAAAACTAACACAAACCATCCAACCCATGAAAAGAAACTTCATATCATGCACAGGCATTCTCCTCGTCGTTACAAGCTTCACGGCTTGTAACGAGGAAGTGCCCTATAATCAGTATGACACCGATTACAATGCAAACTTCGTCTACATCAAGCCCGCGGACGATGTTTACATGGATAAAGAACACACCATCGTTTACTCGAGTGCAGACAACATCATCGTTTCGCCACAGAGCAATGCCTACTTGCTTAGCGCACGCAGCACCAAGGCGGCTCCTCGGGACATGACCGTCAGCTTTGCCCTCGACCCCACGTTGGTGGAGGCCTACAACAAGGAGCACGGCACCGACTATGCCATGCTGAGCAATGCCAAATTGGAGAAGGAGACCCTCACCATCAAGAAAGGCGAGTTTGTGACCACGGACACGCTCAAGGTGGTCTATACCGATAAGAAAGAATTTGCCGATGGAAAGAACCATCTCCTTCCCGTTGTTATTTCCAAAGTGAGCGAGGGCGCGCAAATCAGCGAGCAGTCCCACGTGTTCATCGTCTATAAATCCAAGCAGGTGCAGTGGCTCTCGACCCAAGAACCCATCGGGAAGAAGGTGGAGAATCGCAATGCGTGGACCATGCAACGCGAATACATGGACGAAACCCCCGTATTGGATGGCTCATTCAATCGAGAGTATGCTTGGGGCGAGGAAGAAGAAACCGTGACGGTCGATATGAAAGCCCCCGTGGCCGTGCGCTCCATCGCTGTGTCTTTCTACTCGGATGCAGGCAGCTACCTGCGTTCCAAGACCATGAAAGTCTATGTGCTTGAAGGCGATGAATACAAAGACCTGGGCAGCCAGAACTTCGACCTTTCGGGAAGAACCGGAACGGCCTACATCGACCTGCTCAAGCCCTACACCACCGCCAAGTTCAAGATTACGTTCGAAGAATTCTTTGTCCCCTACAATCCCATGGTGGCCCTCACCGGCATCGACGTATATACCGAATAAGTAGTCTCCTCATCGGCCTTCGGCCGGCGATGGATGCATCAAGAAAGCCTGCGCAACCCACTCGGTCTTGCGCGGGCTTTTGTTTTGAGGTGGCATCGACGACTTGTCCCTCCCTTCCCGATGCGTCACAAGGGAGATACCTTTGCCCCATCAACCCATCGCAAGCAGGCCTTTGCCCCGGTATAGGCACTTCCCGAACGAATTGCAGGCACTTCCCGACCTAACTGTGGGCACTTCGCGGCTTGACTGCGGGCACTTCCCGAACGGAGTGCAAACTCATCTCATGCTCAATCGCAACCGATTGTCGGGGCATTGCAGGCAATGGGGGTGAGGAGGGAAAAAAGGGGTACTTCTTTTCACGGCCGTTCTCCCTTGAGCGGGTCGACCCTATCGGTGGATGCACGAAGCGGGTCGTCTCTTCGTACTTTATTGGGGAGATGCTGTTTGGTGGCCGAATTCCCCACTCTCAAAAGTCTTCCGTATTGCCCAAAGGCTTTGCCCGACCTCTTCGCTTATCGGCCGTGCATTCGTCTTTGGGAAAGGAAGCGTTTGCCGGGTGGGTATGGGTGTCGTGCCGGCCGCCCCGATTCAGCGTGCGTAGAGCCGTTGCAAGGCTTGCTCAAGGCTGTCGCTTTGCACCTCATGAGCCAGGACACAGCCATTGGGAGCCAGCAGAAAGTAGGCCGGGGTGTGGACGAGTCCGTAGACATCGGCCAAGTCGTGGCCGATGGTGTGTGGGTGCTCCAGCTGTGTCCACGGCTGTTTCCTCGAGGTGGGGCGAGCCGATGAGTGGCCTATTGTTTCGGTGGGGGCAATCACGATGAGGTTGAGTTGCGGATAGAGGCGAGCCCACCGCTCGAGTCGGGCTTGCTTGTTCGTAGAGCCGTTGTACGAGGGCGACAGGAAAACGATGAGGCTGTGGCGCATCGGGGGCAGGAGGTTGTGAAGCCACACCGTGTCGCCTTGCAAATCAATGAAAGCGTGGTTGGGGAAGTTGCCTCCCACGGTGGTGTTTCGTTTGACTTGAGCCGGACGGTCGAAGTCGTTGTAGGCCGACCGATCGTTCCAATGCGGAGCGAGCCAAGCGATGAGGCTATCGACCATGGCACGGGTCACTTGGGCTTCGGTCAGCAGGTGGCAAGCTTCGTCCAAAGCCACGATGGAAGAGGCGTGGCCGTGTACAAAGTCGAGGACGAGCCTGCATCTTGTGCGTTGGAGCGAGTCGAGCTGTCGCTGCAAACGGCTTGCTTCGGTGGGGCAGGTAGCGACATCGGGGGCGCCATTGTGGTGCAGTGCTTGCAGACGTTCACTTGCTTGGTGAGCCAACCGCTCGATGGGGGCGAGCCGTGCGCATAGACTTTGATACAAATCCTCGGTGGCCGAGCCGGTGAGCGTGCCGCAGAGGGCTTCCTCGGCTTCGTCCTCCACCGCATCCGAGCCGCGTACTCGAGCTCGATAGGTCAGTCTGCCGGGTTCGAGGTAGAAGAAGTCTACACACACGATGAGCCGAGCCGACGAGTCGTTGACTTCTACACGCAGCTCGTAGGCATCGGGATGGGGCAGCTGTCCGTTGAAGACGAACCGCCCGGTGGTGTCGATCTTGGCTTCGTAGGCATTGAAACCGGCCGAGCCGACCGGGAAGAGATAGGCTTTGCCTTGCCCGACGACACCGTGGAGCTTGCCCTCCAAACGAAAGTCGGATGTGGGCTTTGAGGTGCAGCCCACCCCTGCGATGAGCAGAAGGAGAGGAAGAAGGTGCTTCATGGGTTGCAATGATAGGCATTTTGCGGCAATGAAGCAAGCGTGCGTAGAGCCGAGGGCGATGGTGGCTACCTCATGCGGATGGCAGCTTGTGCGAGCAGATGTATCGGAGTGGCTACAAAGAATCGAGGGGGGCAGGCGGTGGGCTTGCCCCCTTGACTTTATGTGGATGGGTGGGAAGCACTGCCTCAGTCGATGCCTTGGAGCAGCCTCGCACAAGCGTCTTCGAGCAGGTCGAGCACGTGTTCAAAGCCCTCGCTGCCGCCGTAGTAAGGGTCGGGTACGTGGTCGATGGGGGCGGGTGGGGTGCAGAAGTCGGTCATGCGGTGAATCTTTGCCAGGTCGTCGGCCGTGGGGGCAAGGTGGCGCAGGGCGTCGATGTTGCGGTCGTCCATGCCGATGATGAGGTCGAAGCGGTCGAAGTCGTCCACCGTCACGGGGCGCGAGCGGTGGGTCAGCTCGTAGCCGCGCCTGGCGGCATGTGCTCGCATACGGGCATCGGGCAGCTCGCCTCGGTGGTGGGCCGAGGTGCCTGCCGAGTCGATGTGCACAAGGTGGCTCTTGCCGGCTCGGTGGGCCAAGGCGGTCATCACCCCATGGGCGGCCGGACTGCGGCAGATGTTGCCCAAGCAAACGAAGAGGATGCGCAAGGGGCGGGCCGTGGGGATGGATGTTTGGGGCGCATTGCCCGGGGTGTGGTCGAGGTGTTCGGGGCTGATCATAGGGCGTTGAGTTTACGGTGGGCTTGCTCCACTACCCGTCCGGCATCGGCTTCGGGCAGGCTGCCCAGGGCGAAGGGAGCCAGCAGATGTTCTATTTGTCGCAGGCCGGCTGTGTGATTCTTTTGGGCAAACTCTCGTCGGAGCAGGTTGATTTTCTCGTGGGCTTGAATGCCTTCGAGCAGGCGTTCAAAGCGAATGGAGCTGCGGTTGGCGGGGTAGACGAGGTAGGTGTCGCCTCCTGCCCAGCTGCGAAAACGGCTGTCGAGCAGTGGCTCCAGCGGCCAGCTGTTGTAGGCCCAGCGCAGGTAGCCGTCCATGCCTCGGAGAGCCATGTGGTAGCCTATCCATGTTGCTTCGGCAGGATTGGAGAAGGTGAAGGTGTTGGGATGGGCCTCGGTGCAGCAGGTGTAAAGGGTGGTGGGACGTCCCTCCTGCAGTCGGCGGCGACGCACTTCGATGGGAAAGTCCTGACCGATGGCAATGCAGTAGTCGTGCAGCAGGGGTTCGATTTCGGGGTGATAGTTGCCGGCCAGCGAAACCTTAAAGTCGGGGTCGGCTTTGCGAATCACTTCGAGCGTCTTTTGCATCACCTCCATGGGGCGTTCGTCCATGGCTATGGTGGTGCGTTCAAACCATCCCTTGGCTTTGAGATGGGCGGCAAAGGAGGTGAGCATGGCCGTCCACATGGCTTCGTACTCGGGCTTGCCGGGCTGGGTGGCTATGGTTTGCAGGCTGTTGGTGGCTTGGTCGAAGTATTGGAAGGATAGTCGCCACGGCACCATCGAATAGCAATTGATTTGGCGGTCTATGCCCAGGCTCATCATGAACTCCACCCAGCGGTCGAACACGGCATAGTCGAAGTCCCAGCTACCGTCCACTCGCTTGGTCCATGTCACCATGGTTTCGAAGAAGTCTTCGGTCTGTCCGTTCCAAGGCTTGTGCATGATGGAGGTGGTGATGACCTTTTGCCCTGCTTCGGCCAGCCGTTTCATAAGGGGGCGCATGGCTTCCAGGTGGGCATCGCTCCACAGGGGCAGGCGGTAGTAGCGGGCCACGGCAAACGGATTTTGCCACAGGTCGAGGTGGAATGCCCATTGCGAGGGCGGTGGCAGTTCGCGGTCGACCACTCGCAGGTCGATGTGTAGGCTACGCAGCAGGTGCGAACCGCTTTTGACGTGCAGTTGTCCGCGATAGTGTCCGGCCGGTATGCCGGTGGGGATGTGGCATTGCACCCAAACGGGTTGCAGGTGTCGGGGGCGCAGGTTGCGGCGGGTCAGCGGGTGATCGATGGCGTCGGACACCATGAGGGCTTTGAAGTGGGCGGGGTTGCGGTCGCCACATCCGCCCCGACCGTCGTGGTTCAGCTGGTCGGTCATCACCTCGCGCACGAAGTGGGCGGTGAGTGCTTCGGGGGCTATGCGTGCGTTGCCGGGGCCGTTCAGGGGGGTGAACTCGAAGTGCACATCCTTCAATTCCTGTTCGGTGCCGGGCCACACCACGGCTTGGGCATTGACGCGTTCGCCTCGCCATCCCTCCCATCGGAGCTGCGTCTGTGCCTGCGGAGCTTGCGGGGCGGGGTGGTTGTTGTAGCGCACATCGGTGGCTCCCCAGCCGATGAAGGGGGTGCGATGCCGCAGCCACGAGGATTCGGCCACCTCCTCGGTGGGCAGTTCTTCGTAGCTTTCCAAGGGGAACCGGGGCTGACGGGTGGGGTTTCCGCTTTGGGTCAAGAAGGCTTCTTGTGCTTGCAGGCCGGAGGTCAGCAACAGAAGGGCCGAAAGCAGCAGATGAATCGTTGGTTTCATGTGTCGGTGGGTTTTGATGGATGGTTTTGATGGGTTTGCATGGGGGGTGTGGCTCATACGGGATCCACGTCGTAGTAGCAGGTCAGTCCGCTCACCTGCTTATGCTCGAGCAGCTCTTGGCGCAGGGTGTTGAGGTATTGACGCACGGCACGGCTGTCGGCCGTTCGCTCCACTTTGAGTACTATTTTTTGAATGAATTGTTGCTTGACACGACCCACGGGCGGATGGTCGGGCCCCAGGACACGGCTTCCGAAGTGAGTACGCAGCCGCTCGGCCATCCATCGGGCCCACCGAAGGGCGGTGGCCTCTTGGCGGTGTTTGAGGTAGATGTAGATGAACCGATAGAAGGGCGGATAGGCAAAGCATTGTCGTTCCTCGAGCTGGGCTTGGGCCATGGCATGGTAGTCGTTGGCCACCACTTGGGCTATGATGGGGTGATGGGGTTGCCGGGTTTGAATAACGACCGTGCCGGGTGTCTCCCGTCGGCCGGCTCGCCCTGCCACTTGAGCCATGAGTTGGTAGGCGCGTTCCTCGGCCCGAAAGTCGGGATAGCTCAGCATGGTATCGGCCTGAAGGATGCCCACGAGGGTCACTCGCTCGAAATCCAACCCCTTGGACACCATTTGCGTGCCCACGAGGATGCGCGTTCGTCCGGCCTCGAAGTCGGCAATGATGCGTTCGTAGGCCGTTCGGCTGCGTGTGGTGTCCATGTCCATGCGGGCTGCGGGATATTGCGGAAAGAGAGTTTGCAGCTCTTCCTCCACCTTCTCCGTGCCCAATCCTCGGTGTTGCAGCTCGCCCCCTGAGCAAGCCGGGCAGGTCGAGGGTGGGGGGCAGGTGTAGTCGCAGTAGTGACACGTGAGCCGATGCAAGCCTTTGTGGTAGGTCAGGCTTACGTCGCAATGGGGGCAGCGGGGCACCCATCCGCAGGTGCGACACTCGAGCAAGGGGGCAAAGCCTCGGCGGTTTTGAAAGAGGATGACCTGCCGTCCCTCCTCCAGCGTTTGGCGCATGGCTTGGATGAGGGTGGGCGAGAACGAGCCCACCATGCGTTTCTTGCGGCGTAGCTCGGCCGTGTCCACGGGCACGATGTGGGGCAGCACCGAGGGGCCGTGCCGACGGTCGAGCCTAACAAGGCCGTACTTGCCTTCGGGGCGGGCGTTGTGGAGGGTCTCGATGGAGGGTGTGGCCGTTCCCAACAGCACTTTGGCGCCGTGGAGCGAGGCCAGCACGATGGCGGCATCGCGGGCGTGGTAGCGAGGGGCGGGGTCTTGTTGTTTGTAACTGCCTTCGTGCTCTTCGTCCACGATGACCAGTCCCAGGTTGTGGAAGGGTAGGAAGAGGGCCGAGCGCGCACCCAGGATAAGGGGGCGTGCTTGTGGGCCGAGCTGTTGCCGCCACAGGTCGATGCGCTCGCCATCGGGAAACTTGGAGTGGTATACGCCCAGCCCATCGCCGAAGACACGCCTCAGCCTTTCGGTGAGTTGGGTGGTCAGGGCTATCTCGGGCAGTAGGTAGAGCACTTGCTTGCCTTGGGCCATGGCCTGGGCAGCCAGGTGCATATAGATCTCGGTCTTTCCGCTGGAGGTCACTCCGTGGAGCAGGCATACGTCTTTCTCCGCCCATTGTTCCTTGATTTGGTGCAAGGCAGTTTGCTGACTAAGCGTAAGCACTTTGGGCGGTAAGTGTGGGCTGTTGGCGAGCAAAGTGTGGGCAGTTTCCCGACGCACCACTTGGAACACGCCTTTGTCCACCAATTGCTTGAGGTGTGTGGTGTTGCTTTGTGTGGCTTGGAGCAGCTCGGCCTTGCTCACCTCGGCTGGGGTGTTGGCAGGGTTGGCTTGGGTCATCTCCACATAGGCCATGAGCAGTGCCAGCTGCTTGGGTGCTCGCTTGAGGCTGTCCATGAGGCGGTGTAGTGTGGGTTCGTCGAAGAGGCAGGCCGGCAGCACAAAGTCGACGGTGCGAGGGCGGTAGGCTGTTTTCAGCTCTTCCTTGACTTGCAGGATGCCTTGCTCCAAGAGTCGGTGCACCAAGGGCAGGATGTTCTTCAATCCCGTGGCCTTGGCCAGCTGCTCGGTGGTCAGCTCGGCCACTTGACCGAGCGTGTCGATGAGTTGTTGTTCGTGGGTGGATAGGGAGGCGGTGGCCTCGAAGTCGGGGTTGAGTTGCACCACCGTTTCGCTCTCGGGTTTGAGTCCCGAGGGTAGGGCGGCTTTGTACACCTCGCCCGGGGTGCAGAGGTAGTAGTTGGCCATCCACTGCCACAGGCGCAGTTGGTGTGGGGTCACCGTGGGTCGATCGGGGTCGAGCAGCAGCTCAATGGGCTTGGCTTCGAATCCTTGCGGGGCTTCGTTGTGCAGTCGGCACACCAGGCCGGTGTATTGCTTGCGCTTGCCAAAGGTCACCACCACCCTGCACCCCATTTGTAGGTGTGGGGCCATCGCGGGCGGAACGGCATAGGTGAAGTTCCCGGCCACGGGCAGCGGCAGTAGTACGTCGGCATATTGACTCATGGAGTGGCAAAGATAAGACGTGCCGACCAATCGGGCAATACCTGCGCAGACCTTACCCCCGACCGGCTGCGAGTGGGTGGCCGGTTCGGGGGCAAAGGAGGGTTGTCGGGTCAAGGCTTTGGGGCCAGCGAAACGAAGTCTTACGGCTGCCCCATCGGCTTCTGAGCCTTAGCTTGCCAATCTTTCCGAGTCAAGGATTAGCGCTTCCCACGCACGTCGCGACGCAGCAAACGTGCCTGCTCCACCACCTTGGGCGATAGGAAGATGAGTGCAACGAGGTTGGGGATGACCAGGAAGAAGTTGCACGTGTCGGCCAGCTCCCACACCAGGTTGACTTGCAGCACGGCGGCCAGCACCACCATGGTGCCCACCACGATGCGGAAGGGCCAGATGAGGCGTTCGCCAAAGAGGTAGCGCACGTTTTGGGCGGCAAAGAAGTACCAACCGATGATGGTGGTGAAGGCGAAGAACAGCAGTGCCACGGCAAAGAACAACGTTCCGCCATAGCCGAACGTATTGCTAAAGGCCAATTGCGGTATGGCCACGCCCTGAAGCTCGGGATGTGTCTCGATGACTCCCGAAAGCAACACCACCAAAGCGGTGAGCGTACACACCACAATGTCCACGGCTATGCCCGTGAGTGCCACCAGTCCTTGGTCGTAGGGATTCTTCACCTGGGCGATGGCGTGGGCGTGGGGCGTGGAACCCAACCCGGCTTCGTTGCTGAAGAGTCCGCGGCTCACCCCGTAGCGAATGGTGCTCATCACCGTGGCTCCCAGCACACCGCCTGCGGGTGCCCAAGGGGTAAAGGCGTAGGCAAAAACATCGGCCACGACTTGTGGCAGCCTTTCGGCATGTAGCACAATGAACACCAGGCTCACCAAGAAGAAGATGCCCGCCATGACCGGCACCACTCGCTCGGCAAAGGAAGCGATGCGTGTCACTCCGCCGGCCAGCACCAGCATGACCAGTGCCGACAGCCCCAGGCCGATGTATATCTTATTCACCCCTTGGGGCAGGATGGACGAGGCGGCATCGACAATGGAGTTGGATTGTACCAGTGTGCCCATCAGTCCCAAGGCCACCACCGAGAAGACGGCAAACACCCCGGCCAAGAAGGGCGAACCCACGCCGTTGCGGATGTAGTAGGCCGGTCCTCCGATGGCGTGCCCGTCCTTTTGGGTCTTGTAGAGCTGCCCCAGAACGGCTTCGGCAAAGTTGGTCGACATGCCCACCATCGAACTGATCCACAGCCAAAACAAGGCTCCCGGCCCACCGGCGATGAGGGCGGTGGACACACCCACTATGTTGCCCGTGCCCACCTGCGAGGCGATGGAGGTGGAAAGTGCTTGAAACGAGGTCATTCCCTGGCTGCGCGAGGCTTTGGTGTTGTCTCGTCGGGAGAAGATGCGTTTGAGGGCCACCCAAAGAAACTGCTGGATGAAACCCAGGCGAACGGTGTAATACAATCCGGTGCCCAAAAGAAGAATAGCCAGTAGGGGGCCTACATAGGTTTGGTTGAACGAGCCGATCAGCTCCAGAAGTTTTTCCTGCGGCATAGGCGATTAGATTAAAAGGTTAAACTTAATTCGCATGTTTTGCGAATGATTATAGGCAAATATAGCCGGAGAAAAGCAATTTGTCAATAGCAGATGGCGAAAACTTTGCGGATTTGCTTGCCTGAACGAGGGTGCTCGCTCCCCTTTATCGGCTCACGAGGGTAGGGGCTGTGCTACCTTGGGAAGCAGGCGATGCCGTGCCATCGGAAAGCGGTCGGTAGGATCGAGGCGTGGCGATGTCGATTGCCGAAAGGGTGGTTATGCTCCGAAAGAACAGAGGGAGAGGGGTGAGAAGGAGGAGGCTATGATTTGAAAAACAGCGAGATATGCCTTGAGGATGGGAAGATTTGCCTTTGGGGAAAGGCGGCCGCACCCCCACAGCTCAAGGCCATGGGCGGCGAGCAAGGGATGGGTGCAGGCCGATGGCGAGGGTATGCCGGGATGGAAACCCCTTCGGGCGGCCGTGGCTGTCCTTCGTCGGGTCGGGATATGGCGGTGGCAGATCGGCCTACTTCTTATGCCTATTGGCCCGTTTGCGGCGATACTCGGCCTTCATCTTGGCCGCTCCCGAGCCGTGTGTGCCGCGGATATAAGTGGCTTTCTTGGCTTTGGTCTTCACTTTGTTTTCTTCTCCGGGTCGTGGCTCGCGTTTGCCTTTGAATACGATGCCTCCAATCAGTGCGTCTTCTATGTTCATGGGTTGGGTTGGGTGTTGAATGAATGTGGTTGGGGTGTGGGTCAGCAGCCCATGCACTCGCGGTAGAAGTCGAGCATGGCATATACCTCTTCGCGGGTGGCTGTTTGGTCGATGTGGGGAGTGCCCACGTGGCTCAGCAGGGTGAAGTTGACGGTTTGTGCCGAGTTGTTTTTCTTGTCGTGGGTCATATATAGATATAACGCTTCGTACTGCGAGCAGTCGATGGGGAAATATCCGTAGCGTTGGCGCACGAAGTCTATGGTTTGTCGCAGCTCGTAGGCCGGAAATTGCATCTTGATGTGCGACAGATAGAGCTCGCACACCAAGCCCCACGCCACGGCATAGCCATGGGCCACGGCTCGTCCTTCGGCCAAGGCCAGTGCCTCGAAAGCGTGCCCGGCGGTGTGTCCCAGGTTGAGCACCTTGCGCCATCCGCCCTCTGTGGGGTCGGCTTCCACGATGCGTTGTTTCACTTGCACGGAGCGTTCCACGACCGTTTGCAGGCGTGCCAGTCCGCTGTGGCTCAAGTCTTCGGGGTCGACTTGCAGCAGCTCGGCTCGGTGCGAGGTGCTGTCTATCAACCCATGTTTGAGCATTTCGGCATAGCCCGATAGGAGGTTGGTGCGGTCGAGGGTGCATAGAAAGCGAGTGTCGATCACCACGGCACGAGCCGAGGCAAAGGTGCCCACTTGGTTTTTCAGCTCGCCCAGGTCGATGCCTGTTTTGCCTCCCACGGCGGCATCGACCATGCCCAGCAGGGTAGTGGGCACGTTGACAAAGGCGATGCCTCGTTTGAAGGTGGAGGCCGCAAAGCCGCCCAGATCGGTCACCATGCCGCCCCCCAGGTTGATGAGCAGGGACCCACGGGTGGCCCCTCCTTGGGTCAGGGCGTTCCATACGTGCACCAAGCTGTCCGTTGTCTTGTGTTGTTCGCCTGCGGCAACGGTGATTTCGTGCAGCTCCACCGCGCCCACCTCCCGGCGCAGCAAGGGCAGGCAGTGCCGATGCGTATGCGTGTCGGTCAGCACAAACACACGGTCGTGTCGGTGTGGGGCAAGGATGTGTTCCCACTGCTTGGGGTCGGGATGTCCGAAGTAAATGTCCTGTGTCATGAATCTCGGGCGTTTGCCTGGGGAGGCGTGGGGCAAAGGTAGGGAAAATCGGGCGGTTGAGGTGCAGAACCGCGCATTTTCCTCGCATACGGGCGGTGACCTCGGCTGTCCAGGCATAAACACTTACCGTCCAAAGTGTCCACACTTAGCCGCCAAACTGTGGGCACTTAGTCGCCGAAGTGTGGGCACTTACCGAGGCGATGGTCTGTGTTTGTCGCCCCTGCCGCGCAAGAAAAACGAATGGGGCATTAAACCTTTCGGGAGTGTGGGTGTCCAATAGTTTCGTGTGCCACCGGGGCAACGGATGGCTCTTGTGGACACGTATTATCGGACTATCAAAAGGTATAGATGAAGAGATTGTTGATGGGCCTACTTGGAATGATGGCTTGTATGTCGGCAGTGGCCGACGAAACGAAAGTAGCCTTGGCAGGGCGAGTGATTGAAACCGAGACGAAAGAGGCTGTGGTGCAGGCCACCGTGCAGCTGCTCAGCCTGCCCGACTCGGCTTTTGTGGCAGGCATTGCCACCGATGGGCAAGGTCGATTCGTCTTGCCCGAGGTCAAGGTGGGAAGCTATGTGTTGAAGCTCTCCTACGTGGGCTTTCGCACCAAGGCGATGCCCATCGATGTGTCGCCGGCCAAACGCAATTTGGGAACGCTCACACTCGACCCCGATGCGGTGGCGTTGAAAGAGGCGGTGATAACGGCCGAAGCTCCGCAGGTGGTGGTCAAGGCCGACACCTTGGAGTTCAACAGCGCGGCTTACCGCACTTCCGAGGGAGCGATGCTCGAGGAACTGGTGAAGAAACTGCCCGGGGCCGAGGTGAACAGCGACGGCAACATCACGATCAACGGAAAGGAAATCAAGAAGATCATGGTCGAAGGCAAGGAATTCTTCGGCGGCGATGTGGCTACGGGACTGAAGAATCTGCCCGTGAACATGATAGACAAGCTGAAGACCTACGACCGTAAGTCCGACTTGGCACGCATCACCGGCATCGACGATGGCGAGGAAGAAACGGTACTCGACCTCAAGGTGAAGAAGGGCATGAATCAAGGATGGTTTGGCAATGCCGACGTGGCCGCAGGCACACAAGGGCGGTATGCGGCCAACCTCATGGTGAATCGCTTTGTGGAGAGCAAACAGTTTTCGCTCATTGCCTCGAGCAATAATGTGAATGACCAAAACTTTTCGAGTACGACCAACGTGGGACGTCCACGACCCCGAAATTTTAACTACGGACTGACCGATAAGAAAAACGTGGGGGTCAACTTCGCCACCGAAAGCCCCAAGCTCGAGTTGGGAGGTAGTGCACGCTACGACTATACCGACAATAAGGTGGATATGTTGAGCTATTCCGAACGCTTCTTGCAGCAAGGCAACGTGTACACCGGTTCAAGCTCGGTCACCGGCAACAGAAGCATCGGTTTCTATGCCGACTTCCGTTTGGAGTGGAAGCCCGACTCGCTGACCAATATCATCTTTCGCCCCGACTTCTCCTTGTCGCGCAATCGCTCGCAAGAGCAATCGCTTTCGGGTACATTTTCTCAAGACCCTTTGAATTTGGTGACCGACTGGCGCAGTTTCATCGACGGCACTTCGCTGACCGCTTCCGATGACCCCTTGCGCGAGGCGCGTGTCAACGGAGCAACCAGCGACCGCTTGAGCCGCACCGGCAGCCTGTCGGCCAACGCCTCGTTGCAGCTCAATCGCAAGCTCGATGCTCGTGGTCGCAACCTCACCCTGAGGCTCGCAGCCGGCTATGGCAGCAGCGATAGCGACTCCTATATCTCGTCCTTGACGCGTTACTACCTGCTGCGCAGCACGCTGGACAGCGGACAAGACTCGTTGCTTCACCGTCGGCAGTTCATCGGCAGTCCGGGCGGCAGTCACAACTATTCGGCACAGCTCACGTACAGCGAGCCCATTGCCCGCAACACCTTTTTGCAGTTGAGCTATAAGTATCAGCGACGTTTCACCGACAGTGATCGGGGCACCTATGACTTGAATCCGTTTGCCGATTGGTCGGTCAACGCTCCTCTACCCGTGGGCTACGACACCTACCGGGTGGATAGCTTGAGCAAGCTGGCCACGTATCGGTACAACAACCACGAAGTCATGGCCGGATTGCGTTGGAACACGCAGCAGGCTCAAATCAGCGCAGGCCTCACATTGCAACCACAACACACTTCGTTGGACTATCGCATGGGGGTGGTCGACACGGTGGTTCACCGCTCGGTGGTCAATTTCTCGCCCAACGTGGACGTGCGCATCCGCTTTTCTCAGAGCAGCCATCTTCGCATGAGCTATCGTGGCAATGCCTCCTTGCCGGGCATGGAAAACCTCATTCCCAATCCCGACACCTCCAATCCGCTCAACATCCGCATGGGTAACCCGGGCTTGAAGCCGTCGTTCACACACCAACTGCGTGGATTTTACAACACCTACAACGCCGAGCTGCAACGTGGCATCATGACCCACATCAACGTGGCGTTGACACAAAACAGCATCGGCAACGTCACTCGTTACAATGCCACCAACGGCGGACTGATCACGCAGCCCGAGAATATCGACGGAAACTGGCGTGCTTTCGGTGGAATTGGCTACAACACAGCCTTGAAGGATAGACGATTCACCATCAACACCTTCTCGCGCGGCAGCTTCAACAACACGGTTTCGTACCTTTACAACGAAGCGACACGCTCTAACGACCGAAACGTGGGCACACAACTCACCTTGGGCGAGCATCTTTCGCTGGGCTTCCGCAACGATTGGCTGGAGCTGACACTGAACGGCTCCTTGGAATATACCGACGAGCGCAACAAGCTGCGCCCTGTCAACAACCAAAAGCCCTATACCTATGGCTATGGTGTGGCTACCAACGTCACCCTGCCTTGGGGCACCACCCTTTCGAGCAACATCACCAACAACGTGCGCCGTGGCTATCGAGATGCCAGCATGAACCGCAACGAGCTGGTGTGGAACGCACAGGTGGCCCATAGCTTTCTCAAGGGACGAGCGGCCACGTTGAGTTTGGAGCTTTACGACATCCTGCGTCGACAAACCAACATCAGCCGCACGCTCACGGCCGATTTGCGCTCGGTGGCCGAATACAACGGCATCACCAACTATGCCATGTTGCGCTTTGCCTATCAATTCAACGCCTTCGGTTCCAAGGAAGCCCGCAAGCAACTGCAAGGCCCTGGAGCCTTTGACCCGGGGCCCGGACCGGGCAGACCCAACCGTCCCGAGGGCGGAGGAGGCTTCGGCGGTCGTCGTCCGTTTTAGTCATTCGGCTGTCCGTTTCTAATCATTCATCTGTCGGGTACGGTTGTGGCTCGGGGCAGGCATCCACGGATGGCCGTCGGCGAGTAGACGTTTGAAAAACCACAAAACTCTATATACAAACCACAAGACTCGATGGAAGCCACCGATGACCAAGCACGCTGTTTGGGCACATCGGTGGCTTTTTTTGTTCGCCGACTGTGGAGAATGTGCCGATGCGTAGGGCATCGAATCCACTTGCCGGGCGGCTAACCTTGGAAATCTCGGTGGCTTTTTGTTTCTTTGCTAACTCGTAGCAAACCAAATTCACCGCAACGATGTTGATACGACCTTTGCATTCCGTATGGGCTCTTTGCATTTGCTGCCTCGTGCTGGGCGCATGTGCCGGGAAGGGCGAAGACAAAAGCAAGAAGAAGCTCACGCAGCTGGACAGCATCACCCAATCCGGGGTGGAGTATATGCAACCCTCCAAGGCCGATACCACCTTGCAGCTGGGCGGAACGACCCTCCGCTCGCAGGTGGAGCGTCGTCCCGAAGCCGACCTGCCACAGGTCAAGGGCACACAGGGCGAAGCCTATATGGACAACAGCATCACCCTGACACTGAGCCGAGGAGGGAATACGTTGCTGGTGCGTCGCTTTGTCAAGGCCGACTTCGCTTCGGTGGTCGATGCCGAATTCCTCAAACAATCCATTCTCGAAGGCCTGGTGTTCGACCGTGTCGAGCCTCGGGGGCTGCGCTATGCAGGCAGCGTGTGCTATCCCGGCACAGACCTCTACATGCCTTTTGCCATATGGGTGTCGGCCGATGGACGCAACGTCAGTTTGCAACGAATAGACATCTTGGAGGAAGAAACCCCACAACCCCCGACCGATGAATAAACCCGCTCCCAGCCTTCGCCGAGCAACGGGGCGGCTATGTATGGCTCTGCTGCTGTCGACGACCCTTTTGTGGGCCGATCGGTCGCTGCTGTGGGCACAGCCGGGCAGGGCGGTGGAGTTGCGGTCTCCCTTTGACACGCCTTTGACCCTCAGCGGTGCCTTCGGCGAATTGCGGGCCACTCACTTCCATGCCGGCTTGGACTTTCGCATGGGAGGCCTATCGGGACTGCCGGTGAAGGCTGTGGCCGACGGATACATCGTTCGCATCGGGGTGTCCGGGGCTTCGGGCGGATTCATCGAGGTGAGGCACGACAACGGCCTGACCACCGTGGGACGGCACATCGAACGCTTCCTCCCCGGCATGAACGAGCGGCTCGACAGCCTGCGACGTGCCTTGCAGAGCTGGGAGGGCGAGCTGCGCTTTGCTCCCGAGGAATGCCGTGTGCGAGCCGGGCAAACCATTGCCTACGGCGGCAACACGGGCTACTCCTTCGGCCCACATCTGCATTTTGAACTCATCGACACCCATACGGGCCGTTACATCGACCCCTTGCCCTTTTACAAAACACGCATCGTCGACACCCTGTCGCCCCGCATCCAAGGCCTTAGGCTCTATGCCCGAGAGGGCGAGGGCTGCGTGGCCGGTCGGTCGGGCTTTTGCGAACTGCCTTTGAAAGACCCCGTCGTGGTCGAGGCTTGGGGCAAGGTGGGAGCGGCCATCAAGGCCTATGACTATATGAATGGCACGACCAATCGCTATGGCATCCATCGCCTTCGGCTGGAGGTCGACGGCAAGGAGGTCTTCAGCGGCGGCATCGACAGCTTCTCGCCGGCCGAAGGTCGTATGGTCAATGGCTGGAGCGACGAGGATTATATGCGATCGTTCTTGCTGCCGGGCTGCGAGTTGAATATGCTGCGTGCCGACTCCTTGGGTCGTGGGTGGGTGACGATAGACCAAGAACGCGACTACCTTTTCGTCTATACCCTCAGCGATTTGCACGGCAACACCGTGAGCCGACGCTTCGTGGTGCGAGGACGTCCCACGCCCCTGCCCACGGATGCCACACCCGAAAAATATCGACTGGTTTGGAACAAACCGGCCTTGCTGCAAGAACCCGGTATGCTGCTCATGCTGCCGGCCAAAGCCCTCTACGACAACCTCCATTTGCAACCCTCCTATCGCTTGGGCGACAGTGCCGAGGTGGCGGCCGTTTATCGCCTGCACACCCGTTCCGTGCCGCTGGCCAAGGCCGCAGAACTGCGCTTGAGCTTGCGTCATCGCCCCGTGGCCGACAGCACCAAATACTATGCCGTGCGCATCGACGCCAAGGGACGAAAGCATCCCGTGGGTGGCAAGCTCGAAGGCAACACCCTGGTGGTGCCCATCCATAGACTGGACACATACAGTGTGTCGGTCGACACCCTGCCGCCCTCCATCGCCGCTCTGTCTCGCGCCAAGGGGGCGGATGCCCACAGAAAGGTGCTGCGCATAGGCGATTCGCAATCGGGCATTGCCAAGGTGACGGCCACACTCAACGGACGCTATGTGCTGACGGGTGTGCCCAACCTCGTCAGCGGCTTGTGGGAGTGTCGTCTCTCGCCCGAGCAAGCCCGAGAACCTGCCCCTCGTCGGCTGGTGGTCGTGGCCACCGACCGATGTGGCAACACCGCCCGATGGGAACAAACCTGGTGAGACTCGACACCCGAAACGAAACCTCGAACCCCAACGCATAAAGACATGGAACAACGCCCCCAAACACCTCGAACGGAAAGTGCAGGCACTTCGGACGGAAAGTGTAGGCACTTCGGACGGAAAGTGACTACATTTCGACGGCAAACTGCCTACACGTTGGGGCAGACATATCTACATCCGACAAACAAACTATAAACCTTTTACATAAAACCATTTCACTATGATGAAGAAACGAATTTCCTTTGCACTGCTTCTCTGCCTGCTGGCCGTGGCCTATGCACCGGCTTGTACCAACCTCATTGTGGGCAAGAAGGCATCCGCCGATGGGTCTACCATCGTGTCCTACTCGGCCGACTCCTACGGTCTGTTCGGCGAACTCTATCACTATCCGGCCGGTGTTCACGCCTCGGGCACCATGCTCAAAGTTTACGAATGGGACACCGGTAAGTTCCTGGGCGAGATTGAACAAGCCCCTCGCACTTATAACGTGGCCGGCAATATGAACGAACATCAGCTCACCATTGCCGAAACAACCTTCGGCGGTCGCCCCGAACTGGCCGACTCTACCGGTATACTCGACTACGGAAGCCTTATCTACATCGCCCTGCAACGTTCGCGCACGGCTCGCGAAGCCATCGACGTGATGACCTCGTTGGTGCAACGCTACGGCTATTACAGCGGGGGCGAATCGTTCACACTGGCCGACCCCAACGAGATATGGATCATGGAAATGATCGGTAAAGGCCCGGGTGTGAAGGGCGCAGTGTGGGTGGCCGTGCGCGTGCCCGACGACTGCATAGCCGCTCACGCCAACCAAGCACGCATCCATAAGTTCGACATGAACGACCCGGCCAACTGCCTCTATTCGCCCGATGTCATTTCGTTCGCTCGCGAGAAGGGCTACTTTGACGGAGCCAATAAAGACTTCAGTTTTGCCAAGGCTTATGCCCCCCTGGACTTCGGTGCCCGTCGTTTCTGCGAGGCTCGTGTGTGGAGCTTCTTCAATCGCTATACCGATCAAGGCGAGGCTTTCCTGCCCTACATCCAGGGCGACAGCGACGAGCCGATGCCACTCTTCATTCGTCCCAGCCGTAAGCTCTCGGTGCAAGACGTCAAGGCCATGATGCGCGACCACTACGAAGGCACACCGCTGGACATCAGCAACGACTTCGGAGCCGGTGTGCACAAGATGCCCTATCGCCTCTCGCCCCTCACCTTCAAGGTAGATGGCAAGGAATACTTCAACGAGCGTCCCATCTCCACGCAGCAATCGGGTTGGGTGTTCGTGGCACAGATGCGTGCCGACAAGCCCAACGCCATAGGCGGAGTGCTGTGGTTTGGGCTGGACGATGCCAATATGACCGTGTTCACGCCCATATATGGCTGCATCACCCGCGCTCCCGAGTGCTACACACGAGTGGACGGGGCCGATTATATCACCTTCTCGTGGAACTCTTCGTTCTGGATCTACAACTGGGTGGCCAACATGATATACCCACGTTATGACGTGATGATAGGCGATATGCGTGCCGTGCAACAAGGCCTGGAAGCCGGATACGAAAGCCGACAAGCCGAAGTGGAGGCCGAAGCCGCCCGACTGCTGGAAAAAGACCCCGCTGCGGCCGTGGAATATCTGACCAAGTACTGCGAAGAATCGGCCTGGAAGGCCCACAATGCGTGGAAAGACCTCGGTATGTTCCTCATCGTGAAGTATAACGATGGCGTGGAAAAACGGGTCAAGGACGGACGATTTGAACGCAATTCCATCGGTCAGCCCGCCACGGTGAAACGTCCGGGATACTCGCCCGAGTTCCTCCAAGAGTATGTTCGCCAAACGGGCGACCGTTACCGAGTGAAATAAGCCTCCGCACTTAGACCATAATCATACAATACACAACGAGTTATGCAAGAAAAAGATCTATTGCAAACGGTGAGAGCCAAGGCCCAGCAATGGCTTTCGCCCGCCTACGACGAGGACACGCGTCGTCAGGTGCAGACCCTGCTCGACGATGCCGACCCCGCAGCCTTGATCGAGGCTTTCTACAAGGATTTGGAGTTTGGCACGGGCGGATTGCGTGGCATCATGGGCGTGGGCAGCAACCGAGTGAACCGCTATACGGTGGGAGCTGCCACGCAAGGACTCAGTAACTACTTGAAGAAGAATTTCGCTCACCTGCCACGCATTGCCGTGGTGGTGGGCTACGACTGTCGCAACAACAGCGACCTCTTTGCCCGAACCGTGGCACAGGTGTTCGCAGCCAACGGCATCGAGGTTTATCTCTTCAGCGACATGCGCCCCACACCCGAGGTGTCTTTCGCCATCCGTCACCTGGGTTGCCAAAGCGGTGTCATCCTCACCGCCTCGCACAACCCCAAGGAATACAACGGCTATAAGGCCTATTGGGACGATGGCGCACAGGTGTTGGCCCCTCATGACAAGGGCATCATCGACGAGGTGATGCAGGTTTCTTCGGCTGCCGACATTCGCTTTGAGGGCGGCGAGGAGCTGATTCACATCATTGGCAACGACATCGACGAAGTCTACCTGGAGAGACTTCGCACGGTGAGCATCAACCCCGAGGTTGTTCAGCGGCAGAAAGATCTGAAGATAGTCTACACACCCATCCACGGAACCGGCATGATGCTGGTACCTCGTGCCTTGCAGTCGTGGGGCTTCGAACAGGTGATGACCGTGCCCGAACAAATGGTCAAGAGCGGCGACTTTCCAACCGTGGAAAGCCCCAACCCCGAGAATGCCGAGGCATTGACCTTGGCCGTGGAGATGGCACGCCTACACGATGCCGACTTGGTGATGGCCACCGACCCTGATGCCGACCGCGTGGGCATTGCTTGCAAGGACGACCAAGGACAGTGGGTGTTGGTCAACGGCAACCAAACCTGCATGATCTACCTTTACTACATCCTGACCCAATATCGCCAGCAAGGCCGACTCACCGGCCGGGAGTTTTGCGTCAAGACCATCGTCACCACGGAGCTGATCGAGCGCATAGCCCGTCGCAACAACATACCCATGCTCGATTGCTATACGGGATTCAAGTGGATTGCACGCGAGATACGTCTGCGCGAAGGCGTGCAGCAGTACATCGGAGGCGGTGAAGAGAGCTACGGCTTCTTGGCACAAGACTTCGTTCGCGACAAAGATGCTGTGTCGGCCTGCTGTCTCATTGCCGAGATAGCGGCCTGGGCCAAGGAGAATGGCAAGACGCTCTACGAAATGTTGCTCGACATCTATGTGGACTACGGATTCTCCAAGGAGTACACCGTCAACGTGGTGAAGCCCGGCAAGAGCGGTGCCGAAGAAATCCAAGCCATGATGGCACAGTTGCGCAGCAATCCACCCCGCAGTCTGGCAGGTTCGGAGGTGGTGTTGGTGAAAGACTATTTGTCGCTGCTGGCCACCGACGCCGCAGGCAAAACCCAGGCACTGGATATGCCCGAAACATCCAATGTCTTGCAGTTTTTCACCGCAGCGGGCGACAAAGTATCCGTTCGCCCCTCGGGCACAGAACCCAAAATCAAGTTCTATCTCGAGGTGGGAGCCGATATGCCCACTCGTGCCGACTATGCCGCAGCCGGCCGACAAGCCGATGAAAAGATAGCAGCCATTCGCCGCGAGCTGGGCATCTAAGGTCGATGCCCACCCATGCCCCAGGGCCGAACCGTGATGGTTGCGGTGAACCGTTGTGAGACGCATCCGTGGCCACCGACCGAAGGCCGGGCATAGGCCGAACGTCGACCATACATCCCCGACACATCGTTCCCTCTTCAGGGCGACGGTGTGCCGGGGATGTGCGTTTGGGGCAAGTGGTGGGGTGCAGCCGGGTGTCCCAACTTTGCTTCCTTATCCTTGCGGGGCAGGGTAGAGAGGGCAACGCACCGACCGGTGCGCTATGGGTGGTCAGCGGGGTACGAGCCTTGGCCGAATGATGCAGGTAGGGGAGGAGGTCAGTGAGCAATGCGTAGGTCGCCCGGGCGAATCCATCCTTTGCGGCGCATATATGCTCCCATGCCCCAACAGAGCAGGGTGGGCAGGAGGAAACAAATCAAGAAAAGTCCCATCCAAAGACTCCAACCTCCTTCCGGCATGGCCGTATAGATGCCGATGGGACCCACCAATCCGCAGGTGCCCATGCCCGAGCCTATGGGGATGTTTTCCAGCTCAAACACAACGGTGGACAAGGGTCCCGTGAGAGCCGATGTCAAGATGGGCGGCAGCCACAGCAGGGGCTTGCGTAGGATGTTGGGCATTTGGAGCATCGACGTGCCCAACCCTTGAGCCGCCAAGCCGCCCCAACCATTGTCGGGAAAGCTCATCACGGCAAAGCCTACCATCTGTGCGCAGCATCCGGCCGTGGCAGCTCCTCCTGCCAAACCGCCCAAGCCGATGGCTATGCAGATGGCTGCCGAGCTTACGGGCAGAGTGAGTAACATGCCCACGATGACTGCCACCAAGCTGCCCATGAGCAGGGGTTGAAGCAGAGTGGCTTGCTGAACGATGCGTCCGAGCAGGAGCATCAGTTCCGAGAGAGGGCTTCCCAGCAAGAGGGCCACCCCCGTTCCCACGAAGAGACAGGTGGCCGGTGTGAGCAAAATGTCCACTTTCGTTTGTCCTTGTACCAGCTTGCCCACCTCCACGGCCGCCACCGCAGCCAGGTAGGCACCCACGGGGCCGCCCTGCTGTGCGCCCACCATGCCCACCGCCACACTGCCGAAAAGTAGCAAACCCGATGCACCCAGCCTCGAGGCCACGGCCACGGCGATGGCCGCTCCCATGGCTTGCCGGCCATAATCGCCCACTTGGACGAATAGCGGTAAGTCCAGTCGCTGACCCAAGGTTTGGAAGATGGTGCCCATGAGCAGGGAGGCAAACAACCCCAGAGCCATGGCACCCAGGGCATCGACGAGGTAGGCTTTGGCGGTGAGTTTCACATTCCGCTGCCGACAGTAGGAGACAAACGAGTTCAAGTGTTTCATACGCGGTAGGTACAACGAGGGCAGAACGAAGGCTCATTGCGCGAACAAAGATAGCACAAAACCGAGGTCGCATCGGCGTTGGAAGGCCGAAAAGCGACCCTCTGCAAGTTTCCCCCTCGGCCTTCGTCCCTTGTCGACAGAAAAGAATTATCTTTGTACCCACTTGGCGACGCTACTCGCCCTTGCAACCTCGCAACACACAGGATATGACTATAAAAGAATTCTTTTCGTGGACCCATAACCGCTACTTTTGGCTCCATTTGATAGGCGTGATTTCCGCGGCCGTCCTTTTGGCATTGGCCGTCATGAAATGGATCGACATCTACACCCATCACGGCGAGGCGGTGGAAGTGCCCTCCGTGCTCGACAAACAGCCCCACGAAGCCACTCTTTTGCTCAAAAAGGAAGGACTGCGCTTGGCCGTGGTCGACTCTACCTACATAAAAGACAAGCCCGCCGGAATCATTCTGGCCATGAAGCCCGAAGCCGGCAAACGGGTCAAGGAAGGCCGCACGGTCTATGTCACCATCAACGCCCTGAACGTGCCCATGCGTGCCGTGCCCGATGTGGCCGACAACAGTTCGCTGCGCCAAGCCCAAGCCGGGTTGATGGCCGTGGGTTTCAAACTGACCGAGCCCGAAAAAACAGCGGGCGAACCGGGCTGGGTGTATGGAGTCAAGTATCAAGGACGTTTCTTGCAGCCCGGCGAGAAGGTGCCTGCGGGAGCCACGCTCACCCTCGTGGTGGGCAGCGGACAGTCGGAACAGACCGATTCGCTCCATGTGGAGGGCGAAGCGGCCGTGCCGTTCCAAGAATCGGGCAACGAACAAGAGCGGGTGGACGACAGCTGGTTCTGACCCTGCCTCACAACTCACAAACGCCTCGCGATGAAACACGAAGACCCCTCCGAATCGACAGCCTTGAGTTCGCTTGCCAACCCTTTGCACTTTGCCCACGAAGTGCCTTTGGTTAGCGACCAAAGTGTAGGCACTTTGGACGATGAGTGTGGGCTGCCCGAAGACGAAGCCGAGGAGGTGAATGGCGAGCCTGCCTTGTACGAACATTTTCGCGTCACGGTGGACCGAGGTCAGCAACCCATGCGGGTGGACAAATTTCTTTTCGAACGCATCTTCAACGCCTCGCGCAACCGCATCCAAAAGGCTGCCGACGACGGATTCGTCATGGCCAACGGCCGACCGGTGAAGAGCAGCTACAAGGTCAAACCCTTGGACCTCATCACCGTGATGATGGACAGGCCACGCTACGAGAACGAAATCATACCCGAGGACATCCCCTTGGACATTGTCTACGAAGACCGCTATGTGATGGTGGTCAACAAACCGCCCGGACTGGTGGTGCACCCCGGTCACGGCAATTATCGAGGCACATTGGTCAACGCCTTGGCGTGGCATATGAAGGATGTGCCCGACTATGACGCCAACGACCCCCACGTGGGGCTGGTGCACCGCATAGACAAAGACACCTCGGGTCTGCTGGTCATTGCCAAAACCCCCGATGCCAAGACCCATCTGGGCATACAGTTCCTCAACAAAACCACCCGCCGCCGCTACCGAGCCTTGGTGTGGGGGCATGTGGAGCAAGACGAAGGCACCATCAATGCCCCCATAGGTCGCAACCCACGCGACCGCATGCAGATGGCCGTCATGCCCGAGCCCGAGCAGGGCAAGCATGCCGTGACCCACTACCGCGTGCTGGAACGGCTGGGCTATGTCACACTGGTGGAGTGTGTGTTGGAAACCGGTCGCACCCACCAAATACGTGTTCACATGAAGCACATAGGCCATACGCTGTTCAACGACGAACGCTACGGAGGCCACGAGGTGCTCAAAGGAACGCATTTCAGCAAGTACAAACAATTCATTCATAACTGCTTTGAAACCTGTCCACGGCAAGCCCTGCACGCCATGACCTTGGGTTTCACCCATCCCGTCACGGGGCAAGAAATGGACTTTACCGCCCCCATGCCCTCGGATATGGAACGACTTGTGGACAAGTGGAGAAGCTACATCAGCAATCGAGAAACGTAATGAAACGCATCATCGCCATCATGGCCGGAGGAGACACCTCCGAACACGAAGTGTCCCTGCGCAGTGCACGGGGCATCTATTCTTTCATCTCGGAACAAGATTATGTGCGCTACATCGTGCTCATGCGCGGAGCCGACTGGAAGGTTCAACTCCCCGATGGCCAAGCCGTGGATGTGGACAAGAACAGCTTTGGCTTCGACCATCCCGAGCAAGGACACATCCGGTTTGACTTTGCCTACATCACCGTGCACGGAACCCCCGGCGAAGACGGTAGGTTGCAGGGCTACCTGGACATGATGGGCGTGCCCTACTCGTGTTGCGGGGTGTTTGCCGCCTCGATGACCTACAATAAGTTTGCTTGCAACCAATACCTCAAAGCCTTCGGCCTAAGGGTGGCCGAGTCGCTCGAATTGCGTCGGGGCGATAGCATCACGGAAGAAGAGGTGGAAAGCAAAATAGGCTTGCCCTGCTTCATCAAACCTTCGCAAGGCGGATCCAGCTTCGGAGTGACCAAGGTGAAGACCCGCGAGCAGATACAGCCGGCCATCGAGAAAGCGTTTGCCGAAGCCCCCACGGTCATGATCGAGGCCTTTGTGGGCGGAACGGAGGTGACTTGCGGTTGCTACCTCACACGCAAAGAAACCGTGGTGCTGCCCATCACCGAGGTGGTGACCAAGAACGAGTTTTTCGACTATGCGGCCAAGTACAACGGCGAGTCCGATGAAATAACCCCGGCACGCATCCCCGAGGACACGGCTCAACGGGTGCGTCTCATCACGCAGGCCGTCTATCGCATCCTGGGCTGCGAAGGTTTGATTCGTGTGGACTATATCATCACGCCCGAAGGGCATATCAACCTCTTGGAAGTCAACACCACTCCCGGCATGACGCCCGCCAGCTTCATCCCCCAGCAGGTGCGTGCCGCCGGCCGAACCATGGAGAGCGTGATGGCCGATATCATAGAGAACAAATTCTAACCCCTTGCCGCCAACGGCATCAACCCACCTGCCTTGCGAGGTGGAAACTTACAAGGCAGAACTCAACCCCTTAAGTGCGATGAACACGATGACCGATCTTACCGAATTTGACGAAATACGTCCCTATGCCGACAGCGAACTGCCTGCCGTCTACGAAGAACTGATTGCCGATCCCGCCTTTCGACAAGCGGTTGCCGTGGTTGTGCCCGACGTGCCTTTCGAAGCCTTGGCCGAGCGGATGCGGGCTTGCCGAACGAAGCTGGAGTTTCAAAAGACCTTTTGCTACCGCCTGTTGTGGAAACTGGCGGGCGAGTGCACCCAAGGACTGACCCTCGACCACTCGGCACTGACGGACAAGGCACGAGCCTATACCTACATCTCCAATCACCGCGACATCATCCTCGACTCGGGTTTTCTATCCATCCTCTTGGTGGACGAAGGATTGGACACCGTGGAGATAGCCATAGGCGACAACCTGCTGGTGCACCCATGGATCAAACGCATTGTGCGGGTCAATAAGTCGTTCATCGTTCAGCGTGCCCTCACGATGCGCCAAATGTTGGAGGCATCGGCACGGATGTCACGCTATATGCACCATACCATCGGCGAGCGAGGACAATCCATCTGGATCGCTCAGCGTGAAGGCCGAGCCAAGGATTCGGACGACCGCACGCAGGAAAGTGTGCTCAAAATGCTGGCCATGGGCAAGGCCGGCGATCCGTTGGACAGCCTGCTGGAGATGAACATCGCCCCGCTCTCGCTTTCGTATGAGTACGACCCATGCGACTACCTCAAGGCCACCGAGTTTCAACTCAAACGCGACAACCCCGACTACCGCAAGACCCAGGCCGACGACCTGCTCAACATGAAGACGGGACTCTTTGGACAAAAAGGCCGTGTGCACTTCCGAGTGGCACCCTGCATCAACGAAGAACTGGCCTCCGTGGCCCGCGGTTTGCCCAAAAACGAACTGTTCGCTCAAGCCGCCACCCTCATCGATCGGGCCATACATCGCAACTACCGGCTCTATCCCGGCAATTACGTGGCGTTGGATTTGTTGGAAGGCAGCACCGCAGGGCTGGGCACTCACTACACGCCGGCCGAACAAAAGACGTTCGAAGACTACTTGGCCTCCCGGCTGTCCCTCATCGACCTGCCCGGCAAGGACGAAGCCTTCCTGCGCACACAGCTGCTGCGTATGTATGCCAATCCCCTCATCAACCACCGCAAGGCCTGCCTATGAGAACGCTCGTGCGCTGCCTTTGCCTCCTTGTGCTGCCCCTGTTGTGGAGCGGATGCAAGGACGAGAAGAGAGAAGCCTACCCCTCGGTGAAGCTGGAGTTCATCACCCTGCTGACCGACGAGCAAGGGCTCACCCTACTCGTTCCGGATCGTGGCGAGGCCTTGCACCTGACCGAGAACCGCACTTCGCATAGCTTCAAGCTCGGAGATGTGGTGCGTGCGGTGGGGCACTACGAGGTGTTGGCACAACAAGGCTCCGCACCCACCGCCCGACTCTATACGCTTGTACCGCTCTCGCCGCTGCCTCCCTTGGCCGAGGCACAGCCCAATGCCAAGAGCCATCCCCTCGAATTGGTCAGTATGTGGATGGGGCGAGGGTTCTTGAACCTGGTGCTCAACCTGCGTGTGGTGGGCAATGAACCCCATACCTTTTCCGTGGTCGAGGAAGAACGCACCGAGACGGACGAAGCTGTTCATCTGACCCTACGGCTCTATCACGAGGCAGGGCAGGAGGGAGGCTACCGCAATCGTCGAGCCTATCTTTCGATATTCGTGCAGCCCTATTTGAAACCTGCCACCTCCAAGCCTTTGCGTGTGACCTTGCGCTATCCCGGACGGGATGCCCAAGGTTCGTATCTGTTGAAGGAGCAGACCGCAACATCTCGCTGAGCTTTCCACGCCAGGCCTCCTTTCCCCGTTGGTTGGGTTTGTTGAGGGTTGGGCGATGGAGTTCGATGCCCCTTAGACCGAACTTCTCGATGTGTCTCCTCTTCGTTTCCCCTTTCTCTTATCGAGGTTCTCCATGCGCCCTTTGCTTGCAAGGCAGGTCCTTGGGGGCGAACTCTTCGGTGTTCGTACTTCGCATATTTCCCTGCTTGTTTTAAACCTCCGTGCGACCTCTGTTTGCAAGGAGAGGTTTTTTTGTCGGCTCGTTCGGGGCGAATAACTTGCGTCGAATCCCCTTTGTATTGAGGGTTTCGGCCCGAAAATCCGATGGGTAAAAAGTCCAACAAAACCCCGCCTGCCGGCTCCACTCGGCGCGCCTACATCGGATTCTCCTTGCGCTGAAAACCTTTGAAGAAGTTTATATTATTAGGCATCTATTTTTCTGTTATTCTATTGGTAATAAGATATTTGGTGTTTATATGAACTTATATAATTATTCTTATCGGATGCTTCACCATGAAATAGGTCTACATTTGCCTCGTTCCCGGGTCGTAGGCCTTTGGAGCACGAAATTTAATACCAAAACAAACCCATTTTCATCATGAACATTCGCAAGAATCTTTCGCTGTTGGCACTGAGCTGTCTGGCAACGGTTGCCGTGGCGCAACAAAGGCTGACCTCGCCCAACGGGCAGCTGGTCATGACCTTCGAGCTGGATGCTCAAGGCACTCCCACTTATGAATTGACATACAAAGGTAAGGCGGTTATCAAACCCAGCAAGCTGGGCTTGGAACTCAAGCGCGAGGACAAGATGCGCACCGACTTCGATTGGGTGGATCGTCGCGACCTGACCAAGCTCGACTCCAAGGCCGACCTTTTCAGCGGATTCTCTTTGAAATCGGTTGCCAATGCCACGCTGGACGAAACCTGGAAGCCCGTATGGGGCGAGGAAGCAGCCATTCGCAACCACTATAACGAGCTGGCCGTGACGCTGTCGCAGCCCAAGAACGATCGGGAGATGTTGGTGCGTTTCCGCCTGTTCGATGATGGGTTGGGATTCCGTTACGAGTTTCCTCAGCAGAAGAATTTGAACTATTTCATCATCAAGGAAGAACGTTCCGAGTTTGCCATGGCCGGCAATCACACGGCTTTCTGGCTTCCCGGCGACTATGACACCCAAGAGTACGACTACACCACTTCTCGTCTTTCCGAGATACGTGGCTTGATGAAGAAGGCCATCACTCCCAACTCCTCGCAGACACCTTCTTCGCCCACGGGCGTGCAAACCTCGCTTTTGATGAAGACCGACGAAGGGCTGTACATCAGTCTGCACGAGGCTGCCTTGATAGACTACGCTTGTATGCACCTGGATCTCGACGACCAAACGTTGACATTCACCTCGCACCTCACCCCCGATGCCCGTGGCGACAAGGGTCACCTCCAAACGCCCTGCCACACACCGTGGCGCACGGTGACGGTGAGCGACGATGCCCGCCGCATGTTGGCTTCGCGCATCACCCTCAATCTCAACGAGCCTTGCAAGCTGGAAGATACCTCTTGGATCAAGCCGGTCAAATACATCGGAGTGTGGTGGGACATGATCACCGGCAAGGGCTCATGGGCCTACACCGATGAGCTTATCGGCGTGAAGTTGGGAGAAACCGACTATATCAAGACCAAGCCCAACGGCAAGCACTCGGCCCATACGGCCAACGTGAAGCGATACATCGACTTTGCCGCCCGTCATGGCTTCGACGCGGTGCTGGTCGAAGGTTGGAACGAAGGCTGGGAAGACTGGTTTGGCAACAGCAAGGACTATGTGTTCGACTTCCTGACGCCTTATCCCGATTTCGACGTGAAGGAGCTGCAACACTATGCGGCCCAGAAGGGCGTGCGAATCATGATGCACCACGAAACTTCCTCTTCGGTGCGCAACTACGAACGTCATATGGACAAGGCCTATCAGTTTATGGTCGACAACGGATACAACTCGGTCAAGAGCGGTTACGTGGGCGACATCGTGCCCCGAGGCGAGCACCACTACGGCCAATGGATGAACAATCACTACCTCTATGCGGTGAAGAAAGCGGCCGACTATAAAATTATGGTCAACGCCCACGAGGCCGTTCGCCCCACGGGCATCTGCCGCACCTATCCCAACCTCATCGGCAACGAGTCGGCTCGCGGCACCGAGTACGAGGCTTTCGGCGGCAACAACGTAAACCACACCACCATACTTCCCTTCACCCGCCTCATGGGTGGCCCTATGGACTATACGCCCGGAATTTTTGAAACCGATTGCAGCAAGATGAATCCGGGCAATCATTCGCGCGTTCGCTCCACGCTGGCTCGTCAGTTGGCTCTTTATGTCACCATGTACAGCCCCTTGCAAATGGCGGCCGACATTCCCGAGAACTACGAACGCTTCATGGACGCTTTCCAATTCATCAAAGACGTGGCCATCGACTGGAATCGTAGCCTGTATCTCGAAGCCGAACCGGGCGACCACATCACCATTGCCCGCCAAGCCAAGAACTCGACCGACTGGTTCGTGGGATGCACCGCCGGCGAGCAGGGTCACACCTCGCGTTTGAGCCTGGACTTCCTCACCCCCGGCAAGCAATACGTGGCCACCATCTATGCCGATGCCCCCGATGCACATTGGGAAACCAATCCGCAGGCCTACACCATCACCCAAGCGGTGGTGACCTCCAAGAGCCGCCTGATGTTGCGGGCAGCCGTGGGCGGAGGCTATGCCGTCAAGCTGTCCGAGGTTACCTCCAAGGAGCAAACCAAGGGGCTCAAGAGGCGTTGAATCTTCGTGCGAACTCATTTTTTAAGTCTTCAATAATTCTTCGTTCGTCGACTCCCTGCACTTTGTCCGCCAACTGCCTACACTTTGGTCGCTGACTGCCCACACTTTGTCGGCTAAGTGCCCACACTTCGGTCGACCCATGTTGAGAGTGGCCGAGCCGGGTGCAGGCGGTCGGTCGGGCTCGGGGACGACGAACGACAAGTTGCAACAAACAAACCAACATCATAACTCTTTATTTAATGACATGAAAAGAAAGCTGAAACTCAACTATCTGCTGGCCACGCTGGCGGGATTGTTCCTTTCGCTGTCGGCCTTTGCTCAGCAAATGACGGTGAAGGGCCATGTGAAAGACGGTGCAGGCGAACCGGTGATCGGTGCCAATGTGCTGGTGAAAGGTTCGTCGGTGGGCGTCATCACCGACCTGGACGGTAACTTCACGCTCTCGGCCAAGCAGGGCGACATGCTGGTGGTGACCTTCGTGGGCTACCAAGCGCAGGAGGTCAAGGCCGCTCCCTCGCTGACCATCGTGCTCAAAGACGATACGCAACTGCTCGACGACGTGGTGGTCATCGGCTATGGTACCGTGAAGAAAACCGACCTCAGCGGTTCGGTGGTGGCGGTGAAAGCCGAAGAACTGAACCGTGGTGCCATTACCTCACCGCAGGAACTCATGCAGGGCAAGGTGCCGGGACTCTTTGTGACCCCCGGCGACGGACAACCCGGCGCAGGTGCCGGCCTGGTGATTCGTGGCGGAGCCTCGCTCAATGCCGGCAACGACCCCTTGATTGTGATCGACGGCGTGCCTGTGGCCAAAGATGCCGCACCGGGCACTCCCAATGCCTTGGGTACGATCAACCCCAACGACATCGAGTCGTTCACCGTGCTCAAAGACGCTTCGGCCACGGCCATCTATGGTTCGCGTGCGTCCAACGGCGTGATCATCATCACCACCAAGAAGGGCACGCAAGACCGCATCAAGGTGGCCTACACCGGTACCTTTGCCGTGAAAGATCCCTATAAGCGGATGCAGACGCTCGGTGCCGACCGCTTCCGCGAACTCATCACCAAGCAATATCCTGCCTCCACGGCCACAGGTGCCAAGGTGGCCGAGCTGTTGAACCGTGTGCCCGACACTGCCACCGACTGGCAAAGCCACGTGTTCCAAACCGGACTCAGCACCGACCACAACGTGAGCGTGGGAGGCAAAGCGGGCTTTCTGCCCTTCCGTGTGTCCATGGGCTACAACACCGAGCGCGGTACGCTCAAGACCTCGGAGTTCGATCGCTTCACCGGTGCGGTGAACCTCAACCCCAAATTCCTCGACGACCACCTCAGCGTGGATGTCAACATCAAGGGAAGCACCACCACGGCACGCTATGCCAATGCCGGTGCCGTTGGGGCAGCAGCCTTCTACGACCCCACCAAACCCGTGTACAGTGGCACGGATGCGTTCAATGGCTATTGGAACTGGACGAACGCCGGCGGTGTGCCCAACTCGCTGGCCAGCGTCAACCCGCTTGAGTTGCTTTACGACGTGACCAACAAAGGCACCACCAAACGCAGCTTGGGCAACGTGCAGATCGATTATAAAATACATGGACTGGAAGACCTGCGTGCCAACCTCAACCTGGGCTATGACGTGGCTTCGTCCACCGGAAGCAACTTCGTTGCCCCGGGCTCTTTCCAATCGGTGAGCGATGCCATCTTTACCGGTGTGGGTCAAGGCACTCGCTGGAACAACCTGCGTCGCAACCACCTGCTCGACTTCTATTTGAACTACGCCAAGGAACTGCCCACCCTGAAGAGCCGTTTCGACGTGATGGCCGGTTATTCGTGGCAGCACTTCTATTATGCCAATCATGACATCACCTACTCCAATCCCACGGCCGATCGCGGAACTGTTCAAGGCTACACCTATGACACCGCATACGGCAGCTACGTAAAGGATGGACATCGCCTCATACCCTACGAAAACTACCTCGTTTCCTTCTTCGGTCGCATGAACTATAGCTTGATGGATCGCTACCTGCTCACGGCCACCCTGCGTCGCGACGGCTCGTCGCGCTTCAGCGAAAACAACCGTTGGGGCTTGTTCCCCTCGGTGGCTTTGGCCTGGACGGTGCTGAACGAAGACTTCATGGCACCTGCACGTGAGGTGCTGTCCAACCTCAAACTGCGTGTGGGCTACGGTGTCACCGGTCAGCAAGAGATTGGCGATTACCTCTACCTGCCCACCTATTGGCAAGGCACCAACCCGCAGTCGACCTACTTGGGCAGCTTGCTGCTCAAGCCCAACGGCTACAGCCCCGACCTGAAGTGGGAAGAAACAGCCACCTACAACGTGGGCTTGGACTATGGATTCCTCAACAATCGCATCCGAGGCAGCATCGAATTCTACGAGAAGCATACGAAAGACCTGCTCAACACCGTGAGCGCACCGGCCGGAACCAACTTCACCAACGAGGTGATTGCCAATGTGGGCGAAATGCGCAACCGAGGGGTGGAGTTCAATGTGAATGCCATGGCCATCCAAACGCGCGACTTCAGCTGGGAGCTGGGCTATAACATCACCTGGAACGACAGTGAGATTACCAAGCTGACCGCCACCTACAACCCCGAATATCCTGGTATCGTGGCCGGCACAGCACCCTTCGGCACCAACTCGGTGATTCAGAAACACCAAGTGGGACACCTGCCCTCCAGCTTCTGGCTTTACCAACAAGTGTACGGAGCAGATGGTCGCCCCGTGCAAAATGCCTATGTGGACCGCAATAAGGACGGACAAATCACCGAGGCCGACCGTTACTTTACCGGCAAAAGCCCCATGGCCAAGGTGTTCATGGGCTTGAGCTCGCAACTCACCTATAAGAACTGGGATTTGGGCTTCAACCTGCGTGCCAACCTGGGCAACTATGTCTTCAACGCTGTGGCTGCGGGCAACGCAACCTTGGCCTCCTTCGGCGACCAAGGATTCTTGACCAACTACCACAACACCATCGAACGCACCGGATTCACCCAACTGATGGCCACCGAGCAACGCATGACCGACTACTTCCTGGAGAACGCATCGTTCCTGAAGATGGACAACATCACGCTGGGCTATTCCTTCGACAAACTCTTCGGTCAACGCCTGTCGGGACGACTCAGCGCATCGGTGCAGAACGTGTTCACCTTGACCAAGTACAACGGTGTGGATCCTGAGACATCGGCCATCGACTCCAACATCTGGCCCCGTCCGCGCACCTTTACGCTCGGTTTGAATCTTAACTTTTAATCCCAACTCGCAATGAAGACAAACAAACCTCTTTATATCGCCGCCGCCATGAGCGGACTCCTGGCACTGGCAGGCTGTGTGAACGACTTGGAAGTGCAGCCCTTGGACCAAACCGTGACCACGGCCAAACGGGCCTATGCCGATGTGGACAACTACGAACGTGGCCTCAAAAAGATTTATTCCGTTTGGGCACTATCGGGTCAAGACGGGGCCGGTAGCTCGGACATCTCGGGCATGGACGCCGGTAACACCGCCCTGCTGCGCAGCTGGTGGATGCTCCAAGAAGCCACCACCGACGAGGCCAAGGTGGCATGGCCCGACGTTTGGTGTCCCGAAATCAATGGCATGACGTGGGGAACAAACTTGGTGGAGCCCATCGAAGCCGTGTACCAACGCACCATGAACATTGTGGCACTGAGCAATGAATACCTCAAGAACGTGGCAGATGCCCCCGCTGAGGTCGATAAGAGCCGCTTTTCGGCCGAGGCACGCTTTTGCCGAGCATTGGCCTACTACGTACTTCTCGACCAATTTGCCACGCCTCCGTTCATTACCGAAAGCAATTACAGCCTCACTCCTTCGCAGCTGAGCCGACAAGACTTGTTCAACTGGATCGAGAGCGAACTCAAAGCCATTCTGCCCAACCTGCCCGCAGCAGGCACCGAGTACGGACGTGCCGACCAAGGAGCGGTCAATGCCCTGCTGGCACGTATGTATCTCAATGCCGAGGTATATACCGGCACCGAGCGTTACACCGACTGTGTGGAAGCTTGTAAGGCCGTGATTGCAAGCGGCTACGCCTTGGCTCCCGTCTATGCCGACCTGTTCAAGGCCGACAATGGCGAGAATGCCGCCACCAAGAAGGAAATCATCTTCCCCATACTCTTCGATGGCAACACCACACAGTCCTATGGCATAGCAGCCTTGATCTTGGGTGCTCGTGGCGGAGACGAGGTGTCGGTGGCTACCGACGGGGTGAAGAGCGGCTGGAACGGATCGCGTAGCACGAGCCGTTTGCCCTTGCTGTTCGACTATGCCGATGCGTCCAAGCCCACCGCAGCCACCATCCTGGACAAGCGGGGCATCTTCTACGACAAAGGTCGCAGCCTGCAAATCACAACTGCCGTCAATGGAACTTTCACCACCGAAGGCTGGGCTGTGCATAAGTACACCAATTTGCGAAGCGATGGCACACCGGGCAGTAATTCCGAATTCCCCGATACCGACTTCCCGTTCTTCCGCTTGGGCGATGTGTATCTCATGTATGCCGAAGCCGTGGCACGTGGAGGTCAGGGCGGAGATATGAACACGGCCGTCGGCTATGTCAATGCCTTGCGCAAGCGTGGATACGGAGACAGCAGCCACGATGTGAACGCTGCCTGGCTCACGGCAAACAACTACCGCAATCTGCTCAACGAGCGCGGTCGCGAACTCTATTGGGAAGGCACACGCCGCACCGACCTCATCCGCTTCGGCCTTTATACCTCGGCTTCCTATCTGTGGGAAGGCAAGGGAGGAGTCATCGGAGGTGTGGGTGTGAATGCACGCTACAATCTCTTCCCCATACCTGCCACCGACTTGAGTGTGAACGGCAAACTCAAACAACACGACACTTATCAGTAAAACGAAGGAGAAACAGCTATATGAAGAACCTAAAGAACTATTTGTTGTTGCCCTTGGTGGCCACCCTGCTGGCCTCCCTGACGGCTTGCGAGAGCGATTTGGAGAAGGTGGTCTACCGCCCCGAAGACTCCAAGGCAGCCGTGCTTGCCTCCATTGAAAACGCCTATACCCTCCTGGCCGCCGACGAGGAGAAAACCGCCATCGAGTTTCGTTGGTCGGCTCCTCAAGCCACTTACCCGGCCGCTTTTACCTCGGTCATCGAGATGGCAGTCAAAGGCACTTCCTTTGCCAACCCCATGGTGCTGGCTTCGCTCAAAGGCGATACGATCTATCAAGTGACGGTTAAGGAGCTGAATGCCAAACTGACCGAACTGCTCGAAAAGTCGGGCAAAGAGGTCGAAGCCACAGACGTGGAGTTCCGACTGTCTTCGGTGGTATCAAGCGCGATGGCTCCGCTTTACTCCAACATCCTGAGCACTCGCCTCACTCCCTATTCGGGCGAACGCGAGTATCCCAAGGTGTGGATCATCGGAAGTTACTGCGATTGGAAGCACGAGAATTCGCAATTCCTCTTCAGCTTTGCCGAGAACACCACCTACGAAGCCGTTATCGACTTTGGCACGAAGGCTGCCAGTGGATTCAAAGTGACCGGTGTGGGCGCGTGGAGCGATGATTCCAAGAACTGGGGACGCGACAACAACCAACCTGCCCCCGAGGCCGAAGCCGCTTCGGTGCAGCTCGTGGCCGGAGGAGGTTCGGGCAATTTGGTGAACTACAGCAAACGCTTCTACCACCTCACCTTCGACACACAGACGCTGATGCTCAAGGTGGACTATGCGTTCGACTTTATCGGGCTCATCGGGCTCAATGGCGATTGGGGCAACGACATAGAGTTGAATTTCGATAAAACCAAGCAATTGTTCTACGCCGACGTGACCGCTACGGCCGACACCGAGTTCAAGGTGCGCACCGACAAGGGATGGGCACGCAACTGGGGCGGTAAGGATGGCAACCTCATCCCCAATGCTTCGGACAACACCAAGCTGGCGGCCGGAAGCTACCGCATCTATGTGAAGCTGAACAACCAAGGCGCTCCCACCTACGAGGCCAGTGCCAAGGACTTCGGAAAATAAACACTGCCCATGTGAACCCCATTTGAAAAGCCGTGTCGGCCGCCGATGTGCCGATGCGGCTTTTCGCATCGCCCCGGCATGGGTGTTGGCCTTTGCCAACCGCTTGTGCCCGGGTCGACGAATCAACCCTTCATCCCCTTTTTGCTATGTATCCCAAAACAATCTACCGGGCGTGGCTGCTGCTCTTGCTGTTGGCAGCCTGTGGCAAAGACGAACCTATGCCCCCCACACCGCCCACGCCTGCACCCACCACGCTGAACGAAGGATTCAACCTCCCGGCCGAGGGCATCCAAGCCGACAAGCCTTTGACCCTCACGCTGAAGATACCCACCGACAGTCCCCTTTTCGGGGCTTCTTCGCTCTACCTCCATTCGGGCTTGGGTGCCCAATGGCAGGGTGCACCCGTTTGGGGAACGAACGATGCGAAGTATCGACTCACCCCCGTGGCGGGTCAAATGGGCGTATGGACCATCACCCTGGGACCCACCGTAGCCGCTTTTTACGGACAATCCGCGAGCTCCGAAGCCCAATGGCTTAACCTATTGGTGCGCACGGCCGACGGTAGCCGCCAAACGGCCGATTATGCGTTCCCCATCGTGAATGCCTCATCCTCCTTCACCCTGCCTGCTCCCACCTTGCAACCCCTGCCCTTGACGGGCGAGAACGTGGAAGGCATTCACCTGCAAGGAGGAGGAACGGCCACACTGGTGCTCTACGATCGCGATAAGGCCGGCAAGCGAAAGAGCCATGCCTACGTGGTGAGCGACCTGAGCGGATGGCGGCTCGACGACCGATTTGCCATGCGCTATGACGAGAGTCGAGGCTGTTGGTGGCTCACACTCACGGGGCTTCCGACCGGGCAAACGGCCTTTCAGTACTACCTCTACGACGAGAAAGACGGGGGTGTGTTCCTCTGCGACCCGTATAGCGAGCAGGTGAGGGAGAAAGACGTGGATGCCGACTTCCCTGCCCAAGCCTCCGGACGCTACGTGTCCGTCATCGACACCCAGGGCACCGAGCAACCCATGACCTCGACCTTTCGCATCGCCCATCCCGAATCCTTGGTCATCTACGAACTGCTACTGCGCGACTTCACCGCCGAAGGCACTTTGGCAGCCGCCCAAGCCAAGCTGCCCTACCTCAAAGCCTTGGGCGTGAATGCCATTGAGCTGATGCCCGTGCAAGAGTTTGCCGGAGCCGATAGCTGGGGCTACGACACCTCCTTCTACTTTGCTCTGGATGGCAGCTATGGCCGCAAGCAGGCCTATCGCAACTTTGTGACAGCCTGCCACGAGCAAGGACTGGCCGTGATACTCGACGTGGTCTACAACCATACCAACGCACAAAACCCCTTTGCTCGGCAGTATTGGGACAAGGTGCGCAACCGCCCCTCGGCCACCAACCCTTGGCTCAATGCCGAAACACCGCATAAGAAATACGTCTTCTCGCCCTGCGACTTCAATCACGAGTCGGCACAGACACGCGCCTTTGTCAAGCGCAATTTGGCTCATCTCCTCCGCACCTACGGCTTCGACGGTTTCCGCTTCGACTTCACCAAAGGCTTCACCCAGAAACCCACCACCGAAGATGCCGACCTCTCGGCCTACGATGCCGGCAGGGTGGCCGTGCTGCGCGAGTATCGCGATGCGGTGAAGGCCGTGCGCAGCGATGCCGTGGTCATCATGGAGCACTTCTCCGAACCGGAAGAGGCCGCTTTGAGCCAAGAGGGCATTCGCTTTTGGCGCAACCTCAACGATGCCTATTGCCAGCTGGCCATGGGCTGGAGCGAGCGAAGCGATTTGGGGCGCATCTACGACCCCGGACTGGGCTTCGTGGGCTTCATGGAAAGCCACGACGAGGAGCGGATGGCCTACAAACAAAGCCAATGGGGCAACGGACTGCTCAAAACCTCCCTGCCGGCACGCACCCGGCAGCTGGCCGCCGGCGCAGCCTTCTTCCTCACCGTGCCGGGTCCGAAGATGATTTGGCAGTTCGGAGAGCTGGGCTATGACTTCTCCATCAACAGCGACCGCAGCGGTGGCAACGTGAACGAAGGCAACCGCACAGCCCGAAAGCCCATTCGGTGGGACTACTACGAACAGGCCGACCGCCGTGAGTTATACAGCCGATATGCCGCCCTGCTGGCCTTGCGCAAGGCTCATCCCGAGCTGTTCGGTCTCAACGCCTTCCGCCAATGGCGAGTGGGCACTTCCGACTGGAACCAAGGTCGCTACATCAAGCTTGAACACGGAGCCAAGAAACTATTGGTGTTGGGCAACTTCACCGCCGACGAAATCCGGGTCGAAGCCCCCTTCGGAAGTACCGGACCTTGGCGCGAGGTGGGCGTAGGAACCTACACCGTGACTCAAGCCACCGAACAACTGACGGTACCCGCACACGGCTATCGGTTGTTTGTCAACTTCGACTGAGACGTCCCGACGGGTAGGCGAGCACACGCATCGCCCCCCATCCATCGAGCGGGGCTTGCATCCGAAACAGGGTGCAAGCCCCGCTTTCGTTGGCTCTTGACAGCGACCCGAACAAGAGTGACCCGAGCCTGCGCACCTGCGCCTGCGAGCCCCACCCAAGGGCTGCCCACACTTGGCTCGTCAACTGCCCACACTTAGCCGACAAAGTGCCCACACTTAACGTCCGAAGTGTAGGCACTTTGCCGCCCGACTGCCCGCACTCGTTAGCCCAACCGCTTACGCTCGATTGCCGGGCCATCCACGTTTGCTCTGCCCTTGACTTGTCCCCCGTTTGCCACCGCGCGCATCCGGCTCGAGGAAAATTTGGCGAATAGGGATTTCCCTAAGAATGTTTGGGGAAAATCTTCCGAAAAGCCCGTGGACGGCGCATATCTTTGTTGCGTGAATAGGAAGGATTGTTTTCCTACTCCGTTTATAAACCCTTAAAACAAGGAACAGCGTTATGACGAAGAAATGGTTTTACTCGCTCTTGGTAGGCTTGGGACTCCCCACTGCGTTGAGTGCGCAGCACGTGGACGACGACCTGTACTACATCCCCTCCAAGCAAGACAAGCAGGAGGCCGTGAAGCCTGCGACCGAGCGTAAGCAAGAGGTCGATCGCACCACCCGGGCGGTGGTTGTGGACCGTAATCGCAAGCGGAGCATCGACGAATACAACCGTCGTGGTTCGAGCGATGTGCGCACCCGACAAGAGGGTAACGACACCCTATACATCGTTGAGCAGGATGAACTCGAGCGCGAAGGCCGCTGGGTGACCGGCGAGTTTCGCGGTTCGGCCGACGACTACGAGTATGCCGAACGCATCATTCGCTTTCGTCACCCCCGTTTTGCCGTGAGCATTGCCAGTCCGCTCTACTGGGACATGGTCTACGGTGTTCACTCTTGGGATTGGAACGTTTATACCGACGGATTCTATGCCTATGCATTTCCCACCTTCAGCAACCCCTTGTGGTGGGATTGGCGTTACCGTTCCTACGGTTGGGGCGGATGGTATGGGCACCCCTACTATAATTCTTGGTACTATCGTCCGGGCTATTGGGGCGGCTACTACGGCGGCTATTACGGCGGACTCTACGGACATGGCCTCTGGGGCTACCACTACGGTCCCCACTTCGGTGGGTCTTACGGATGGTACTCGGGCTATCGCTACTCGCCCGACACCTACACCTCGCGTCGTTCGATACGGGGCGGCGAGTACAGCCCTTCCACGGGCAGCGTGCGCCGATGGGGCGATGGCTCCGGTTCGACTTACAGCCGACGCTCGTCCACCTATGGCGATGGCGGTCGCAGCACAGGCACCACACGCCGGGTCATCGGCACTCGCTCGTCGAGCGAAGACGGCTACTACGACTCGCGCCGCGGCACAAGCACCTACTCGCGTCCCAGCAGCACCCGCAGTTACGGAGGCGGTGAGGGCATGAACAACGGCACTCGCTCGTCCACGTACAGCCGTGGCAGCTCGGCCAATCCTCGTGCCTACTCGCCCGATCGCGGTTCGCGTCCCTCATCCTATGGCACAAGCAGCAGTCGCTCATCTTCGTCCTACGGCACGAGTAGCACTCGCTCGTCCTCGTCTTACGGCGGCGGTAGCGTGCGTTCGTCCTCGGGCGAATCCTCGCGCATGTCGAGCGGACGCTCCTCACGTCGCTGACCTATGAGGCCGCGTGCAAATACAACCAATAGAATAGAAACGCAAAAACTACGTATATGAAGAAGAATACCATAGCCAAGGCAGTTCTGGGTGCTGCCGCTTTGTGTGGCGCAGTGTCGCTGAATGCCCAAACCCTGTACGACGGAATGACGGTGGCCGGCACCGGATTGAGCGGCACTTCCCGCTTTGTGGGCATGGGCGGAGCCATGGGAGCTTTGGGTGGCGACATCTCGGTGATGGGCACCAACCCCGCCGGCATCGGACTGTTTCGCAGCAACGAGATTTCGGCCTCCATGGGATTGTCGGTCTATGCCAACGAGAGCAACTACCTCAGCAAACGCTTCGACAACCACAAAACCAAGTTCGCCTTCGACCAAGTGGGAGCCGTGTTTTCGACCCGCATGGGCGATCGTTCCGCACTGCGGTTCATGAACCTGGGCTTCAACTACCATCGCTCCAAACCCCTCTTTAAGAATATGGAAATGGGTGGATTGCTGGGCGAACAATCGCAGAGCTTCCAAATGGCTGCGCAAGCCACGGGAATTGAGAATTGGGGCGATGCAAAGAACCGTTTGGACGATCCCAAACTGGGATGGCTCTCGATACTGGGCTACGAAGCCTTCGTCATTAACCCCGTGTCCGGAAAGGTGGGACAGTTCACCGGTTTGGAGGGAGGATCCCAAGCTTCGTTCGGTTTGAAAGAACGCGGCGGTATCGACCAATTCGATGCCAACGTATCGTTCAACTGGTACGACCGCTTCTACTTCGGCGTGACACTGGGTGCTTACGCAGTGGATTACACCAAATACACCTTTTACAGCGAGAGTTTGGCCAATGGCGAAGGTTATATGATGGAGAGTTGGAATGCTATGGAAGGGGCCGGATTCGACCTTAAGCTCGGTGCCATCCTGCGCCCGGTGGAAACATCGCCCTTCCGTTTGGGCTTGGCCATCCACACACCCACCTTTTACAATCTGAAGTATCGCACAAGTGCCTTCATCCAATCCGAACTCAAAGACAAGGCAGGGGCTATGCAGCAAACGAAGGTATATACCCCCGACAGATTGGGAGGCGGCGACATGGTGCGTGCGTTTCGTATGCGCACTCCTTGGGTGTTCCAGCTTAGTGTCGGCCACGTCTTGGGTCGCTCATTGGCTTTGGGGGCGGAGTACGAGTACAAAGACTATGCTTCCATACGAATGAGAGACGAGTTTGGCTCGGCAGAGGCCTACGAGTTTGAAAACCACGACGCCTCGACCATGCTGAAAGGTGTGCACACTTGGCGTGTGGGGGCCGAATACAAGGTGTTGCCCAAACTGGCTCTGCGGGCCGGATACAACCATCAAACGGCCGCTTACAAAACCAATGCGGTGAAGTACCTGACCGATAACTCGATCCAAACCGACACCGATTTTGCCAATGTCAAGGCGGTGAACAATTATACATTGGGCATAGGCTATCGCGGAAGTTCCTTCTATGCCGACTTGGCCTATCAACTGTCCACTTACCAATCGGACTTCTATCCCTTCCTCAACGTGGAGAAGAAGAACAATGTGACCGAATACATCACTCCCGAAGCCACCCGGCTGAAGGACAACCGCAACCACGTATCGCTTACGTTGGGTTGGAGGTTCTAAACCTCACGTTTTTTAGGAATGTACAAAAGCAAAGGCGCAGCGTGAGCTGCGCCTTTGTTGTTATGGTGGGTGGATTGGAGAGCAAGTTTACTCGATGGGAACGCCTTGGTAGAAAAGAAGCATCTTTCGGCGAAACAAATAGTCGTACTTGGCTTGCAACCTGTTGGACAACAGGCGAGCCAGATTTTGCTGCGACTCGCTGTACTCCAAAAAGGTGGCCGTGCCGTTGTCAAGGCGTTGGGCCATGAGGTCGAACGAAGCCTGCCCGGCCTCCACGGCAGCTTGGCACGAAGTATACTTGGCTTGGGCGGCGGTGGCATTGTAGTAGGCTTGTTGAATCTCTTTGTACAGACGCTGTTTGTCTTGATCCAGTTGCAAGGCCAAATCGACTTCTTGAAGTCGAGCCGCACGGATGCGGTTGCGTGTGCCGAAACGACTGAAGATAGGTATGTTCAGCGAGAGTCCGATGTATTGGTTCAGGTTGTTCTTCAACTGCTTGCTCAGCGTCTCGACGTTTTGTCCGTTTACCGAGTAGTAGCCCGTGCTGAGACCTGCATTGAGTGACAGCTGCGGGTAGAGTGCACTTTGTGCCAATCGGGTTTGTATCTTGCCTGCTTGGCAGCGCAGTTGTGCTGCCTTGATGGCAGGTCGCGTGGCCACGGCCACATCGAAGAGTGCGTCGGGTAGAGGCAGGGACTCGGGATGGTGGTCGGCTTGCGGTGGCTCGATGGCAAACCCTTCGGGCGAAGGCAAATCCAATAGTTGGGTGAGCTCGAGCAAGGCCAGTCGGTAGGCTTGTTCGGTCTCGGTGAGTGTGGTTTCTTCTTGAGCCAGGTGTGCTTTGGCTTCGGCTACTTGGGCGGGTGAGGCCTTGCCCACGGTGTGTAGCCCTTGGATGCGGTCGTACCGATGGCGACTCAACTCCACCTGTCCTCGAGCTACGCCGCTTAGCTCCAGCTGAAACAAAGCTTGGAGGTAGAGCGATGCCACCTGCATGGACAGGTCTTCTTTGGCTTTCTCCAACTCTTGAAAGGCCAGTTGTAGGTTCAAACGACTCAAACGTTCCCGATTGGGCAACTCAAATCCGGTGAACAAGGGCACGGAGCTACCGAGATTCATATTGGAATTGGAGGAGTTGATGTTGCGATAGGAGTTGTCCACCGGCGAGGCGGCTCGTCCCCAGCTCCACGACTGCCCCGCACCGGCTTGCAGATTGGGCAGACGAGCCCACCGAGCGGTATTGACTTCGAGGGCTTGTTGCTTGGTTTGGTTGTCCGAACGGCGAATTTGCAGGTTGTGACTCACGGCGTGGTCGATGCAGCGGCGCAGTGTCCACACCTCTTGGGCATGGGTGCCCGAGGCGGTGAGTAGCAGCAGGAGGGTGGCAAAGAAAGGTTTCATAGGGATGAGGATGAAAGGGGTTAGACGACCGGATGAACTATTTGCGTGAGCCGCGTACACGGTCTTGGGCGGTGATGCCTTGCTTGATTTCGATGCGGATGCCATCGCTCAAGCCGGTGACAACGGGCACCCGGCGGAATGTCTGCGGATGGTTGAGCGAGTCGGTGAGTAGATGCACGAAGGTGGTGTCGGTTGCAAACTCCACGCAGCTTTCGGGCAACGTAAGTACATGGTCGACACTTTCCAGCACAATCTCGGCATTGGCCGAGTAGCCCGAGCGGATGTGTACCGAGTCGGGCACGGAGATAGCCGCTTTGATTTCAAACAGATTGGCACCGTTGATTTCGATGCCCCTGGGCGAAACATATTCCAATCGGGCCTCGAAGCTGAAGTTCTGCAAGGCTCCGATGCTAATCCTGATGGGCATACCTTCCCGGATTCGCCCCACTTCTGTTTCGTCTATGCTTCCTCGGAAAATGAGGTCGTTCATGTTGGCCACCGCGGCTATGGTGGTGCCTTCGTTGAAGGTGTTGCTCATGATTACGGAGTTGCCGGCCTTGATGGGGATGTCCAGGATGATGCCGTCGATGGTGGAGCGTATCAAGGTGCTGCTCATCGAAGCACTGTTCTTGGTGATTCCCTCTTTGACAATCTCCAGGTTGGCTTGTGCCGTGAGGTGTTCTTCGCGGGCTTGTTTGAAGGCCACCTCGGCTTTCTCAAACTCTTCGCGGCTGATGAGTTGACGATCCAAGAGGGTTTGTACCCGTCCGAATTCGGTCTTGGCCTGATTCTCTTGTATCTCGGCCAGGCGCACACGGCTCTCGGCGGCGTTGAGTTGCCCCAGTTCGGGAATCACTTTGACCTTGGCTATCACCTCGCCACGTTTCACCGTTTGGCCGGCCTGTTTGTAAAGCTCGGACACGATGCCCGATATTTGCGGCTTGATGAGAATCTCGTCACGAGGTTCTATCTTGCCGGTGACCACGGTGGTGCGTTTCAGGTCGGTGATTTGAGGTGCCACGGTTTCGTACTCCGTGGGCGGGGTCTTTGACTTTTGGAAGAGAAACACGAAGGTTCCCACCAAGATGAGGCCGAGGATGGCCATCAATGTCATTCTGAGATACTTTTTCATATGCGAGTGTTTGTTTGGATTGTTTTCGATGTTCAGGGGCGAGGAGTGGGCGGGTGGTCTACTCGTCGCGAATGGCGTCGATGGGTTTCACGGCCATGGCGCGCAGAGCCGGCAGGATGCCGGCGGCCGTGCCCAAGGCGGTGAGCAGGGCAGCCACGGCTACGGCCGTTTGAAAGCTTATCTGAAACGATGCGTTGCTGCCCCCCGAGGCCACGGCCGCTTCCAAGCCTTGGAGCACCAAGACCGAGAAGCTGATGCCCAGCATGCCCGCCACCAGGGTCAGCACCACGCTCTCGGTCAAGATTTGCCCCAGGATGTCGATGGGGCGGGCACCGATGGCACGGCGGATACCTATTTCCGAGGTGCGTTCTTTGACCGTGACCATCATGATGTTGGACACCCCGATGGCTCCGGCAAGCAAGGTGCCCAAGCCCACCATCCAAAAGAGGATGCGAGTGCCGCGAAAGAGGTTGTCCATCGTGTTGAAAAGCTGTTCGAGATCGAACGATAGGATGGCTTGGCGGTCGGTGGGGGCCACGAAGTGGGCTTCCTTCAGCACCTGTTCCACTCGGGGTTGAACCTCACTGACGCGATAGCCCGGTTTCACGAGGTAGCACAGAAGGTCTACGTATCGTCCCAGGTTGTAGGCACGTTGCAAAGTGGTCAAGGGCAGCATCACGCTTTCGGAGGCCGGACCCTGTACGTTCATGTTGTTGCTGCTCTCGCCGTTGACACCCACCACTTGGTAGTAGATGCCGTCGACCTGTATGCGTTTGCCACACGGGTCGCCACCCTCGGGAAACAGCTTCTCGTACACCCGTTTGCCCAGCACGCACACCTTGCGCATCTGTTGCACATCGGCCTCGCTGATGAAGCGGCCATACTTGAGGTTGTAGCTCTCCACCCGAATGTAGTCGGCATGGCAGCCTTTGAGTATGGAGGTGAAGCTGTGCTTGTCGTGCATGGCCCGTGTGTTCCAGCGGGCATAGGCAGGCGTTACCACGTCGATACCCTCCACGCGCGAACGCAGCAAACTTAGGTCGTCGGTGGTGAGTTGCCACGACCGTCCTTTGCGAAAGCCTTTATAAGGCTGGCTTGTGGGACGGGCAATAATGAAGCCGGCATTGGTGGCAAAACCATCGAAGTTTTGCAACATCAATCCTTGCCAGCCTTGGCCGCCGCCGATGAGCGAAAGCAACATGAAGATGCCCCAAAAGATGCCGAAGGCTGTCAGCAGGCTGCGCGAACGGTTGCGCAGGAGGGTGGTCAGGATTTCGTCGAATGTGTCGCGGTCGATTCTCATAATCTTTCTGTGTTGAGACGCTGTGTCGAGGGTTAACGGTCAAGAAACGCGCAGGGCTTCGATGGGGCGGATGCGTGCCGCTCGGCGAGCAGGTACCAGTCCGGCCAAGGTGCCTGCCGCCACCAGGGTCAAGGTGGCTTGCAGGGCAATACCTATGTCCACCGTGGGGTCGACAAAGAGGGTGATTTCGTTCACGCCTATGTTCATGCTTTTGCTGCCGTAGGCCAGGTTCATCCACTCGGTGGCTGCCACGCCGGCCACCAAGCCTATGTATCCGAAGAAGGTGGTGATGGCAACGCTTTCCAGGATGATGAGGCGCAGGATGGAGCGTGGCTTGGCTCCCAAGGCCTTGCGAATGCCAAACTCGCGCGTGCGTTCTTTCACGGTGATGAGCATGATGTTGGACACGCCCACAATGCCGCTCAGCAGCGTGAACAATCCGATGACCCAGATGGCCGTCCGCAGCAGGCTCATTCCTTTTTCTTCCTGAAGGTGGGAGGTGAAGCGATTCCAAATCCAAAGTGCACTCTTGTCCGAGGCGTCGAAACGGTGATGAGCACCGGCCATGCGGTAGTATCGCTCCTCGAAGGCTTCGTTCTTGGCCGGGGTGTCGAGGCCTTTGGTTTTCAGCACCAGGCTACTCAGCACATCGCCTTTGTTGTAAATGGTTTGCAGTGTGCTGAAGGGAACGAATGCGTTTTCGTTGCCCGTGAATGAATCCTTGTAGATGCCCACCACAAGAAAAGCGGCTTGATCCACCATGAGCACGGAGCCTACGGCCCGGCTGTGCTTGCGGTCGAAGAGAATCTCGGCCGTTCGCTCGTGCAGCACAATGACTTTGCGTCGCTGTTCCACGTCGAGTGCGTTGATGAATCGCCCCTCCACCAGCTCGGTGGATTCGAGCTCCAGCTGCAAAGGGTGCACGCCTTGGAGGCCGGTGCTGAAGTAGTCGCTTGCGCTCTTCAGGATTGCGTTGTTGTGAAACAGTGTGGCACTGACGCCTTCCACATGGTCGGACAATTGTTGGGTGCTTAGCTCCAGGTCTCGAGTGTTCAGGCGGATTTCTCGTCCCTCCTTCAGTCCGTCGAACGGCTTCGAGGTGGTGCCGCCGTAGATCTTGATGGAGTTGGTGGCCCTTCGCCCCGATTGCTTGGCAAAGGCGTGCATGATGCCGTTGCCGGCACCCAGCAGTACGATGAGAATGAAGATGCCCCAGGCCACGGCAAAGCCGGTGAGCAGGGTGCGAAGCTTGTTGCGCACGATGGTGCTGTAAATCTCTTGCCAAAGGTCTATCATGATGTGCAGAGGGTGAGTGTGGACGATGGGGTTACTTCATCGGGCCGCCCAAGCCGAAAGGCGAGGCGTTGTGGTGCGGATTGTCTTCGATGCGTTCTATCAATCCGTCCTTGATACGGATGATTTTATCGGTTTGATTGGCCACTCCGCTTTCGTGAGTCACAACGACAATGGTCATGCCCGTGGTGTGAAGTTCCTTGAGAATCTGCATCACTTCCTCGGAGGTGCGGCTGTCGAGTGCCCCGGTGGGTTCATCGGCCAGGATGATTTGCGGTTGGGTGATGAGCGAACGGGCTATGGCCACCCGCTGCTTTTGGCCGCCGCTCATTTCGTTGGGCAGGTGGTGTGCCCAGTCTTTCAATCCCAGCCGATCGAGATATTCCAAGGCCAGGGCATGGCGTTTCTTGCGGCTCACCCCTTGATAGAAGAGGGGCAGTGCCACGTTTTCCAATGCGTTCTTAAAGGGAATGAGGTTGAACGATTGGAAGATGAAGCCTATCATGCGGTTGCGATACTCGGCCGCACGGCTTTCGCTCAGGTCTTTGATGAGTACATCGTTCAGCCGATATTCGCCGGCATCGTAATTGTCGAGTATGCCCAAAATGTTGAGTAAGGTCGACTTGCCCGAGCCCGACGCCCCCATGATGGAGACGAACTCGCCGCGGTGGATGTCTAAGTCGATGCCCTTGAGCACATGAAGTGGGCTGCCGTTGTGATAGGTCTTATGGATGCCCGTGAGGTGAATCATAACAAAGGGTGTTTTTTGGGGGTGTTCATGGTTTAGACGAAACAAGACCATCGAAAAGTTGCAAGGCGAGGCAATTTTCGCTGCAAACCGAGGTCGTGTTCCCGATCTTATTAGGCGTGTAGGCTCGATGAGCCGTGGTCGGCATGCAGTGACCCGAGGGAGGAGGGGAGCAGAAAAAAGGTCGAGCCCGCGAATGTTTCGCAGGCTCGACCTCGGTGGCACGGGAGGAGAGGCTCGAACTCCCGACACCCGGTTTTGGAGACCGGTGCTCTACCAACTGAGCTACTCCCGTGTTTGCGCCTGCAAAGGTAACCTAAAGATTGAAACCTGCAAGCCCCTGTGCGGTGGATTTTCGCTTTTGCGCCTCCGAGCACAAATACTTCGTGGGCAAAGCATGGACACTTTGTGAGCAAAGTGCAGGCACTTCGTGGGCAAAGTGTGGGCAGTTCGTGAGCAAAGTGTGGGCTGTTTCTCCATCAAGCATAGGAACTTTGCCCTTCGGGTGTTTATGTTCGGGAGTGTTTTCGGGGGTGGGGCGTTGGCGTTGGCACTGCCCCCATGGCTCAAGGCTCGCGTTGCAGATGCACGCGAAGGCCTTGTGTGAGGTGTTTGCGATCTACAACAAGGAGCAGAAGGGGGCGCATGGTGTAGCCCGCCTCTTGGGGCTGTTGATGAAGACGATAGGTCAGTGTCATCTCGTTGCTTGCTGCCTCATGGCTCAGCATCAAAGGGATGAGGGTGGTGTGTCTGTCGGTGGCTCCCGAAGTGTAGGCAATGAGAAATTCGTTGTCCCAATCCACGGCCGTGGGCAGCTGCTCCATGGTGGCTGCCATGCCGAGGTAGCGTTGGCAACTGACCGAGTCGGCAATGATGGGCGGAAGGCTGTCGACAGTGGCAAAGTAACCCCGAGCCTCTTGGAAACCGATGTGGGTGCGCCTCACCGGGAAGTGTTGGCTCAGAGGTGTGCGGCTCTCGGTGGGGATTTCTTTTTTGAGTGTCAGCTGAAGGATGATGAGGAATAGGCTACAGCCCGACAGCAGAATGAGTAGGATACGTTTGAGCATATGCGATGTTCGTGTGCCTGGGTCATACAATGCGTCCGTCGACCATGCGAATGGTTCGGTCGGTGGTCAGCGATAGACTTTCGTCATGGGTCACAATGACAAAGGTTTGTCCCAGCCGCTCTCGCAAATCGAAGAATAGGCGGTGCAGTTCCTCCTTGTTGCGGCTGTCCAAACTGCCCGAAGGTTCGTCGGCCAGGATCACAGCCGGCTTGTTCATCAGGGCTCGGGCCACGGCCACGCGTTGCTTTTCGCCTCCCGACAGCTCGTTGGGCTTATGGGTAGCGCGGTCGGTCAGACCCATGAAGCCCAGCAATTCATGGGCTCGGGCTTCGGCTTCTTTGGACGATGTGCCCCCGATGAGGGCGGGCATCATGATGTTTTCCACCGCCGTAAACTCGGGAAGGAGCTGGTGAAACTGGAAAACGAAGCCGATGTTGCGGTTGCGAAAGGCCGACAATCGGGCGTCGCTCAACGACTCCACGGTCGTTCCGTCGATGCGGATGCTGCCCGAATCGGGGCGGTCGAGTGTGCCCATGATTTGCAGTAGGGTGGTTTTGCCTGCGCCGCTGGGGCCCACGATGCTCACTATTTCGCCTTTGGCAATGTGCAGGTCGATGCCTTTGAGTACTTGCAACGAGCCGAAGCTCTTGGTGATTGCTTCGAGATGTATCATGACTTGACTTCCTCGGTGAGTTTGGTAATGACATAGGCTGCCAAGTGACAGCCGAAGACGGCAGGCATATAGCTCACCGTTCCGCAGGTGGATTTCTTGTTGCGCTCTTGGTCGGTGAGCAGGATGGCTTCGGGATTGGCTTGCTCGGTGCTGAAGATCACGGTGAGTTTCCTTTTCAGTCCCATCTTTTGCAACCGCTTGCGCACGGCTTTGCTCAGCCCGCAATGGTAGGTTTCCCAAAGGTCGGCCCTGCGAACCTGGGTGATGTCGCTCTTGGCTCCCGCTCCCATACTGGAGACGATGCGCAATCGTCGTTTCATGGCCTCGGCTATGAGGTGGCATTTGGGGCTGACGGTATCGATGGCGTCGACCACAAAGTCGAACCGTTCTTCGTCCAGCAAGGCCGGTATGTTCTCGTCCTTGAGATAGACGGCCCGCACATCCAGCACCACGTCGGCATTGATGTCGCGGCATCGCTCGGCTACTATCTCGGCCTTGAGACGCCCCATGGTGGAGCGAGTGGCGGGCAGTTGGCGATTGATGTTCGTGGGTTGTACGGTGTCGGCATCGACCAATGTGAGCCTACCCACGCCTGCTCGGCACAGTTGTTCGGCTGCATAAGCACCCACGCCGCCCAGCCCCACCACCAGAACGTGGGCTTGGTTGAGGCGTTTCACTCGGTCGTTGCCCAGCAAGATGCGGGTGCGCTGTTGCCAATCTTCGGTCATATCGTATAGAGGGTATAAAGAGTTTTCGGATTCGGGAGGGTTGATTTTAAGTTCGAGAGGGCGTAGCTCCGGACTTGAAAACAATCGGTTCTAAGAGTGAGGATGTTTGGCTGCGTCATACTGGTCGGGATACAAGACGATGAAGCTATTGTTGGCAAAGTACTTACCGAGCTGTCCCGGCAATCGGTCGAAGGACGATTGGTGCGAGATGGACCCACGCCTGGCCGATATAATGACCAGCAAATGGTCGAAAGCCACCTCGCCGGTGAGCAGCAGGAGGTCGTCCCAGGCTTCCAACGTGGAGAACTCGGCACGTGCACTGCGGTGATGTCGGTCGATGAGTTGGTGCAATCGCTGCTGTGTGTCTCCGGTGGCAAAGAAGTGGATGCGGCAGCCCAGGATGGTAGCCATGCGGCAGAAGTGAGCCACCCATTTGGCAAATCCCGGTTCGTATTCGGCTTGTGCGGGCACGGCCACCACGATGCGACGAATCGTATTGAGGGGCATGATGAGCTTGGCTATCATCACTTCCCGGCTGATGCCTTTGAGCAGATTCTCGGTCAAAGCCCCGAAAAACGAGTCGACCACGGCTGTTTTGCGGTGTAGCCCCATGATGACACTGGTCACATCTCGTTCTTTGACGGTGTGAATGATGCCCGATGCGATGTTCAAGTCATAACGGCTGACGGCCGAGATGTCCACTTGTGCCGCCGCAGCGGCTTTGGATGCCAGCTCCAGCTTTCGTCTACTCTGTTGTCGCTCGCGCCCCGAAGTTTCCGCTTCGTTGTGCATCACGCTCAGTGCGATGAGCCGATCGTGTTGTTTCACATTGCGAATCAGCAGCGAGAGCCCCACGAGGTCTTCGATGGTGTCGGGATTGCCCACCGGTATGAGTATGTTTTCTTTGTCGGGGGTGGGGATGGTTTCGGCTTGAGTGTCCAACACTTTGGTCATTCGGCGCGAAGCTCGCTCGGTGATGAACGAACTGATGATGCACGTGCAGAGTATGAGTACGATGGTGCCGTTGAGCACATCTTCGTTCAGCAAACGGCTGCCATCGGGCAATACGATGTTGTAGCCCACCATGACGGCTGCCAGTGTGGCGGCGGCTTGTGCGTTGCTTAGGCCGAACATGAGTTCGCGCTCCAAACTGCTCATCCCATACAGCTTTTGTGTGCACCAGCAGGCCACCCACTTGCTCAGTAGTGCCATGGTGGTCATGACCAAGGCTACCTTCAGTGCATTGCCACCGCCCAGGAGCACGCGCACGTCGATGATCATGCCCACACCGATGAGAAAGTAGGGTATGAACAAGGAGTTGCCCACGAACTCGAGGTTGTTCATCAAAGGCGATACGTGTGGAACGAGTCGGTTGATGACCAGCCCCACGAGGAAAGCTCCCAGGATTCCTTCCATGCCCACCAGCTCCATGAGTCCGGCTCCCAAGAAGACCAGCCCCATGACAAAGACATATTGCAGCACCCCGTCGTTGTAGCGACGAAAGAACCAACGGCCCACACGGGGGAAGGTGTAGATGATCACCGCCGTGAGTGCCACGACTTTGACCACCAACCACAAGATCCACCACGCATCGCCGCCTTCGCCTTTGTACAAACCGCTGATGACGGCCAGCACAAGCAAAGTCAGTGTGTCGGTCACGGCCGTGCCGCCGACGGCTATACTCACGCTGCGTTGGCGAGAAATGCCATAGCGAATGACGATGGGGTAGGTAATGAGCGTGTGCGAGGCATACATGCTGGCCAAGAGAATGGAGGTGATCAGGCCATAGCCCAGCAGGGTGATGTTGCTCACAAAGCCCAAGGCCATGGGCAACACAAAGGCCAGCAAGCCCAGTGCGAGGGCTTTGCCACGATGCTCTTTGAAGTCGTTCATGTTCATCTCCAGCCCGGCCAAGAACATGATGTAGTAAATGCCCACCTTGCCGAAGAGCTTGAAACTCTCGTCGTAGCGCAGCAGGTTGAAACCGTGCTCGCCGATAATCACACCTGCCAAAATCATGCCCACGATGTGGGGGATGCGCAGCCGCGAGAGTAGGAGTGGGGTGAACAGAATGATGGATAGTACCAAGAAGAAGCCCCAAGTGGGGTCGCTGATGGGAAGGGTCAGCGGCTGATGCATGAGTAGAAGGGCGTTCATGGGCATAGGGGGCTAATGGTTGTGACAAAGGAACAAAAAAAAACGCA
>JAXFUC010000055.1:0-17189 GCA_034176395.1 Bacteroides sp. | reverse complement strand
GTACATCGAGATAGATGTCCCCACCGAGTTTAGTGTACTCGGGCGAAACATATCCCATTCCGATACCGATCTTGCGTGTAGGCGACATGGTTCCCGAAGTCACCACACCCACTTTCTCACCGGCGGCATTGACCAAATCATATCCTTGACGGGGAATTCCGCGATCAATCATCTCGAATCCGATGAGCTTGCGAGTCAATTCACCGGCCTTTTGACGCTCCATGAGTTCACGATCAATGAAAGGTTTGTTGTCCACAAACTTAGTGATCCAACCCAAACCGGCTTCGATAGGCGAAGTAGTGTCGTCGATGTCGTTTCCGTAGAGGCAGAATCCCATTTCCAAACGCAAGGTGTCGCGCGCACCGAGCCCTGCGGGTTTGATTCCAAACTCTTCACCGGCTTCGAACACCGCTTTCCAAATAGCATCGGCTGCCTCCGGATAGAAATAAAGTTCAAATCCGCCGGCTCCAGTATAACCTGTATTGGAAATGATCACCTGGTCCACTCCGGCCAATTTGCCAACTTTAAACGTGTAATAAGGGATATCCGAGAGATCCACATCGGTCAGTTTCTGCAAAGCCTTGATGGCATTGGGGCCTTGGATGGCCAACTGTCCGATCCAGTCGGAAGCATTTTCAAGAATTGCTCCTTCGGTATTCTGTGAAACACACCAATTCCAATCCTTCTCAATGTTGGCAGCATTGATCACCAACAGATACTTTTCATCTTCGTAGTGATAAACCAACAAATCGTCCACGATTCCGCCCTTACCATTGGGGAAGCAAGAATACTGCACTTTGCCCGGTGTCAATGCGGCAACGTTGTTGGAAGTGATTTTCTGTAAGTAAGACAGCGCTTTGGGACCTTTCACCCAAATCTCGCCCATGTGCGATACGTCGAACACGCCCACCGATTGGCAAACAGCCATATGTTCGTCGATAATGCCACTGTATTCAATGGGCATATTATAGCCTGCGAACTCGTGCATCTTTGCCCCCAGGGCGATGTGTTTCTCTGTAAACGGAGTAGTTTTCATAATGTTTCTTGATATATAGTTTAAGTGTTGTTCCTATTATCTGGTAGCCACCAACTCGGCTATTTTGACAATGACTTGTACCGCTTTCTCCATTGTTTGGATAGGTACAAACTCATAGCGACCATGGAAGTTCATACCACCTGCGAAGATATTGGGACAAGGAAGCCCTTTGAACGAGAGTTGTGCGCCGTCCGTACCTCCACGGATGGGCTTCACATTGGGTTTCACGCCCACTGCTTCCATGGCAGCAAAAGCCGTATCGACAATGTGCATCACAGGCTCAATCTTCTCTCGCATATTGTAGTATTGGTCTTTCATCTCCAGAGTGGCTGTGCCTGCCCCGTAGATAGCATTGATTTCGTCCACCCATCCTTTCATGGATTGTTTGCGAAGTTCAAACTTCTCACGGTCGTGATCACGTATGATATACTGCACAACGCTTTGTTCTACCTCTCCTTGCACGCCTATGAGATGGTAGAAACCTTCGTAACCCGCAGTACACTCGGGCGACTCGGTTGCCGGCACCATTTCCATCAATCGGTTTGCGATTCGAATGGAGTTTATCATCTTATCCTTGGCATACCCCGGATGAACGTTGCGTCCTTTGAACGTGATTTTTACGCCCGCTGCGTTGAAGTTTTCAAACTCCAGCTCACCCACTTCGCTACCGTCCATGGTGTAAGCCCATTCGCATCCGAATCCGGGCACATCGAATTTGTGTGCACCCTCACCTATCTCCTCGTCGGGATTAAAGCCGATACGTATCTTACCATGCTTGATCTCAGGGTGCGATTGCAAGTAGGCTATGGCAGTGACTATCTCGGCAATGCCGGCCTTATCATCCGCACCCAACAAGGTTTTGCCATCGGTCACAATCAAGTCCTCCCCACGATGAGCCAACAATTCGGGGAATTGCTTGGGAGATAGCACAATTTGCTCGTCGGCACAAAGCAGAATGTCTCCACCGTCATAGTTCTTTACGATACGAGGATTCACATTAGCTCCGGTCATGTCGGGACTGGTGTCGAGGTGGGCAATGAAACCGATTGTCGGCATATCTTTATCGATATTGGATGGCAGAGTAGCAAACAAATAGCCGTGCTCGTCCAAACTTATATCCTCGAGCCCCAAAGCTTCCAACTCCGACTTCAGATACTCGGCAAAGACAAGTTGCTTGGCCGTGCTGGGAGTTACCCCCGTTGTCGGGTCAGATTGAGTATCGAAGCTGACGTACTTCAGGAAACGTTCTACTAAGGTCATATTCTTCATGATAGGGATTGATTTATGAGGTATTTTTCAAATTCCAACAAAGCAAAGGTAAAGCATATACTTGAATAAAGAAAACCATCCGCAAGGAAAAAACGCATCGTTGATTGCGTTCATGCTCTCCACACGAGGGCATCGATACAAGGAGGAAAGGCAGCTTCACCGTTTGCTTGCATTTCGGATTCTAACAACCCACGCTTAGCATGCAAAGTACAAACAGATGCCGAACAAAGTGCCCACACTTCCCGAGCAAAGTGTTTGCACTTTCCAAGCAAAGTGCCTATACTTTCCAAACAAAGTGCGAGCGGGTGATCGTACACTGTCAAACACGTCATCACGTCGAGGGTCTTGATTGGTTCTTGAACAATCGGGGGTTGTCGCCTGACTTGCAAACATGCTCCATCGAAACTGTTAAAAACAACCTATCCAGTAAACCGCCGTTCACGTTACAAGAATTTATATTGGGGCCATATCCTGCCTCTGTATTAGCATCATCGAATGGGAAGATTCATGCGCGAACACCACATAACCATCCCAATAAGCACCCCACTCGCATTGTTTCGACCACCGTCTTTATTCCCACATACACATATCCTCGGCCAAGACACATTTGTTTTCTCAATCGTTATTGCTTTCTTTGCACAAACAAATACGCTTCAACCATCATCATTTATGTCCAATACCTTCGGACGCATCTTTCGCCTGACTTCCTTTGGAGAATCGCACGGAAAAGCCATTGGCGGCGTCATCGATGGTTTCCCTGCCGGGATCCCCATCGACGAAGCTTTCGTGCAACATGAGCTGAATCGCCGTCGCCCCGGCCAGTCGTCGCTGACCACACCTCGCAAAGAGGTCGATCGGGTGGAACTGCTCTCGGGTATATTCGAGGGAAAATCTACGGGCTGTCCCATCGGCTTCGTGGTGTGGAACGAGCAGGCTCACCCGGCCGACTACGACAATCTTCGGGAGGTCTATCGGCCATCGCATGCCGATTTCACCTATCATAACAAGTATGGCCTGCGCGATCATGAGGGAGGTGGCCGCTCTTCTGCCCGTGAAACGATTGCTCGCATCGTGGCCGGTGCATTGGCCAAGCAGGCATTGAGCAAATTGGGTGTACAGATCCGAGCCTATACCTCACAAGTAGGCCACATCAAACTGGAGCATCCTTATACGCATTATAACCTCGCATCGGCCGAGGAAAACGAAGTGAGATGTCCCGACCCACAAATTGCCGAGGCGATGATTGCCCTTATCCGTCGTCTCAAAGGCGAAGGAAACACCATCGGAGGCACGGTGAGCTGTGTCGTCAATGGCTGTCCGGTCGGTTGGGGGGTTCCCGTGGCTGCCAAGCTACATGCCGACCTGGGGGCTGCCATGCTGAGCATCAATGCCGCCAAAGCCTTTGAATACGGCATCGGTTTCGAAGGTGTTTCACAAACAGGAGCCGAGCAAAACGACGTTTTCGTCCCCACTTCCAAGGGCATTGGCACACGCACCAACCGATCGGGAGGCATTCAGGGAGGCATCAGCAACGGTGAAGACATCTATTTCCGTGTTCTCTTCAAGCCCGTGGCCACTTTGTTGCAAGAACAAGAAACCGTAGACATCCATGGGCGTCCCACCCTGCTCAAGGCTCGGGGGCGACACGATGCCTGCGTGCTACCCAGGGCTGTCCCCATTGTAGAGGCCATGGCAGCCATGACTTTACTCGACCATTATTTAATCCATAAAACCACTTGTTTATGAAAAACGAAATCCAAGCATACATCGGTGAGCACGAGGCTCGCATGATGGAAGAATTGTTCAGTCTCATCCGTATTCCCAGCATCAGCGCCAAGCCACAGCACCGCGACGACATGGAACGTTGCGCACAACGCTGGGCCGAACTTCTGTTGGCAGCCGGTGCAGACGAGGCACACATAATGCCCACCCAAGGCAATCCGGTGGTATTTGCCCAAAAGATGGTGGATCCTGCGGCAAAGACGGTCTTGGTTTATGCCCACTACGACGTGATGCCGGCCGAACCGCTGGAGTTGTGGAAGTCCGCCCCCTTTGAGCCCGAAATACGCGATGGCCACATTTGGGCCCGCGGAGCCGACGATGACAAAGGCCAATCGTTCATTCAGGTAAAAGCCTTTGAGTACTTGGTGCGCAACGGCTTGCTGAAGAACAACGTGAAGTTTATCTTTGAAGGAGAAGAGGAAATAGGTTCGCCCAGCCTCGAGGCTTTCTGTCAAGAGCATAAGGAACTGCTGAAAGCCGACGTCATCTTGGTGTCGGACACCAGTATGCTGGCAGCCGATTTGCCTTCATTGACCACAGGACTAAGAGGTTTGGCCTATTGGCAGATTGAGGTCACAGGCCCCAATCGCGACCTGCATTCCGGCCATTTCGGAGGAGCAGTGGCCAACCCCATCAATGCACTTTGCGAGCTGATTGCAAACTTGAAAGATGCCGATGGCCGTATCACCGTACCCGGATTCTACGATGCGGTGGAGGAAGTTCCCCAGGCCGAACGCGAGATGATGGCACAAATCCCCTTCGACGAAGAACGCTACAAAACCGCCATCGACGTGGAAGCACTGCAAGGAGAAAAGGGATATACCACACTGGAACGCAACAGCTGCCGTCCATCGTTCGATGTATGCGGCATCTGGGGAGGCTATACGGGCGAAGGCTCCAAAACCGTGCTACCCTCCAAAGCCTATGCAAAAATATCGTGCCGCTTGGTGCCTCACCAAGATCACGAACATATATCCAAATTGGTCGTAGACCACATCCACGCCATTGCCCCCAAGCATGTTCGTGTCGCAGTAACTCCTATGCACGGCGGACAAGGCTACGTTTGCCCCATCAGCCTACCGGCCTATCAAGCCGCAGAGAAAGGATTTGAAAAGGCCTTTGGCAAGAAGCCACTGCCCGTTCGACGTGGAGGAAGCATCCCCATCATTTCGACTTTCGAGCGTGTATTGGGTATGAAGACCGTCCTCATGGGCTTTGGATTGGAATCCAATGCCATCCACTCGCCCAACGAAAACTTCTCGCTCGACATCTTCCGCAAAGGCATCGAGGCTGTGGTTGAGTTTCACCAAGAATTTGCCAAACATTAATACTTATCTAAAAACAAACGACATGAAATCATTCAATTCATTCTCCAAACAAGTTCTATGGGGTAGCATCTTCTGTTGCCTATTCGTTCTGACTTCTTGCATCGAAAAAGGAGCACGTAAACTTCTTGAGATCACCGTCACAGAAACAAATAGTTCGTGTCCCATGGAAATTGAAGAAGGCATGACCATGACCAAAGTGTTCTTGGAAGGAGAAAACGTAGTTTACCAATATGAAATTACACAAGAAGAAGGCGAAGACCTTTCTGTGTTCTTTGCCGGCGAAACTTTCCAAGAGACCAAAGAAAGCATACTAAGCGAATTAAAGGCAGACGACAAGGATCTGCAAGCCTTCGTCACGCTGTGTGTCAAAAGCGGAGTAGGCATAATCTATAAGTATTCGGAACCGGCAACCGGACGTCAACTGGACATTCCCATTTCCGCAGAGGAGCTAAAAGGATTGAAAAAGTAATCCAACCATGGTTCATGGAAACTTTTGAATTACACATATTGGGGTGTGGGTCGGCGCTGCCTACGATGCGGCATCTACCCACTTCCCAAGTGATTCATGTGAGGAACAAGCTCTTCATGATAGATTGTGGAGAAGGAACTCAACTACAACTTAGACGTTCCAAGTTAAGTTTTTCCAAGCTGAACCACATATTCATATCTCATCTGCATGGGGATCATTGCTTCGGTTTGATAGGACTTATCTCCACGTTTGGCATGTTGGGACGAACCGCTCGTTTGTGCATTCATTCGCCACATGGCCTGAAGTCGCTGATGACACCTTGGCTCGATTTCTTCTGCAAAAACCTTGGCTACGAAATTGAATTCATGGAATTCGATACGTCAGAACCTACGATCATCTACGAAGATCGGTCTATGACAGTCGAAACCATTCCTTTGAACCATCGCATACCGTGTTGTGGTTTCCTTTTTGCCGAGAAGCCATTACCCCGCCACATCAAGCGGGATATGATAGATTTCTACCAAGTACCGACGTACGAACTGAACCGCATCAAAAACGGAGCAGATTACACATTGCCCAATGGAGAAGTTATACCCAACGAACGACTCACCTCTGCTCCCACTCCTTCGCGTAGGTATGCTTATTGCTCGGATACAGCCTATCACCCCGCTATCGTCCAACAGATACGAGGCGTAGACTTGCTGTTCCACGAGGCAACCTTTGGGAACGAAGCCTTGGCACGCGCTCGAGAAACTTTTCATACCACAGCCACTCAAGCGGCCAACATCGCACAACAAGCACAGGTGGGCAAGCTCATCATCGGCCACTTCTCGGCACGCTACGACGATGAAACACCATTGCTGAAAGAAGCGCAAGAAGTATTTCCCAACACCTCCCTGGCTCGAGAGAACGATCGCATCGACATCATCCCATTTCACACACCTGCATGACAAACTATAACGAAGCAGAAATCATAGGTCTCCTACAAGAAGAGGAAACACGCCGCACAGCCTTCGAGAAAATCGTAAAGGAATACAGCGAGCAGCTTTATTGGCAGATTCGTCGCATGGTGATAGCCCATGAAGATGCCAACGATCTGCTGCAAAACACATTCATGAAAGCTTGGAGCAGTCTGGCTTACTTTCGTGCCGAAGCCAAACTATCCACATGGCTCTACCGAATAGCCTTGAACGAGTGTTTGAACTTTCTAAATAGGCAGAAGCAAACAGTGGAGCTGGACAACCCGGAAGTCCATATGCTACAAAAGCTCGAGAGCGATCCTTATTTCTCGGGCGACCGTATTCAACTTCTACTTCAACAAGCTCTACAAACCTTACCCGAGAAGCAACGCATGGTGTTCAACATGAAGTATTACCAGGAAATGAAGTATGAAGAGATGTCGGAGATCTTCGGTACGTCCGTTGGAGCTTTGAAGTCATCCTATCATCACGCCGTGAAGAAGATCGAAAAGTTTCTGTCGGAAGCTCATTAAACCTTTGCATTCAAAAAACATCCAATCTATACCTACTCAACTGAAGCCCTATGAACGAAGAAGAAAAAAAACTCAAAAAGCTAATCGGAAAGGAAAATCCATTCATCCTTCCGGAAGGATATTTCGACCGATTTTCAGCCGAGTTGATGAACAATCTTCCGGAGCAAGAGCCATTCCCCGAGCCAGCTCCTCGGAGAGGCATCAATTGGAAACCCTATCTCTATATGGCAGCCATGTTTGCAGGAGCTGCATTGATTATACGCATCGCACGAGAACCGGCAACAGTTCAAGAATCGTCATCGGTCGCAGACACGGAAACAGAACAACTACTCATCAATACATCGGTCGATGGGGCCATGCTCGATGATTATTCTCTATATGTTTATTTGAGCGACACTAACCTATAATCTCAAATCCATCACATTAAAACAGAGTTTCTTATGAAGCAAACATTTGCCTTATTCATACTCCTATCGTTCGTTTCACTCGGAAGTTTCGCACAACAACTCTCCTTCAATCATTTCAAACAGAAGAAGCAATTGTTCATTACCCAACATGCCTCACTGAGCCAAGAAGAAGCCGAGAAGTTCTTCCCCTTATACTTCGAGCTGCAAGATGCCAAAAGAAAACTGAACGAAGAGTCACTGACTCTCATACGAAGAGGTAAAGAGTCGGGAGCATCGGAGGCTGTATATGAGGAAATCATAGAGCACATTTCCGACAATAAAATCAGGATGGCTCGATTGGAAAAGTCCTATTTGGAGAAGTTTAGACAGATACTGTCTTACAAACAACTCTTTTTGGTTCAAGAGGCAGAGATGCATTTCCATCGCAAAATGCTCAAAGGAATGCAAGGCGAAAGACCCAAAAACAAAGAGGAACGTAGAAAAGATAACGGCCGAAACTAACAGTTATCCACACCGGTTTATCAAACATTTTTGTTCGCTGTCCGCCGAAAATAGCTACCTTTGCAGCAATACTCAACAAACGAACGAACCTAAAATAGCGACAATATGATAGCCAAAATAGAGGAGTTGCTCAAAGAAATATCTTCTTTGCAGGCTTCTAATGCAGAAGAGCTGGAAGCCATCCGCATCAAATACCTCAGTAAGAAAGGGGTGATAAATGACCTGATGGCCGATTTTCGCAACGTACCTGCGGAATTGAAGAAAGAAGTCGGCATGAAGCTCAACGACCTGAAAACGCAGACTCAGGAGCGCATCGCAGCATTGAAGGAGCAGTTTGGTCAGAATCGGTCCGACCGCAATGAGCAGGATCTGACCCGCACTGCCTACCCTATCAAACCGGGCACACGACATCCGTTGTCCATCGTTAGAAACGAAATCATAGACATATTCGCTCGTTTGGGCTTCAATATAGCCGAAGGCCCTGAGATTGAGGACGACTGGCACGTCTTTTCTGCTTTGAACTTTGCAGAAGATCACCCGGCTCGCGATATGCAGGACACATTTTTCATCGAGGCGCGTCCCGATGTGGTACTTCGTACACACACCTCTTCGGTTCAAAGCCGAGTGATGGAAAGCAGTAATTGCCCCCCCATACGCATCATTTGCCCGGGCCGTGTGTATCGCAACGAAGCAATCAGCTACCGAGCACATTGTTTCTTCCATCAAGTCGAGGCTCTTTATATTGACAAAGATGTATCATTCACTGACCTTAAGCAAGTGTTGCTACTCTTTGCCAAAGAAATGTTTGGCGAGCAAACCCAAATCCGTTTACGTCCCTCATATTTCCCCTTTACCGAGCCCAGTGCCGAGATGGACATTAGTTGCAACATCTGTGGAGGAAAGGGATGTGCATTCTGTAAACATACAGGTTGGGTGGAAATTTTAGGTTGCGGCATGGTCGATCCCAATGTTCTCGAAGCCAACGGTATTGATAGCAAGACCTATTCGGGCTACGCCTTGGGTATGGGTATTGAGCGCATCACTAATCTTAAATACCGCGTCAAAGATCTACGTCTTTTCTCCGAGAACGACATTCGCTTCCTCGAAGAATTCCAATCGGCCTACTAACCTCATAATGTAGCTTTGCATTCGAGGATAACCCTCGAATGCAAAGCTCTTCCATTTCCCTTTGTAGATAATTCGAATGACACTTTCCAAGTTATTTACCCTTGAATACAAGCTGATCTTGGCTGCTAATTTCCTCTTGTACTTCGGGTTTTGGCTGGTCATACCTGTTGTTCCTTTCTATCTCTCCGAATTCTTTCAAGCAAGTAGCACAACCATTGGTGTGGTGCTATCCTGCTACACATTGGCCGCTCTTTGCACCCGTCCGTTTTCAGGTTATTTGGTTGACACGCTGGCTCGTAAATCATTCTACCTCGTTTCCTACCTCATCTTCACATTGCTCTTCGGAGGATACATCCTCGCAAGCACCTTGGCTGTATTCATCTTGTTCCGAATCTTTCATGGCATATCCTTTGGCATGGTAACGGTATCGGGCAATACGGTGGTCATCGACGTCATGCCTTCTCCCCGTCGAGGCGAAGGCCTGGGCTACTACGGATTAGCCAACAATATCGGCATGGCACTGGGACCCATGATAGGACTGTTTATGCACGACTCGGGCATCTCCTTCCATGTCATCTGCACGAGTGCCCTACTATCGTGCCTATTGGGTACATTGGCCGTTGTTTTTGTCAATAGTCCCTATAAGCCTCCCGTGGTTCGAGAGCCTCTTTCACTCGATCGTTTCTTCCTCTTGAAAGGTCTTCCCGCAGGTATATGCTTGTTGTTACTATCCATCCCCTACGGCATGACGAGCAATTATGTGGCCGTTTATGTGCGTGAGATAGGTCTTGAGGTATCTTCGGGCTTCTTTTTCACCTTCATGGCAGGAGGGATGGCCATTTCCCGACTCTTTTCGGGACGCTGGGTCGATCGTGGAAAACTGACCCAAGTCATTGCCATAGGGCTTCTCATGGTCGTATCCGGCTTCTATCTATTGTCAAGTCTTCCCCTCCTCATAACCTATGGCCGGTGGGCTTGTGCCCTGCTTTTCTTTGGCATAGCCGCCATGCTTGGTATCGGTTTCGGCATTATCTTCCCGGCCTATAATACGCTATTCGTAAACTTGGCTCCCAATACCCAGCGAGGAACAGCAACGTCGACCTACCTTACCTCGTGGGATGTAGGTATCGGGATCGGGATGATATTGGGCGGCTATCTGTCCGAAATCCATAGCTATGCCTGCGCCTACTTTGTCGGAGCTTGCCTGACGGTGATTGCAACCTTTTATTTTAACCTCAAAGTGTCCCCCCACTACCATATTCACAAACTAAGATGAGGAAGAAAGAACGATACGAACGTATCATTGATTGGTTTCAAATCAATCGCCCCATAGCCGAAACTGAGTTACACTACCGCACCCCCTACGAACTACTGGTTGCGGTGATACTATCGGCCCAATGTACCGATAAGCGAGTCAATCTCGTTACTCCGGCTCTGTTCGAGGTTTATCCCACGGCCGAAGCTCTCGCGGCGGCCACTCCCGAAGCTGTATTCGAACTGATTCGCTCGGTGTCCTACCCCAACAATAAATCCAAGCACTTGGTGGGCATGGCTCGCATGCTTATGAGCGAGTTCGGAGGAGAAGTGCCGTCCGACCTTGATTTGCTTATACGACTGCCGGGAGTGGGACGCAAAACGGCCAATGTCATCCAATCCGTGGTGTTCAACAAAGCGGCTATGGCCGTAGACACACACGTTTTTCGTGTCAGCCATCGACTAGGTTTGGTGTCTGCTCGTTGTACCACACCTCTAAGTGTGGAGCGCGAATTGGTCAAACACATCCCCGAGCAGCTCATCCCCATCGCTCACCATTGGTTGATACTTCACGGACGCTATGTCTGCATTGCCCGTTCGCCTCGCTGCGAAGAGTGCGGTTTGAATGTCTACTGTCTCCATTTTCAACGAAAGCATAAGATTCAACATACAGAGTCTCCAAAAACTTAGTGCTTACACTTCGGAAACAAAGTACAAACACTTTGAAAGCAAACCATAGGCACTTTGGAGGCAAAGTGTAGGCATTTTGCTTTCGCACCTCAAAGACTCCGCTTGCATACCTTAAAAGCCGCTTGCTCGCCACCGGGCAAAGCGGCTTTTTGTGTAAAGCCACGAACCATCTCCCGTTTTCGCAATCACACATTGGACATCCCGATAAAAAGCAGTACTTTTGCCTTTAATTATAACCCCGTAAGATTTAGACACCAATCTCATGAGCAATCAACGGTACATGATGCGAGGCGTAAGCGCATCGAAAGAGGATGTGCACAATGCCATCAAGCATATCGATAAAGGATTATTCCCCAAAGCTTTTTGCAAGATTATCCCCGACATATTAGGCGGAGACCCCGAGTATTGCAACATCATGCACGCCGATGGAGCAGGAACCAAATCGTCCTTGGCCTATCTGTACTGGAAGGAAACGGGCGACCTTTCTGTGTGGAAAGGCATAGCACAAGACGCCCTCATCATGAACATCGACGACCTGCTGTGCGTGGGAGCGGTGGACAATATCTTGGTATCGTCCACCATCGGACGCAATAAACTGCTTATACCGGGTGAAGTAATTTCGGCCATCATCAACGGAACGGACGAATTACTGACCGAACTTCGAGAAATGGGTGTGGGCGTGTATGCCACCGGTGGAGAAACCGCCGATGTGGGCGACCTTGTGCGCACCATCATCGTAGACTCGACAGTAACTTGCCGCATGAAACGCAGCGACGTCATCGACAATGCCAACATACGCCCGGGCGATGTCATCGTGGGCTTAGCCTCCTACGGACAAGCTACTTACGAAAGAGAATACAACGGCGGAATGGGTAGCAACGGACTCACCAGTGCCCGACACGATGTGTTTGCCAAATACTTGGCTCACAAATACCCCGAGAGCTACGACGCCTCCGTTCCCGAAGAACTGGTGTATGCAGGCGGACTCAAACTGACCGATGCCGTAGAGGGTTCACCCCTCGATGCCGGAAAACTGGTGCTCTCGCCCACCCGAACCTATGCTCCGGTGGTGAAAAGACTGCTCGATGCGTTGCGTCCGCAAATACACGGCATGGTACACTGCTCGGGTGGCGCACAAACCAAGGTGCTCCACTTCGTGGATCAAGTGCGCATCGTCAAGGACAATTTATTCCCCGTTCCCCCATTGTTTAAGACAATCCAAGAGCAAAGCCAAACGGACTGGGCCGAGATGTATAAGGTGTTCAACATGGGTCATCGATTGGAGATCTATCTCTCGCCCGAACACGCACAGGAAGTCATCACCATATCCGAGTCATTCGGTATTCCGGCTCAAATTGTGGGACGTGTGGAAGCAAGCGATGCCAAGGAACTGATTATCCGAAGTGAGTTTGGAGAGTTTAGATACTAAAAGACTTTTGCTATGCTACCTTCTTATCAAGATTGCATGTTGCCTACACTCACCTTCCTAAAAGATGGGGGCACTCATTCCACAAGCGAAATTAACGCGTACCTAATCAAGTTCTTTCGGATAACAGAACAAGAACAATCCGAACTTCTACCCAGTAAAGGGACAACTCGTTTTTTCTGTAATAGTTCGTGGGCAAGAACATATATGAAAGCAGCCAAGCTAATCTCTTCTCCTAAAAGAGGGATGTTTGTTCTCACACAAGCCGGAGAACAACTATTGGCCACAAATCCATCCAGGGTAGATCGGAAATTATTAGAGCAATACGAAACTTTCGTTCAATGGAGCACTTCTGTCGAAAATAAAAGAAATGATGGAAATGACCTTTCAAACAATACTCTAACTGAAAGCATCAATCCGGAAGAACAAATCTCAGAGGCCTACAATCTTCTTAGAAATATCCTTGCTCAAGAATTGTTGGATAAAATATTAGAAAGGAGTCCCCGGTTCTTTGAAACATTAGTAGCTCGCCTCTTGGTTGCAATGGGCTACGGTGGATCGTTCAATGAGATTTCAGAAATCGTCGTAGGAAAAGCAGGAGATGAAGGCATTGACGGTATCATCAAAGAAGACCGGTTGGGACTAGACAACATCTACGTACAAGCAAAGTGTTGGGGGAAAGAACAAGTCATCGGTCGACCAGAGGTTCAAAAGTTTGTCGGAGCTTTATCTGGACAAGGAGCTAATAAAGGAATATTCATCACAACGGCTCGCTTCAGCGAACAAGCTAAAAGTTTCAAGCCTCACAACAATATAAAGGTTGCTCTCATTGATGGAACATCTCTATGTCAACACTTAATTGATTATAACATTGGAGTTTCCACTCAAGAGATTTTTGAAGTGAAACGAATCGACCTGGACTTCTTTTCTGAAGAATAAACATTTAACACTTGCATGGCAGATAACAATAACTTATTGGAAAAACTGGACGGGCTCGTTGCACGTTTTGAGGAAATATCGACCCTCATCACTGACCCTGGAGTGATTGCCGACCAAAAGAGATATGTCAAACTGACAAAGGAATACAAAGAGTTGGACGACTTGATGAAGGCCCGCAAAGAGTATATGCAACTGCTGGGTAACATCGACGAAGCTCGCAACATCTTGGCAAACGAATCGGATGCGGATATGCGCGAGATGGCCAAAGAGGAATTGGACAGCAGTCAGCTGCGTCTGCCACAACTCGAAGAAGAAATCAAACTCATGCTCATTCCGGCCGACCCGCAAGATGGTAAGAATGCCATTCTGGAAATCAGAGGGGGCACAGGAGGAGACGAAGCAGCGATCTTTGCCGGTGACCTTTTTCGCATGTACACCAAATACTGCGAAACCAAAGGCTGGAGATTGGAGGTATCGAGTGCCAACGAAGGTACGGCCGGAGGCTATAAAGAGATTGTGTGCAGCGTGACAGGCGACAATGTGTACGGTACACTCAAATACGAGTCGGGCGTGCACCGTGTGCAGCGCGTTCCGGCCACCGAGACCCAAGGCCGCGTGCACACATCGGCAGCTTCGGTAGCCGTGCTTCCCGAAGCCGAAGAGTTTGACGTGGTAATCAACGAAGGGGAAATCAAATGGGACACCTTCCGAAGCGGTGGAGCCGGAGGACAGAACGTGAACAAAGTGGAATCGGGTGTTCGCCTGCGCTACATCTGGAAAAACCCCAACACGGGCGTGGCCGAAGAAATTTTGATTGAATGTACCGAAACGCGCGATCAGCCCAAGAACAAAGAGCGAGCACTGGCCCGTTTGCGCACGTTTATCTATGACAAAGAGCATCAAAAGTACTTGGACGACATCGCCTCCAAACGCAAAACAATGGTGTCCACAGGCGACCGTTCGGCCAAGATACGCACCTACAACTATCCGCAAGGCCGCATCACCGACCATCGCATCAACTACACAATCTACAATCTTTCTGCATTCATGGATGGCGACATTCAAGGTTGCATCGATCAGCTCATTGTGGCCGAAAATGCCGAACGTCTGAAAGAAAGCGAACTATAAACACCTACCGAGGTATGAACAGACAAGAACTATTTGAAAACATCAAGCGCAAGGAATCGTTTCTCTGCGTGGGATTGGATACCGACATTCGCAAAATCCCGCCCCATCTGCTGAACGAGGAAGACCCCATCTTTGCCTTCAATCGTGCCATCATAGACGCAACGGCCGATCTCTGTGTGGCCTATAAACCCAACTTGGCCTTCTACGAGAGTATGGGCGTAAAGGGGTGGATTGCATTCGAAAAGACTGTGGCCTACATCAAGGAACATCATCCCGATCAATTTATCATTGCCGATGCCAAGCGGGGCGATATAGGAAACACCTCGTCCATGTATGCACGCACATTCTTTGAGGAACTGAACATTGACTCTGTAACCGTGGCTCCTTATATGGGAGAGGATAGTGTGACCCCCTTCCTCGAGTATCCCGGCAAATGGGTGATTTTGTTGGCCCTTACTTCCAATAAAGGTTCGCACGACTTTCAGCTAACGGCCGATGACAACGGAGAACGTTTGTTTGAAAAAGTGCTGCGCAAGTCGCAAACTTGGAGCACTCCCGACAATATGATGTATGTTGTAGGAGCCACACAAGGAAAAGCTTTCGAGGAGATTCGCCGCATTGCCCCTCATCACTTCCTACTCGTTCCGGGCGTGGGAGCTCAAGGTGGCTCGCTACAAGAAGTCTGTAAGTATGGTATGAACGAAACTTGCGGACTCATTGTAAACTCCTCTCGCGCCATTATCTACGCCGATTCGAGCGAACACTTCGCCGAAGCAGCACGCCGAGAAGCCTTGGCCGTTCAGCAAGAGATGAGCGCAGAGCTGAAGAAAATCATTTGACTGACCAACCTCTCACCGATTTGTACGAGCGTAAGATAATAAACGATCCGGTCTTTGGGTTTATCAACATTCCCAAAGGATTGCTGTACAACATTGTGAAGCACCCCTTGCTTCAACGCTTGAACCGCATCAAGCAAGTGGGACTCTCCTCTGTTGTCTACCCAGGAGCGCAACACACACGCTTCCAACACTCCTTGGGAGCTTTTCACCTCATGAGCGAAGCCATCGCCCAGCTTACGGCCAAAGGTCACTTCATCTTCGACAGTGAAGCCGAAGCCGTACGTGCAGCCATCCTGATGCACGACATCGGCCATGGTCCATTCTCTCATGTATTGGAAAATACCATCGTACGAGGAGTTTCTCACGAAGAAATCTCTCTCTTGCTGATGGAGCGTATGAACCGGGAGATGAACGGACAGTTAAGTCTGGCCATTCAAATTTTCAAGGACGAATATCCCAAACGCTTCCTCCATCAGTTGGTAAGTGGTCAACTCGATATGGATAGACTCGACTACCTGCGCCGGGATAGTTTCTACACCGGAGTATCCGAAGGAAACATCGGATCAGCACGCATTATCAAAATGCTCGACGTGGTAAACGACCGCTTGGTGGTAGAGTCCAAGGGGATATACTCCATTGAAAACTTCCTGACCGCACGAAGGTTGATGTATTGGCAAGTCTATCTTCACAAAACATCTGTGGCCTACGAACGCATGCTCATCAGCGCATTGCTGCGAGCCAAGGAATTGGCATTGGGGGGAGTAGAACTGTTTGCCTCGCCATCGCTTCGTTATTTCCTTTATAACGACATCGATCACGAACGCTTCCATCAAAATCCCGAAAGCCTGGAGCACTTCATTCAGCTGGACGACACAGACATTTGGACAGCCTTGAAAGTGTGGAGCAGTCACACGGATAAGATACTTTCCACACTCAGCACAGGAATGATCAATCGTCGAGTATTTAAGGTCGAAATATCGACCGACCCCATTGAGGATAGTCGTATCCAATCACTGGCGGACGAAATTGCTCTACAACTCGGTATTACATCCGAAGATGCGCAAACCTACTTTATCTCGATTCCTCGTATAGAAAAGAATATGTATAATCCCGCAGACGATAGTATCGACATTCTCTACAAGGACGGAACAATCAAGAACATAGCCGAAGCATCGGATATGCTGAACATTTCGCTCCTATCCAAGAAAGTAAAGAAATACTATCTATGCTACCTCCATCCGCGAAAAACCTAAGCCAAATTTATGAAAGCCAAGGATGGATTTTTGAAAAAAAACTTCGTTATTTGTGAATTATTTACCCCATAATAAGTTAACCATGGAGTTCTCGGCCAAGCAAATAGCAGCCTTCGTTCAAGGAGAAGTCGTCGGTGACGAAGAGAGCAAGGTACACACCTTTGCCAAGATTGAAGAAGGCGTCCCCGGAGCACTTTCATTTCTCTCCAACCCTAAATACGAGTCGTACATTTACGACACACAATCCA
>JAXFUC010000054.1:0-5411 GCA_034176395.1 Bacteroides sp. | reverse complement strand
AACTGAATATACCGGAACAGGATTCTCCATTCGCTGTGTCAAAGAGTAACAAGACTACTCTTGCTACCGCAATATCAAATGAAACTCGACCAACAATCACCTAAAAGAAAAGTATCCTTTTCTTAATAAGCGATGGATGGAGAATAAGTCGATCGGTAGGTTTTGGATTTCATAAGACGAAAAGCAATAGAATCGGCATTGGAATGGCTAAGTCCTATACATGAAACCTATACGCAGTTTTTCTCGAGCATTTAGTCTTCTGCCACAATGGCTCTCTTCGGACATAAATAAAGTTTCTGCGCGAAGAGAAAAGTTGACGTCTGCCAAGACGCATAAGTTGTTCTAACAAATATAAACCATAGGGTGAGATACTATTCCATACGACAGCTCTCACCCAACGAAAAGCCTCGAAGAAGTTCATCCACACGCAACCGTTTCTTACCGGGAAGTTGCAGGGAGAAAATCTCCAACCATCCATCGGCTGTGGCCACGCGTAAGAAGTGCTTGCCATCTGTTTGTATCGTTCCCGGAGCCTCGGGTTGGGAGGCGACTTGCACACAAGTCGCCTCGAAAATCTTCACAGCGATACGCTCGTTTGTAGACTTCACCAGTTCGGTCCATGCAGCCGGATAAGGTGAAAGGCCTCGCACGAAATCGTACACCTGCTTACACGAGCGAGTCCAATCGATGCGGCAAGTTTCTTTAAAGAGTTTAGGAGCCGGGCGGAGTTCAAGACCGTCGCTTAGTTCGGCTTGAGGGGTGGAACGGGCTGTTCCTGTGAGTATATCATCCACCGTTTCGACAACCAATCGACTTCCCAAATGCATCAGTGCATCGTGCACCTGTCCCACGTTATCGGTTTCGGCAATGGGAATGCGCTCTTGGCGGATGATAGCTCCCGTATCTATCTCGTGTTGGAGAAAGAAAGTAGTGACTCCGGTTTCGCTTTCACCATTGATTACCGCCCAATTGATGGGCGCTGCACCTCGGTATTGCGGAAGCAACGAAGCGTGCAAATTAAAAGTCCCCAAACGAGGCATATCCCACACCACTTGGGGCAACATGCGGAAAGCCACCACGATTTGTAGGTCGGCACGCCACTCGCGCAGTGCATCCAGGAAGCTATCGTCCTTTAGGTTAGTGGGCTGTAATAGGGGTAAACCCACTTGCAGGGCATACTCTTTCACCGCCGAATGTTGAAGTTTATGTCCGCGACCCGCAGGTTTATCGGGCATAGTTATCACACCCACGATGTTATAGTCTCGGTCTACAAGCTGCCTCAATGGTTCGACCGCAAAATCGGGGGTACCCATGTAGACGATGCGAAGTTCTTCTTTCTTCATCATAATTATTTGTGGTTGAAATACAAATGCAAGGTATTACTCATCGGAGAAATGTACCAATACTTCGCGATAGGAATTGAATATCTTCGATTTGGACACAAAGCCCTCGTATCGACCGTCGGCGTCCACCACCGGTAGGTTCCATGCCTGTGTTTCGTCAAAGGTTCGCATCACTTGCTCCATACTATCGGTGTCGCAAAGCTTGGCACGCGGCATAGTCATGAGTTTACCGACCTTGAAACGATGATACAATTCTTGTCGAAACATGATGTTCCGAATGTCATCCAGCAAGACCACTCCCAACAACTGACCGGTATTTGTCTCGGTGACCGGGAACACGTTGCGGTGAGAAGATGCGATAGCCTTCACCAGTTCGCCCAAATCCATCTCAGGATGCACAGCCACAAAATCTTTCTCCACCACGTTTTCCATCTTCATGAGCGTAAGCACTGCTCGGTCTTTGTGATGAGTCAGCAATTCACCCTTTTTGGCCAAACGCATGGAATACAGACTATGGGGTTCAAAGACAATAATGGTCAAGTATGCACTTACTGCCACAATGAGCAGTGGCAAGAAGAGGTCATAACCACCGGTCAATTCAGCTATAAGGAACACGCCGGTCAAGGGAGCATGCATCACTCCACTCATGACACCTGCCATACCCATGAGAGCAAAATTCTTTTCGGGTAGCCCCGGTGTAAAATCAATGTATTCGTTGTTGAAATGTGAAAAAACAAATCCTCCGATACACCCCAAGTAGAGCGAGGGGGCAAAAATTCCTCCACATCCCCCACCGCCATTGGTGGCCACGGTGGCAAAAACCTTAAGCAGTATGATAAACAAGAGGTAAATCAACAGTAAGTCACCATAACCATAGAAGAAAGAGTTGTTCATCACCGTATCCCATTCGGCCGGTGTACTTCCGTTAAGCAGCAATTCGATGGTGTCGTAGCCCTCACCGTACAGAGGAGGAAAAAGGAATATGAGCACGCTGAGCATTGCTCCACCCAGCAGGAGTTTGTGGTAAGGGTTGGACAAACGGCGAAAAACGCCTTCGACCTTATCGGTTGCGCGCGTGAAGTACAAAGCGATAAGACCACAAAAGATGCCTAAAAGAATGACGTAGGGAATACGCTCCAATTCAAATGGCTGATCCAAATGGAATCTAAACATGGCCTCTGTACCCGTAAGAATGTACGATACAGTGGCCGCAGTAACTGCTGAAATCAACAAGGGCAAAAGGGAAGACATCGTGAGGTCTATCATCAGTACCTCAAGCGTAAATACCAAACCTGCAATGGGTGCTTTGAAAATACCTCCTACGGCCCCTGCCGCTCCGCACCCCACCAACAGCATCAGTGTTCGGTGTTCCATCTTAAAGATGCTGCCCAAGTTGGATCCGATGGCCGAACCGGTCAGTACAATCGGTGCCTCACCTCCTACCGATCCTCCAAAACCGATGGTGAGTGAACTGGCTATGAGCGATGACCAAATGTTGTGTCGTTTGATACGCCCTTGACGACGTGAAATGGCATAGAGAATCTTGGTCACACCATGGCTGATGTCATCGCACACCACCTTGCGCACAAACAACCCTGCCAAGAAGATTCCCACCACCGGATAGACCAAGTATAGATAGTTGGCTTCGGTAGTATCGAAATTCTCGGTAAGAAACACTTGAATGGAGTGAATCAGGGTCTTCAGCACCAATGCGGCCAATGCGGTGAATATACCCACCAAGAAACTAAGGATGAGAACAAACTGACGCTGACTGATGTGCGACTCTCTCCACCGAATAAAACGTGGTATCAGTCCTATGGATTCATCGGTAAGTGTCATGGGCGAATGATTTTAATGACTCCCCCTTGTTCCAACTTAATGATGGACGAGGGAGCAGGACGATTTTCATCTTCTCGACGATAATTCACCACGTAGTCCACTGCTGCTTTTATCTCTTCACTGATTTCGCCGAAGTTGGCTGCCCCGGGTTCACCACTAATATTAGCCGAGGTAGAGACGATGGCTTTGCGAAACCGTTGACACAATGACTTTGAGAATTTTTCACCGGTTACGCGAATACCCACGCTTCCATCTTCGGCCAATAGGTTTGTCGCCAAATTGCGTGCAGTGGGGTAAATAATGGTCAGGGGCTTGTCAGCCACCTCAATCAGATCCCACGCCACAGAGGGAACTTCTCTTACATAAAAGTCGATCTTGACCGGAGAGTCTACCAATACCAGCATGGCCTTACTATCGGCACGTTTCTTTATCTCGTACACCCTGCGTACGGCCTCCTCATTGGTGGCATCGCAACCTATTCCCCACACGGTATCGGTGGGATAAAGAATCACTCCTCCTGCCTCCAGCACTCGGCAGGCTTCCTTAATATCTTCTGTCATCTCTTGCACATATACTTAAACACATCCGGAAATAGATTGGTGTTTCACTGTTCTTGAAAACCTAAGTTCATTTACTCATTTGGACTCCATCCTGCTTATTATCATATGTTCTCACAGATTAACTGTCGTCCAACAAGTTCACTTATCCATCAAGATTTCATTCTTAACTCAACAACATAATCTATATCGGTAGGCACTTCGGCAAACTGCAACACCACTCCGTTCTTAGTTCGAACGATGGGTATCTCTACTCCACTCTTGAAGACCACAGCCTTCTTGACACGACCGCCCTCTATGGGCAAGAACAGCGATCTATCGAGCAGATTCAAGATGTGGACATATACTCTGTCTCCTTTTTGAGTGGTCACACCCCAGTCTCTGGGCGAAACAGGGCCACCCCGTGTTCCATAAATCGTGGGTCCGTAGATTTTCATCCACTCGCCCATTTCCTTCAGACGTTCCACAGCCACACTCGGCAATTCGCCATCGGGTTGTGGCCCAACGTTCAACAAAAGGTTGGCATTCTTTCCGGCTGCCTTTACCAAGTATTGTACGAGGGTGCGAGTGGACTTATAATTTTGATCCACCATCTTGTATCCCCACATTCCGTTCATCGTTTCACAGGTTTCCAATGGCAAACTGCTGATACCTTGCCCCGATAAACCGGCGTTGTTCTCACCCGGGAGGTCTCGTTCAAAAATCTGAATATCCTCTCCTTCAAACGGTACTTGATGGTGGTTATTGCCCACCAAGCAATTGGGTTGCAGCCGATGAATCAGTGCATACTGCTCGGGGAGCTGCCAATCGAAACCGGGATTCTGATCCTGATCCCACCAGCCATCGAACCAAATGGCACCGATAGGCCCGTAATTGGTCAGTAACTCGGTGAGTTGGTTATTCATGAATCGGTAATACTCCGGCCATTTGCCTTGTGAATTGGAACGTCCGGTACCTCTCCCGGTGCGTCCCCAAGGGTAGTCTTCGCGCATCCAATCCAAGTGAGAGTAGTACAAGTGTAGCTTGATATCGTGTTTAGCACAAGCATCGGCCAGCTCTTTCACAACATCTCGACGGAAAGGGCTCGCCTTAACCACATTAAAGTCGGAATACTTCGAGTCGAACATGGAGAAACCTTCATGGTGTCGAGTCGTGAAGCAGATGTACTTAGCCCCCGAAGCTTTGATATCGCTCACCCAACGGTCGGCATCGAATTTGCTTGGATAAAACCCACCGGCCAGCTTGGCATATTCCTGGAAATTCAGATTTTGATTGGTCATGGTCCACTCTCCGGTGGCCAACATAGCATAGAGTCCCCAATGCAAAAACACTCCAAACTTATTGTCACGAAACTCTTCGCGAGCTTTCAGATTTCCCTCCGAGGGGCGGTAGGCCAAAGGCTGTCCAATCAATTGCGCTCCCACCACTGCCATCGTCAGCAGCACACCGAAACGTTTCTTCATAGCTGTAATACGTAAATTGGTAAATGTCTGACAAAAATAACGGAACACATTCAGACTTACAAGCCTCTTCTTCCAAATCTCGGGCTTTGGGATTATTCCCCGCGCACTCCGTCAAACAAAAACAAAGTAGCCTTCCCAACGTTGGTTGGGAAGGCTACTTGATGAGCGGAAAACGAGACTCGAACTCGCGACCCTAACCTTGGCAAGGT
>JAXFUC010000053.1:0-9079 GCA_034176395.1 Bacteroides sp. | reverse complement strand
AGGTCTCTGGGGTGCTCCGTTGAAGGCTGTGAGTGCCTTTGCTCCGCCCATGTGGACGCAAGATTTCAATTTGGCCGACAACTCGGTGCATGCTAAGTTTACAGACTATGAGCAAGGTATGGCCTATGCAAAACAAGTGGGTAAGCCCGTGATGATAGACTTTACCGGTCACGGCTGTGTAAACTGCCGTAAGATGGAAGCATCGGTGTGGACGAACGACCGTGTGCGAGATTTGCTGACCGAGGACTATGTGCTCATCACTTTGTATGTGGATGCCAAAGATCCGCTGCCCGAGCATATGGTGGTAATGGACAACGGCACAGAAAGAACACTGCGCACCGTAGGTAATAAATGGAGCTTCTTGCAATCGACCAAGTTTGGTGCGAATACCCAACCTTTCTACGTATTGCTCGATCACGAAGGAAAGCCTCTCAATAGCTCCTACTCGTACGATGAAAATGTGGATAAGTACATCGACTTCTTGAAGACCGGTTTGAAAAACTTCAAAGAACGTAAGAAATAATGTCCGATGGCAGTCGGTGGGGACATGGGTATGAGCGATTAGTTCATTCGTGATCCGGACATCGGTTGCTCCTTGTATAGACTTATCTTATTGTCTGCCCCCGATTCTGAAATTCAGAATCGGGGGCAGATTTTTTTGCTTGTAAATGCTCGTTGAAGGAGAAAAGTGATACGAAGCGACGAGTAAAAGCAAGAAGAACGGCGGTTATTGGGCAATGGATGGAGGTTTTGTCTTTCAAAAAGGATAACTTTGCTAACCGATTAACCGGAAAGTTTAGAAAGTTAATACATGAAACTCATTGTAGAAAGCGGCTCTACGCGTACCGAATGGGCCTTGGTCGAAGGCGACCAACAGATGGAACGTATGTTTACCGACGGTATCAATCCCTTTTTTCAAACCCGAAAAGAGATTAGTCGCAGCGTGCGCTTGGGGCTTCCCGATGTGTTTTTCAAGCGAAAACTGGAGCATATATATTATTATGGTGCGGGATGCACCTCGCAGGAGAAGAAGAAGATTGTTGAGGCTTCGTTGGTCACTCAGTTTAGAACCCCGGTTCAAGTGGAGAGCGATTTGCTGGGAGCTGCCCGGGGGTTGTTCAAACGTGACGCAGGGATAGCCTGCATTTTAGGAACAGGTTCCAACTCCTGCTTTTACGATGGAAACGACATCGTCAGAAATGTGCGGTCGGGGGGATATATCCTGGGCGACGAGGGAAGTGGTGCGGTCTTGGGAAGGCTCTTCGTTTCCGATGTGTTGAAAGGTCTGGCCCCGGCCGATATAACCGAGGCTTTCTTTGAAAAGTTTCGCATTACGATAGACGATGTCATGACCTTTGTTTACAACCACCCTTTCCCCAACCGCTTTTTGTCCACCTTTGCTTATTTTTTGGCCGAGAATATGGAGAGCGAATATGCCTATGCGCTCATTGTGGATAACCTAAGGCGTTTCTTCGAGCGTAATGTGTGTCGTTATGATTATAAGGAACATCCGGTGCGCTTCATCGGGTCGTTGGCTCGTCTGTTTTCGGAGCTATTGATGGAGGTAGGAGAGGAGTATGGCATGGTTATAGACAGGATAGAAGAGACTTCTGTTGATGGCCTGATCTGTTACCATTCATTGGATCTGCAAAGCGTTTGAATGTAAAATCTGTATCTAAAAATTAAAATCTGCTAAATAGGAGTTTCATGTTTGAAATATCCTTAGCTTTGCTTGCAGGTTAATAGCCTGCCTGTACGCTCGGTGTGGCTCTCGCGTTCACGAAGGTGAGTGGGGTAGCTTTATGGATGTGCCCATGTTGAACACAGATTATCAATAAACACGCTGCAAGGGAGATGCTTCGGAGTCCGCTTGCCGGTGCAAAAATCAAGTCTATAAACCAAAAACAGTATCTTTATGATGAATGAAGAACACAAAAGAGGGAGATTTGCAAGCCGTAAACTCCTTGTGGCCGTGCTCATGGGTTTATCGTATGGAGGCGCAATGTTGCGTGCATCCGAAAACCAAGTCGCCACTGTTCATGAACGAACTCAGCAGCAGCAAGTCGTTTCCGTCACCGGCGTCGTTGTGGAAGCAAGCGGAGAACCGGTCATCGGTGCCAGCGTGGTTGAAAAGGGAACAACCAATGGTAGCATCACCGATGTGGATGGACGCTTTGCGTTGTCTGTGAAGCCCGGGGCCACACTCATTATTTCTTACGTGGGATTCACGACGCAGGAGGTGAAGGCTTCCAAAAATATGCGAGTTGTGCTGAAGGAAGATTCCGAACAACTGCAAGAAGTCGTGGTTGTGGGATACGGAACCCAAAAGAAGGAAAACCTAACAGGTGCCGTGGCATCGGTGGATGTGAACAAAACCTTGTCGGGAAGACCTATCTCGGACGTGGGGCGTGGTTTGCAAGGTTCTACCCCGGGCTTATCCATCCGAGTGCCCAGTGGTGAGGTGGGATCCGACCCCAAAATCAACATTCGCGGTCAAGTAGGATCGCTGGATGGTGGTTCTGCTCCCTTGATTCTGTTGGACAACGTGGAAGTTCCTTCCATTCAGATGGTGAATCCGGAGGATATCGAAAGCATCTCGGTATTGAAAGATGCGGCATCGGCTTCTATTTACGGAGCCAAAGGAGCTTTCGGTGTGGTACTGATAACTACCAAGAAAGGCTCGCGTCAGGAAAGCGTAAACGTGTCTTATCAAGGAAGTTTCTCGTGGCAAAACATTGCTCGCCGCATGGAAATGGCAGGCTTGGACGGTATGGAGTATACGGTCGAAGCATTCGAGCGCGTAGGTGCTGTCAAGGCAGGACCTTTCTGGTTGGTGGATCGCACCAGCTTCCAAAAAGCCAAAGAATGGCGAGATAAGTGGGGAAGTACCGTTGGTTCGGATGACCCCTTCGTATACGGACGAGATTGGTATCAAGGTTCGGACAAACAGAAGTACAGCCTACGAACATTCGATCCCTACGATTATATGATTAAGGAGTGGACGCCCTCGGCCAATCATTCGTTGTCACTTAACGGCAGAAGTGGAAACACGATGTACAATGTGGGCCTTGGCTTCCTGAATCAAAAGGGGTTGATGAAGCCGGCCAAGCACGACGACTTCCGCCGTTGGAACGCATCGGTGCGTTTGAGTACGGATTTGAATAAGTACGTGACGTTGCGTGCCGGAGCCATCTACTCCAAACGTGACAAACGCTATCCTTACGTAACTGCCAACACTACTGCCGACCCTTGGCTCTATCTATATAGGTGGTCGCCCACCATGCCACTGGGATACACAGACGATGGTTTGGAGCTGCGCAGCCCCGTTTCCGAAGTTCGCCAAGCCAATACAGCGAACATTGAACACGGATATACCAACATCAATTTGGGGGCTACGTTCAATGTCACCACCAACTGGAAGTTCGATTTGGACTATACCTATGCAAACGAGCAGGAACTCATCAATCGTCCGGGAACTCGCTTTACGGCTCTGAACACTTGGGGCAGTGCAGCGCCTCGCGTAGATGCTCAAGGCAACCCTGTGTATGTGAACGAAGAAGGAGTGGTTGTTCAGGCCGGTGCTGCCGGTGCCATGCCTGCCTATACGCTCAATCATTTTGAGTATACCAGCATTGGTTCGAACCCCGACCATATTTACCGTAAAACAACGAATGCCAATCGCAATACGTTGAACGTGAACACCAACTACAATTGGCAAGTGAACCCTGCCAATAATCTGAAGTTCATGTTGGGTATGAACCGTGTGACTTGGGAAGAAAAGCAGCACTGGAACCAAACAACCAAGTTGATGGACTTAAACAATCCGCAGTATGACCTCGCTTATGGTGTGCAAACGGGCAGTGGAGGCAGTGCATGGGATGCCCAATTGGGATTTTATGGACGTGTAAACTACTCCTTGCTCGATCGCTACCTGGTGGAACTCAACCTCCGCTACGACGGAACCTCTAAGTTCCCCACCGATTTGCAATGGCGCTGGTTCCCCTCTTTCTCTTTAGGATGGAGAACGAGTGAGGAGGCTTTCATGCAATGGTTGAAGCCCACACTTTCCACGTTGAAGCTACGTGGTTCGTGGGGTACCATCGGCGACCAAACGGTCAGCAACGCCCTCTACGTATCGACCATGACTACCGGACAAAGCACATGGATAGGCGGTGACGGTGCCCGAGTCGGATACGTAGGAACACCCAAGGCCATCAATCCGATGATTACTTGGCAGGATATCACCACGCTCAACTTGGGATTCGATGCCCGATTGTTCAATGACAAGCTGGGAGTTACCTTCGATTGGTTCCGTAGAGATACCGAAAACATGATCGTTCCGCAAGGAAATGTGACGTTGGGATTCGGAGCAACAGCCCCTAAGGGCAATTTCGGATCGCTCAGGACACAAGGTTGGGAGTTGTCGCTCGACTTCAATCACCGTTTCAACAACGGATTGGGCATCAATGCCATGTTTACACTTTCCGACGCTTTGACGGAAATTACGGCTTATGGAACCACAAAAAGCATAGACGATTGGTATGTAGGTAAGAAATACGGTGAGATTTGGGGATATGTGACCGAAAGGCTGTATCAAAAGGGAGATTTTGAGTACAACGCCGACGGAACATTCAAGAAAGTTTGGCTCAAAGGCGGAAAGGTACACGATACGAAGGTGGCCGGTGCCAAAGAGATGAACAAATTGAGCGACCCCAAAGCATCCTACCAAGACTATCTACAAGGAGGTAGCTTCGTATTTGGTCCCGGTGACGTTAAGTACAAAGACCTCAACTCGGATGGGACCATCAATGATGGCAGCCGAACCGTTGACGATCACGGCGACTTGAAGGTGATTGGAAATTCCACTCCGCGGTACGAATACGGTCTGCGCTTGGGTGCCGACTACAAGGGCTTCGATTTCTCACTGTTCTTGCAAGGTGTGGGTAAGCGCGATGTATGGGGCGAAGGCTTCTTGGCCATTCCCGGCTTCAACTCGGCCGACGGTGCTATGCCCCAAGCCATTGCAGGCGATTTCTGGAAGGAAGACCGCACCGATGCCTTCTATCCGCGGCCATGGAACTTGGCTTCTCCCGCTTTGGGTGCCTCGGGTTATAGTTACAATATGCAGAAACAAACCCGCTATTTGCTCAATATGTCCTATCTGCGACTCAAGAACGTTACGTTGGGCTATACCTTGCCTCAGCATTTGAGTAAGAAGGCTTGGGTGCAAAAGGCTCGTGTTTATTTGTCCTTGGAAAACTTTGTGACTTGGGATAAGTTGAGAGGTTTGCCCATCGACCCCGAGGTGATCAATGGAGTATCCATGTTCGCAACCAATGCTGCGGGCGACAACTACAATGGTGGACGCACGGGCGTAGGAACTCCTGCCTTCAAAAGCGTATCAGTGGGCTTACAATTGAACTTCTAAAAACAAATCAGGTATGAAAAGATACATATTTACCCTCCTGTCGGTTGCATCTCTTGCATTTGTGAGTTGCGAAGACATCTTGGATCGTCCGCAGCTGAACAATCCTCAAGATAATAAGTTTTGGAGAAACGAAACAGACCTTCGCCTTTTTGCCAATGACTTCTATCCCAACTATTTCGTGGGCTATAACACCAACTGGGGCTCGGCCTATGCTCCTTTGAGAGGCTACGGATTTTCGGACGATGTGGCCAATACCGGCAAACAAACCTCGTTTGAAAACACCGTTCCTGCCAGCCGAGGAGGAACTGCCGAAACGTTGGACTGGCTGGGTGCAGCTCATGCCGGACCTACATGGAACTATGCGTGGGTGCGCAAATCCAATTTGTTCCTCGAACGCATCGAAACCGTAACCAAGCCTCAAATCACCGATGAGCAGTACAAGCATTGGTCGGCTGTGGCACGTTTCTTCCGTGGATTCGAGTATTGCCGTTTGGTGAGTGTATTTGGCGATGTCATCTACTACGACAAGACCTTTGAAGCAACCAATGAGAAAGAAATGTTCAAAGACCGCTCTTCTCGCACCGAGGTCATGGAGAAGGTGTACGAAGACTTTGCCTATGTGCTGGAAAATATGCGTTTGGACGATGGTCAGCAGAACCTTAACCGTTACATTGCGGCCGGGTTCATCAGCCGATTGATGCTTTTCGAAGGCACTTGGCAAAAGTATCATAAAGGCGATCAGGCCTTGGCCAAGAAATACCTTACGATGGCTCTCCAAGCCGGTGACTTGGTGATACGTTCCGGCAAATGGGAGGTTAGCGGCGACTTCCGCTCTCTTTTCGGTTCTCAAGATTTGAAGGGACATAAGGAAGTGTTGTTGTATCGCCACTACGATGCAGCCTTGGGCGTGAGCCATTGTGTGGCCTCCTATTCCAACGGTCAGGAGAATCAGGGCGTAGCTCCCAATCTGGCGTTGGCCAAAGCCTTTATTTGCAGCGATGGCAAGACCTATCAACAATCCTCGTTGGCCGATGCCACTACCTTGAACTTGGCCAATATGATCAAAACCAGAGACCCTCGGTTCGAGGCCACCTTCTCGGACAGACCCAAACAAGAGTCATCCACTTTGCTCTATGCCAATAAGTTTATCGACCGTGTCGGCCCCTCCTTGCCCGATCCTTCCAAGGTGGCTATCTATGCCAGCATCACCAACACCAATGACTACCCGGTGATGAGATACTCGGAGGTGTTGCTCAACTGGTTGGAAGCCAAAGCCGAGCTGGCTCTCAGCTTTGGAGGCGAGGCGGTGACTCAGGCCGACATCGACCTTAGTATCAATAAACTCCGTAGCCGTCCGCTCGATAAACCCGCAGTGGACAAGGGTGTTCAGCAAACTGCCCCCATGAAGCTTGCCGATGTGGTTGCAGGCTTCGACCCCGCGCGTGACCTGGGTGTAGCATCCATTGCGGGCGACTACGAGGTGGATCCCCTCATTTGGGAAATCCGTCGCGAACGGCGCATGGAGTTCGTCTTCGAGCACTCTCGCATCTTGGATCTCAAACGCTGGAGAAAGCTCCATTATATGGATAATGCACTTTATCGAGATACCAAGCTGGGGTTGTGGATTAACTTGAAGGAGGAGATGCCCACTTTCTTGGAAAAGGACAAGAGTGGTCAGTACCCTGCTCGCGAGGTGATGAAAGAAGACGGTACCGTGGTGAAGTACAACGGTACGAATGCCAACGACATGGTGGGCTATTACCTCCCGTTGAAAGCCACCAACCGCGACGGATTCACCGAACGTTCGTACTGTGCCCCCATCGGTCGTGAACAAATCAACGCCTATAAGGAAAAGGGCTATACATTGACGCAAACCAAGGGGTGGGAAGAATAGTTCTCGCCCGCCGGCTTTGCTCGTGAATCATGAACAAGAGTCAAGACCGGAGTTTCAGCCATTGAGCTCCGGTCTTGTTTTCCCATACCTATCCCGATAAGTCTTTGAATCCTTTAGCACATCCATCTATGTTCGTCCTGCGTTTCCTTTGTTGTTGTTGTTTGTCTGTTGTCCTATCGATCGCCTTGTATGCACAAGAGCGGGTGGTTCTTGGCAACGAGCAAACCCATCTGTACTTCCCGCTTCTGCAAGGCAAGCGAGTGGCTCTCTTCTCCAATCACACGGGGATGTTGGGCGATAAGCACTTGCTCGATGTGATGGTGGACAGCGGACTCAACGTGACGGCAGTCTTCTCTCCCGAACATGGATTCCGAGGCGATGCCGATGCCGGCGAACACGTCAAAGGCAGTGTGGATAAGAAGACGGGAGTGCCCATCTTGTCTTTGTACGATGGGAAAACCGGTCGACCGAGTTCGGAGGCCATGCAACGGTTCGATGTGTTGGTGGTCGACATCCAAGACGTGGGTCTTCGGTTTTATACCTATTATATATCCATGTGTCGACTCATGGAGGCTTGTGCTCAGTACGACCTGCCTGTCCTTGTGCTCGACCGCCCCAACCCCAACGGACACTATGTGGATGGTCCGCTGCTCGACATGAAATATCGTTCGGGTGTGGGTTGGCTACCCATTCCGGTGGTGCATGGCATGACCTTGGGCGAACTGGCTTTGATGATCAACGGCGAGGGGTGGCTGCCCGATGGACGGCAGTGCAAGCTCCAGGTGGTTCGTTGTCTTCACTACACCCACCGCACGCGCTATGACTTGCCCGTGGCTCCATCGCCCAACCTGCCTACGATGAAGGCCGTTTATCTTTATCCTTCACTTTGCTTTTTTGAGGCCACTCCGGTCAGTCTGGGGCGTGGCACCGACCTGCCTTTCCAAATCTACGGCCATCCGGCTATGAAGGGTGGTACCTATCGTTTCACTCCTCGCAGCAAATCCGGAGCCAAGAATCCGCCCTTGCTGGGGCAGTTGTGCCACGGATTCGACTTGAGTCAACTGTCCGACTCCTGCATTTGGCAACGTGGGGTCGACCTATCCTACCTCATCGACGCCTATAAACGGCTGAAGATGGGCCATCGCTTCTTCACTCCTTTCTTTGAGAAACTCATCGGGCAGGCCTATGTGCGTCGCATGATTCTTCAAGGTTGCTCGGCCGAGGAAATAAGGTCGCGTTGGCGCGAAGACGTGGAGCGGTTCAAAGCGCAACGTCGTCCCTATCTGTTGTACGAAGAATAAACGAATTATCCACAAACAAATACATTGCTTATGTCGCCCATTACGGTCATCCTCACCCTCTTTTCCTACTTTGCTTTGTTGTTTGCCGTGTCCTACTTCAGTGGTCGTAAGGCCGACAATGCCGGCTTCTTTGTGGGCAATCGGCAGTCGGCTTGGTATGTGGTGGCCTTTGCTATGATCGGTTCCACCATTTCGGGGGTCACCTATGTGTCTGTGCCGGGCATGGTGGCCACAAGTGGTTTCGGCTATCTGCAAATGGTCATGGGCTTCGTGGTGGGGCAGATTGTCATCGCCTTTGTCCTTGTTCCGCTGTTCTATCGCATGAACCTGGTGTCCATCTATGGATATTTGGAACAGCGTTTCGGGCTGTCGACCTACCGAACCGGAGCTTGGGTGTTTTTCGTGTCCAAAATGTTGGGAGCTTCCGTGCGGTTGTTTCTTGTCTGCTTGGTGCTG
>JAXFUC010000052.1:0-12230 GCA_034176395.1 Bacteroides sp. | reverse complement strand
AACAATGACACGGCTGATAGGCTTTTTCGGTAATGCAAATTATAGCTATGAAGATCGTTACTTTGTAGATGCTTCGGTGCGTATGGATGGTTCATCTATGTTTGGTAGCAATCGCAGATGGGGAACTTTTTGGAGTGCCGGATTGGGTTGGAATCTTCATCAGGAATCTTTTGCTAAATCTTTGTCATTTATTGACCAGCTGAGATTACGGGCGAGTACTGGCTATACTGGTAGCCAAAGCTTCTATCCATATCAAGCTCTTATGATGTATCGTTATCAATCTTCCTTGGCCTATCAAGACTATATAGGAACGGTTATCAAGGCTTTCGGGAATCCTGATTTAAAGTGGCAACGCACACAGAAAAGCAATTTGGGTATTGACTTTGGTTTCTTCAATCAACGAATCAGTGGTTACTTCAATTATTTTGTAGAGAACTCAAAAGACTTATTGGTCGATGTTAATATGGTATCTTACTTAGGTTTTGATTCTTATAAGGCTAATTTGGGAGAGACTCAGAACAGAGGTTTTGACTTTAATGTGAAATGGAACATCTATCAAAATAAACAATTGAAAGTGAATCTATTTGTCAATGGTCAGCATTATACCAATAAGCTGAGCAAAATCTCGTCGGGCTTGAGTTCTTTCAATGAAAAAGCAGATGTTGCAGGTAGCAACAAACCGCATGTGCGATACATTGAGGGAGCTTCAGTGAATACCATTTGGGTGGTTCCTTCGGCAGGCATTGACCCTGCTACTGGAAAGGAGGTTTTCATCAGTGTCGATGGTTCTTATACTGATACGTGGAGTGAAAAGAATTATGTTCCTTATGCAACGACCGATCCGACTTTGATTGGGACATTTGGTCTGAATGTATTCTATAAAGGATTTGAGTTGAATACCAACTTTTACTACCGCTTCGGTGGATATGCTTATAACGAAACTTTGGTCGATAAGGTAGAGAATGTTGATCCATATAAAAATGTTGATCGAAGGGCACTTTACGATCGATGGAGTACCCCGGGAGTAGCGACTGCTTACAAAGCAATAACCAATCGTACGAAGACTTTGCCGACTTCACGTTTTGTGGAAAAGAATAATATATTGTCGACTAATTCGTTGAGTTTGGCATATACATTCCCTGTCGCGTGGACACGTCCTTGGGGAGCTGAGTATCTGAAGTTGACTCTGATAGCCAATGATTTTTTTCGATTGTCTACAATGAAACGTGAAATGGGGACGACATATCCTTTCGCTCGTCATTATTCTCTTACTGCTCAATTAACTTTTTAATACTTGACTCTATGAAAACGATGCAAATCATAATGGGATGCATCTTCCCGCTGTTATTGTTCACATCGTGTGAGAATTGGTTTGATGTATCACCCAAATCAGAATTGAAAGGGGATGATTTATTTAAGGAAGCTTCGGGGGCTAGAGATGCGTTGATCGGTTGTTATGGATTGATGGCTGGAGAGGAACTCTACGGAGCTCAGCTCACGATGACTTATGTGGATGTGTTAGGGCAATACTACGCATCGGCCAATGTCGCACAAAACGCATTTCAAAATGCGTTTACATATAAGTATTCCGAACCTACAGAAGATGCTCGTAAAGATGCCATTTGGAAACGAACTTACAATGTGGTAGCCAATATCAATAGTTTGCTTCAACGTATCGAGGGCAAAAGTAAAATATTTCCGACCGGAGAATTTGAATTGATTAAAGGTGAGGCGTTAGGATTACGCGCCTATCTGCATTTAGATCTTTTACGATTATTTGGAGCTTCACCAGCAATGAAGGAAGGGTTGGTACAGCCTGCCATTCCTTATGTAGACCGTTACACGAAAGAACTGTTTCCTCTCCTCACTGTGGAAGAAATTCTAGAACGCATTTTGATCGATTTGACCGAATCACGCAAGCTTTTAAGTGAAGTAGATCCTTTTGGTCCTAAGTCGAGCAATTATGATTTGGACAACCTATCTGGTATTTGGAAAGGACGTGAATTTCGCATGAACTATTATGCGGCAACAGCACTGATGGCTCGTACACTGTTGTATCGTAATGGTGATTCCGATCGTTCCAAAGCCTATGAATGTGCTTTGGAAGTCATTAATTCAATGCTTTTCCCTTTAATTACGGGTGAACAAATCTCTGGGAATGATCAAAATGGATTTGTGCAAGAGAATGTGTTTGCTTTGGAAAAACGAGGTTTGAAGGAGAATGTTATTGATAATTATTTCTACACAAGCAATCAAAGTTCCACGTATTTGGCTATGAATAAATCGACTATTACTCGTGTATTCCCGGTAACATTGGATATAGATTATCGTATGCGTTGGTGGATTGAACAGTCAGGTAACATTTATTTGTTGGCCAAGTATAATCATGCAGAGAGAATTCCGCTGCTGAAAGTTTCTGAAATGTATTTGATTGCTGCAGAGTCGGCCTCACAGTTAATCGATGGAGAATATTATTTCAATAAATTGTTGTATCATCGTGGGCTACCCGAGGAGAAGTTGGAGGCTAAGAAGTTGCAAAGCCGAATTTTGGCAGAGTATGCCAAAGAGTTTATTGGGGAAGGGCAACTGTTCTTTGCGTATAAACGCATGGGCAATGGCTTGCGACCCATATTCAACACCTCTTTATCTAATGCCGAGCTTGTGTATAAATTGCCTTTACCCACCCAAAATACTCATTTTACTCATTAAATAGATTATGAAGAATTTACTATCGGCTTGCATGGCAGTCTCTTTCTTCTTGTTGATGGGCTGTCAAGAAAATGAACGTTTGCAATATATGAGACCGGGAGCTGCCTACTTCAGTACACTTACTGTTACTGACAGCTTATCCTACTCTTTTGTTTCGGGCCTAAAAACCGAAGACGTGGTCAAGATTCCCATTCGAATTATTGGTGAGGTGTCCGAAAAGGATCGTTTTATTACAATAGCAGTCTCTCCCGAGTCTACAGCTCAAGAAGGAATACATTATAGAGATTTAACTCGAAAAGTCGTGTTGGGAGCCGGTCGATTAGAAACAGCTGTGGAGCTTCAAGTTTTAAAACAAGGCCTTGAGAAGCGAGATGTGAAGTTGGTTTTGCAATTGGTGCCCAACGAACAGATTGGTTTAGGTTATGCCGATCGACTGAAAGCAACACTCGTGTTGACTCAACAGCTGGTGATGCCCATTTATTGGGAGGAAACCCTGTCTTGGTACTATGGTGACTACTCGAAAGCGAAGCATCAACTGTGTATCCAAGTGCAAGGAGAAGATTTTCCTCATAGTTTTGATCGGACGAAGATCAACGATTATATGTCTTACGGACGTATCATTTACAAGAAACTGCTGGATACCCCTCTATGGGATGAAGAGACGCAGCAATGGATCACAGCCGACTGGAATCCACTTTAATTATTCATGTTTCAGATAAACACAACTATTTATGAAGAAGATTATACTGTCGTTCTGTTCTTTATTGGTGCTATATGCTTGTATCGAGGACCGAACCAATGAATCGTTAGTACCACTCAATGAAATAATCATTGGAGGGGTGGATGACGAGTATCTCCATGTCTCGGTGGACCAAATATTTCGAGTGTCTCCCACGATTAAGATCTCGCAGGGAAGTTCGGACGAACTGACCTATTTGTGGATTACTTACACCAGCAACAGTCGATTGACGGCTGACACACTTTCTAAGGAGAAAGATTTGGCCGTTCCTATTCGACTTACGCCTGGCAAACACACCTTGAAGTTGAAGGTAACTGACGAGAGAACAGGTGTTTTTTATGAAAAAGAATCAACTATCCATGTTGTCAATGAATTTACGGCCGGAGTGTTGATCCTTGCGGAAGTTGATGGTCATGCTCGACTTGACTTCTTGAAATCCACGGGAGGTGATGTCGTGACCGATGTTTATGGGAAGATGAATAAGGGCGACCTGCTTGGTAAGAATCCCCGAAAGGTCGTTTTTAACAAATTTCGTACCGACCTTTTAAGCGAAGTTTTGGTGATGTGCGATGATGAGATGGGAGGTAAGGTGCTTGACAACATAACTTTGGTTCGTCGAAAAAACTACCGAGAACTGTTCTTTGCATCGGCTCCCGATGGTATCATGAAACCTCAAACCTACTATAGTTCCTCTATGCGTGGTTACTTGATAGACAATGGGCGCGTGTATGATCGTGCTGTCAATACCAACCCACCTGCGGCCACTGTTAAGCCGAGTATGATTGCTGAGTCCACAGAATATGAAATCTCGGCCAATGCCGATTTTGGCGACAATGAGAAACTTCCCAGTCGCATGGTTCTTTATGACAACCTCAACGGTTGCTTTTATTCCCTGCATGGCATTAGCTCGGTATCTTTATCCAAGGTGGGGAAGACCAGTGGATTTTCCTATATCAATGGAGGTTTTTTTAATCCCAATGAGCTGAAGATGAAATGCTTGTATGCGGGTATCACCTCACGCAGCGAATCGGGTGTGCGCGAATATCTGGGAGTTTTTGAAGATGCACAAGGGAAGCGTCGTTTGTTGAGTATGCGCATTGGTTTCTTCACTTCTGAAAATCCTGCAAGTTTTTTCCAAGACTTGGGAAATACTCCGATGCAAAGTCCTGGCATAACCGAGGCCACTTCTTTTGCCACCTCGGCTCAACTTCCAGGATACTTATTCTATGCAGTAGGAGGTAAGCTGTACCTATACAATGCAATCAATCATTTGGGCCATGAAGTTTACGATTTGGGTAATGGATATTTGGTTGATCACATCGAGGCAGATCGAGGAACAAAATGTCTTTGGGTGGCATTTAGAAACACTGATCTCACCGAAACACAAGCAGGATTTTGTGGTTTGAAGGTAAGTACCGATGGAGGGCTTAGTTTGGAGCAAACCATCCGACAAGAGGGACTCGCCGATCGCATTGTGGACTTTGAACGTAAATACTGAATTATATGGGACGATTTTATCGAATTATGGTTCTATGCTACCTTGTGGGTACGAATGCCTCTCAGTTGCAGGCTCAGTTGTCTTTCTTTCAAAATACCACTTGGGAAGAGGTGAAACAGCAGGCCGTTGAGTCCAAACGCATGATTTTTGTCGACGTGTACACTACTTGGTGCGCTCCTTGTAAGAAGATGGATGCTACGGTGTTTAACGATGAGAGAGTGGCCCGTTACGTCAATGAGCATTTCGTGTCCTTGAAACTTGATGCTGAAAAGAATCGGCATCATTCCTTTTTTTCGTACTTTAAACCGAGTGCCTATCCCACGTATTATTGGCTTGATGAGACGGGAGAACTCCTTTCCACTCACTCGGGTTATTTAAATTCCGATGATTTTCTTCAAGCTTGTCAAGAGGCTCGCCAAGGGAAATTGGGCGAGCGGTTGAATGCTGAACGCAGACGATGGGAGCGAGGGGAACGAGGAGAGTTTTTTTTGGAACATTTTCTTTTCGATATCTTACCTCAGGTTTATCCAGACTCGGTGCGCCATTATCTGAATGTTCATATAGGCGAGCTGTCTATCGAACAACGCAAGGCATCGCATATCGGACGGTGGGTTAGCTATTTTGTGCACGAGATTGAAGATGATTTGGTGTGGAACACATTGTTGGTCAACAACGATGTGTATACCGATACATTGGGTGTAGAGGTCGACTTGCCGCGCAAACTGTATCTCAATTTGGTTCGTTTGCCCATGGCCGAACGAGAGAACACAGAGAAACGCGATGCTTACATCCGCTTGATAGCTTCCAAGAATTTTCCATACAAAGAGCTTTACATGAGTTTGCTTGAGATGGAAACTAATTTGTTTTCAGGGCATTTTACAGAGGCTTTGGAACAGGCCGTAACTCTTGGTGGCGTGTACGAAAAAACACACCCCCATTTGTACCGAGAAATGTATTATTCGTTCATCATTGGTCGTTTTTTTGTAAATTCCTATCGACCTTCTTCTAGAGAGCTTGAACTGATACTGCAACTGGCAGAGAAATCTTTGGCCTTGACTCCATCTAAGAGTTCGGTGTCTTATTTGGCTGCGGCTTATGCTCGTATGGGTGATTTTCGGCGTGCTTATGAAACGTTAGCCACCTTACCTTTTCACGAAAAGCCGATGTTGAGTAACGCGGTTTATTCGTTACTGAATCTGCCACGTAAGCGTTGATTTTAGTTGTGAATAAAGTCAATAACCACCAACTTGCATTCAGTCGCCGAAGGTCCCTGAAAGAAGAGTTGGTGGTTTTTTATCCAATGATATCGAGTGGCATGAGAATGCCGATTTTCATTGGTAGTTTGTGTTTGAACTGTTGAACATATGTGGTACACCCGCAAAGTGTTTACACTTCTCTTGGAAAGTGTCTGCATCTGGTTTGCAAAGTGTTTGTGATCAGTATGTCGACTGTGAGTGGGATGCCTATCCGAGATTTACGGTTCATCGAAATCTGTTGATACTCGACGATTCGGTGGATGTCCAACACTTCGTTGGTCGCGAAAATGAGAGATTAGGTGTCTTGGACATTTGAGATGTTTGAGTTTGTAGATCCGGTCAGACATTATTGAAGCTTTGTTCGTGCTCTGAAAGAGGCAAGACGAAAAAACGGGGGAGTCCACTTGCGGTAAGCAATATATTTATAACTTTGCAACCTAATGTGTATATCGCTAAAACACTGCAATAAATGTCCGGATACAAACGTATTAAGAAAGCATTGGTTTCGGTCTATCACAAAGATGGCTTGGACGAAATCATAACCAAATTGCACCAAGAAGGCGTTTCGTTTCTCTCTACCGGGGGGACACGCCAGTTCATCGAATCTTTAGGGTATCCTTGTGAGGCGGTGGAAGACTTGACTTCCTATCCCTCTATTTTGGGCGGACGTGTGAAAACCCTGCACCCTAAGGTGTTCGGTGGTATTCTCTGTCGTCGTGACCTCGAAAGTGATCGGGGAGAGGTGCAGGAGTATGGCATTTCAGAGATAGATTTGGTTATAGTTGACCTTTATCCGTTCGAAGCTACTGTGGCTTCGGGCGCGGACGAGTCGGCCATCATTGAAAAGATCGATATCGGTGGCATCTCGTTGATTCGCGCTGCTGCCAAAAACTTCAATGACGTGGCCATCGTGGCTTCCCAGACACAGTATAAGCCCTTTATGGATATGCTTGCCGAGCATGGAGCTACAACTTCGCTTGCCGAACGTAAATGGTTGGCTAAGGAAGCTTTCGGGGTTTCGTCTCATTACGACTCGGCCATCTTCAACTTCTTCGATGAAGGCGGTAATACGGCTTTCCGCTGTACGGCCGGTAGTCCCAAAGTGTTGAGATATGGAGAGAATCCACACCAAAAAGGATATTTTTACGGAGAATTCGATAAACTTTTTGACCAAATTCAGGGCAAAGAGATTTCGTACAACAATTTGTTGGATATACACGCAGCGGTGGAGCTGATCGATGAGTTCGATGACCTTACCTTTGCTATCCTAAAGCACAACAATGCGTGTGGATTGGCTTCGAGGACTACAACCGTTGAGGCCTGGAAAGCCGCATTGGAAGGCGACCCCGTGTCGGCTTTCGGCGGTGTGCTGGTGACCAATGGTGTGGTGGACAAGGAAGCGGCTGTGGAGATCGATCGTATTTTCTTTGAGGTTATCATCGCTCCTGACTACGATGTGGATGCTTTGGAAATCCTCGGTGCCAAGAAGAATCGCATCATCCTGGCACGTAAGCCGGCTTTGAAGCAGCGCGTACAATTCCGCTCGCTGCTCAACGGCGTTTTGCAACAAGAACGGGACGAAAAGATAGAAACGGTAGAGGACCTAAAGACCGTGACACATAAGGCACCGACCTCGGCAGAGGTGGAAGATTTGCTTTTTGCCAACAAGATAGTGAAGCAGAGTAAATCCAATGCCATCGTACTGGCCAAAGATAAGCAACTGTTGGCAAGCGGTGTGGGACAAACCTCTCGTGTGGACGCACTCAAACAAGCCATTGAAAAAGCACATGGATTCGGATTCGACCTACATGGAGCTGTGATGGCCTCGGATGCATTCTTCCCTTTTCCCGATTGTGTGGAGCTGGCCGGTCAAGAAGGCATTACAGCGGTTATTCAACCCGGAGGCTCGGTGAAGGATGAACTCAGCTTCGAACGATGCAATGAACTCGGTATGTCCATGGTGACAACAGGCTTCCGTCACTTCAAACATTAACACAAACCAAATAGATAAAAATGGGATTGTTCTCTTTTACACAAGAAGTAGCGATGGATTTGGGTACAGCCAATACCATCATCATAACCAATGGAAAGATCGTTGTGGACGAACCCTCGGTGGTGGCACTCGATCGTCGCACGGATAAAATGATTGCAGTGGGCGAGAAAGCCAAGCTGATGCACGAGAAGACACACGAAAACATACGAACCATACGGCCGTTGCGCAACGGGGTGATTGCCGACTTCTATGCTTGCGAGCAAATGATCCGCGGACTCATCAAGATGGTGAATACTCGCAGTCGCTTGTTCTAACCCACCGTGCGGATGGTCATCGGTGTACCTTCAGGAAGTACCGAAGTGGAACTTCGTGCCGTGAGAGACTCGGCCGAACATGCCGGAGGCCGTGATGTTTACCTCATTTTCGAACCCATGGCAGCTGCCATAGGGGTGGGTATCGACGTGGAAGCACCCGAAGGAAACATGGTGGTTGATATAGGTGGAGGTTCGACAGAGATTGCTGTGATTTCATTGGGCGGTATCGTGTCCAATAACTCCATACGTATTGCAGGCGATGACTTTACCGCCGACATCCAGGAATACATGAGCCGCCAACACAACGTAAAGGTGAGTGAGCGCATGGCCGAGCGTATTAAGATCAGCGTGGGAGCCGCCTTGACAGACTTGGGCGAGGATGCCCCCGAGGATTACATAGTGCATGGCCCTAACCGCATCACTGCCCTACCGATGGAAGTACCCGTGTGCTATCAGGAAATTGCGCATTGTTTGGAGAAGTCCATTGCAAAGATCGAAACCGCCATCTTGAGTGCCTTGGAAAATACTCCCCCCGAATTGTATGCCGATATAGTACACAACGGAATCTATTTGGCCGGTGGAGGTGCACTGTTGCGAGGACTCGACAAGCGTCTTACCGATAAAATCAACATCCCTTTCCATATTGCCGAAGATCCACTCCATGCCGTGGCCAAGGGTACGGGTATTGCATTGAAAAACGTAGACCGCTTCTCGTTCTTGATGCGTTAAGACATCTCCGAACCGAACGCTGGATGCGAAGACCGGTGTAGATACGTTTGAAGATGAAGGCTTACTTAGCCATCGGTTGTTGAGTTCTCTGCTGTGGCAGGGAAATAAACGGTCGATGGCTTCTGTGTGAAACGCAGTCCGCACATTTTTAATATGAAGAACTTACTGAATTTCCTGCGGAAATATAACTATTGGTTCCTCTTCTTGCTCTTGGAGCTTGTGGGGGGATTTTGGTTGTTTCGGCACAATCGGTATCAACAAAGTGTCTATTTCACCTCGGCCAATGCGGTGTCGGGGGCTGTTTATCGGGTGTCGGGTAAGATGAATTCCTATTTCCATCTTCAAGAAGCCAATCGCGAACTGCTCGAACACAATATGCTGTTGAGGCAGGAGTTGGATCGTCTGAGGCATGAACTCAAGACCCGACAACTCGATTCGTTGAAGATCGACAGCCTGCAACGCTACGGCGATGCCGGTTACGAGGTATGTGCAGCGCAGGTCATCAATAATAGTCTGAATCGTTCCGACAATTATCTAACCCTGAATCGAGGGAGTCTTCATGGCATTCGTCCCGAAATGGGGGTGGTGGGTAGTAACGGTGTGGTAGGTATCATCTATGCCGTTTCGCCGTCCTATTCCCTTGCGCTGTCTGTCCTAAGCACAAAGTCGGGCATCAGTTGCAAAATTAAGAAGAGCGACTATTTCGGCTATCTCAAGTGGGAACGAGGCGATTCTCGCTTTGCCTTTTTGCGCGATTTGCCCCGTCATGCCGAGTTTGCCATTGGCGATACGGTGGTAACGAGCGGTTATTCCACGGTGTTTCCCGAAGGAATCATGGTAGGTACGGTGGCCGATAAGGCCGATTCCAACGATGGACTTTCTTACCTACTGAAGATAAAGCTTTCGACCGATTTCGGCCGATTGAGTGAAGTGGCGGTGATGGGCCGAACCGAACGGCAGGAACTTAAGGAACTTGAAAAAGCAACAGCAGAATGATTATACGTTATATTCAACGCACGTTTTGGTTTGTGGGCTTGGTTCTTTTGCAAGTTCTGGCTCTCAACCACATTGCCCTTTTAGGGGTGGCAACTCCTTTTCTCTATCTTTATTTTCTGCTCAAACTCGATTCGGAAACCTCTCGCCAAGAGCAAATGCTTTGGGCATTTGCATTGGGTTTGACCGTAGATGTCTTTGGCGATACGGGGGGGCTTCATGTCATGGCTTCGGTCTTTGTGGCCTTTGTGCGAACACCGCTGCTGAGGCTGTTCACCCCTCGTGATATGCTCGAAAACTTTGAGCCCTCCCTATCTGCTTTGGGTGTGGCTCCTTTCCTGCGCTACCTCTTTGCCACCATTTTCCTTTTCTGTTCTGTCCTGTTTGTATTGGACTTTTTCACGTTTACACAGCCTTTGATGCTGTTGCTCCACATACTGACATCGACCCTTCTCACGGTGGTTTGCATGGTAGCTATCGAGGGCATACGGAAATAGAATAGGCTATCGACATATGAAAGGATACGCATACGAAAATCGGAAGTTTGTGGTTGGCGGCATAGCTGTGGCTATTGTGTTGGCCTACATGGCCCGTCTGTTCGTGTTGCAGCTGATGACCGATGACTACAAGCGTAATGCTGACAGCAATGCCTTTCTCAATAAAGTTCAGTATCCTTCGCGTGGGTCGATTTACGATCGAAATGGGAAGTTGTTGGTCTATAATAAGCCGGCCTATGACATCACGATGATTCCACGTGAAGTGGAAAATCTGGACACGCTTGACCTTTGCAAATCGCTTAATATTACAAAGGAGCAGTTCCTTCAGAACATTCGCGACATGAAAGATGGTCGTCGCAATCCCGGTTACTCACGCTACACGCCTCAGCCTTTCATGTCTCAGCTCTCGGCCGAGGAGTGCGGTGTATTCCAAGAGAAACTCTTTAAGTTCAAAGGCTTCTATATTCAACGTCGCACCATCAGGCAATACACCTACAATGCTGCGGCCCACGCCTTGGGCGATATCGGCGAGGTATCGGCCAAAGAGATTGAGGCCGATAAGACCGGTTACTATATGCGAGGCGACTACATAGGTAAGTTGGGTGTAGAGAGTTCCTACGAACATTACCTTCGTGGAGAAAAGGGAGTCGAGGTCTTGTTGCGAGATGCTCATGGACGCATCCAAGGGCGTTATATGGATGGTGCACAGGACAAACCGGCCATTCCCGGGAAGAACCTCACACTCAGTTTGGATATTGAGCTTCAAATGCTTGGCGAGCGATTGTTGCAGAACAAGATAGGTAGCATTGTGGCCATCGAACCCCAAACCGGTGAAATTCTTTGCCTGGTTTCCTCTCCCAACTACGATCCTCACCTCATGATAGGCCGCCAGCGTGGTAAGAACCATCATCTGTTGCAGCAAGACAAGCGAAAGCCTTTGTTGAATCGGGCACTGATGGGCGTATATCCCCCGGGTTCGACTTTCAAGACGGCGCAGGGACTCATCTTTTTGGAGGAAGACATTGTTCAGGTCACCTCGCCTGCTTTTTCATGTTTCGGAGGTTTCCGTTATGGACGTCTGAAGGTCGGTTGTCACCCCCATGCATCTCCCATTCCGTTGATTCCCTCTTTGGCCACTTCGTGCAATGCCTACTTCTGCTGGGGGCTTTTCCGTATGTTCGGCGATCGCAAGTACGGATCTCCTCAGAATGCCATCACCGTGTGGAAAGATCATATGGTTTCTCAAGGATTTGGCTATAAATTGGGAGTCGACCTCCCGGGTGAGAAGCGAGGATTGATTCCCAACGCACAATTTTACGACAAAGCCTACAAAGGCAGTTGGAATGGGCTTACGGTCATAAGTATAGCCATCGGTCAAGGTGAAATCCTGGCCACCCCACTTCAGGTGGCCAATTTGGCGGCCACCATTGCCAATCGTGGGCATTTCATCACGCCCCACATCGTGAAGCAAATCGAGGGAGCGGAGTTGGATAGTATTTACC
>JAXFUC010000051.1:0-2526 GCA_034176395.1 Bacteroides sp. | reverse complement strand
TAACTTAATACTGTTCCTTTTCGTTGGGGAAATAGTGATTCTTCACATCGCTTACGTAGTGACTGATGGCATCGGTCATCACGGCATAAAGGTCGGCATAGCGGCGGAGAAAACGAGGGCGGAAACCGTTGTTCATGCCCAACATATCTTGCACAACCAGCACTTGACCGTCGACCTTGGATCCTGCTCCGATTCCAATAATGGGAATCGTAAGCTCGGAGGCTACACGAGCCGCCAAATCGGCAGGAATTTTCTCCAATACAATTCCGAAGCATCCGGCTTCTTCCAGCAGATGGGCATCGCGAACCAGCTTTTCGGCCTCGGCTTCGCCTTTGGCTCGAACAGAGTAGGTCCCATATTTATTGATGGATTGTGGCATCAACCCCAGATGTCCCATCACGGGAATACCGGCACTGAGAATGCGTCGCACCGTGTCGATGACTTCTTCTCCACCCTCCAGCTTCAGGGCATCTGCATGACTTTCTTTCATGATGCGGATGGCCGAGGCCAAGCCTTCGTATTCGTTGCCTTGATAGGAACCGAACGGCATATCCACCACCACCATGGCGCGTTGCACGCCTCGCACCACCGACTTCGCATGGTATATCATCTGGTCAAGGGTAATGGGAAGGGTGGTCACATTGCCGGCCATAACGTTCGAAGCCGAGTCGCCGACCAAAATGACATCTACCCCTGCCCCATCGACGATTTGTGCCATCGTATAGTCATAGGCCGTGAGCATGGAAATCTTCTCCCCCCGTTCTTTCATTTCTACCAAACGATGGGTGGTTACTTTGCGCTTATCTTCTGAAATATAGCCGGACATAATGTGAATTGTTTACGTGAAAAACAAGGGGCAAAGGTATAACATAAATCTCGAGCGAATGAAAAAGAAGCTCCAAAATCGTAGTTGAACTGTGCCGAGCCTAAGTAAAACACCTCCAATGTCTGTCTTTATCCATGATTCAAGGCACGAACGTTATGAATCGAACCCTGAAGTATACGGGCCGGCACTTGATTCATACCGACCAAACTTGGATTGAAAATCTCTGTCGCGGAACAACCGTTTTTATTGTACCATCGACACACTCCTGACCCACCGATGATGAAAGATTTGTATGGGTATCCATGTGCTATTCTCCGAAACCGGCCGTCGGCAGATGGTAAACCGCCGGTTTTGAACTGTGGCCATTCCGGTTTTGCCATCCATTTGCTTAGTACGATGAATCGATAGTCTTCAAATACCGCCTTACCACGGCCAGTATCTCGAATCCATGCTTGGCAATTCCTTTGGCTCCCAGATGTGGAATCGTGCTCAAGGCATGGGGTGTTGTGGGACATTGGTTAACGATGGCTATGAGTGCTTTCTGTTTAAGGATAGTATAGGCCGGCAGTCCCTCGTGTGTTGCTTTCTGTCGTCGCCACTCCAATAGGTCACGGTAGAGCTCGGGGTGCTTGATGTCGGCAGCCATTTGCTCCGTCGTTGCGGTTTCTTTGGTTTCTTCAGCCTTCTTCTTTCGCCGAGTGGTAGGCTCTGTCTCTCCTTCTCGGTTCAGCCATATCTTGCTCTTTTGTTGTTGATAGGCCGATGGGGAGAAATCGTTTTTTTGCCCCCACTCCATTAGTTGCTCTTTCTCGGTCAGCACTTCTTCGAAATTTTTCAAACGTTCGGCCCATTGTTTTTGGAGTGTTTTGTTGTCCAAGGCTATTCGGCTTTGGTTCAACAGATCGTGTAGGGGTCTTAATTGTTTGAAGAAGTAAGGAGTAGCCGCCAAGATGCGTGCTTGCAGACTTGTATGCGGAATGCCCTCATCTGCTTGTAAAAGGCGTGTGTATTGCTCGGCAAAGCGAGTTGACACTTCGATCAAATCTTTATGCACGCGAAGCAATTGTGTTTTGTGAGCCATCAACAAAGAGGGAAAGAGTTGGTATAGGTGTTCGTCCATGAAGCGAATCAATGCTTGGTAGCATGAGTTCAAGGGTTGAAAGTCGAATAGTTCGTCGACAACGGACTTGAAATAGGCTTTTTGAAGCGTCGAGAGTGTTTGCGGTGTGGGTGTTTGCTCGGCGGTTTGGTTGACGAAGTCGGTCACTACATGGTCGGTTATCACCGCTTCCGAAGTCAATGGAGCTTCGAGTACCAACCCCTCCAATCGTCTGCACCGACTCAAAGCTACATAAGCCTGCCCGTGGGCAAATGAATGAGAAGCATCTATGATGGCTCGGTCGAAGGTCAAACCTTGGCTTTTATGAATCGTGATGGCCCAAGCCAGACGGATGGGATACTGCTTGAAGGTTCCATCTACCGTTTCGGTGATTTCCTGAGTTTCTTCATTGAGTGTGTATTTACAGTTGGCCCATTCCTCGGGTTGAAGTTCAAACACGTTTTCGCTATCCTTGGGTTTGACCCAAATGTGCCGGTGTGCCAATCTTACCACCTGACCGATCATACCGTTGTAGTAACGTTTCTCGGGCGAAATGTCATTCTTGAGAAACATAATCTGCGCCCCCTCCTTCAATAGCAAG
>JAXFUC010000050.1:0-5905 GCA_034176395.1 Bacteroides sp. | reverse complement strand
CTGTAATAACCATCAATATTGATACTCTTAAGCTCAGCATCGTGCTTATCCGATACCACGGGATCATATTCCTTGAGGAGCTCTACCGCTTCGTCCAAGTCTTTCATAAGTGCCTGGTAGAGTTCAGCTCCCGTAAACTGCTTCACAGGAGTTTTGTTCAATCCCATAACATAAGGGATAGACGGTTTGACACTCAATTCCCCTACTCTGGTCGAGTAGCCACTCAATCCGAAATATCTCAAAAGATCCAAGTGTACGTAAGCGCGGAGAGCAAGAAATTCACCCTTAATGAGCGCATACTCCATAGCAGTGAGGCTGTTTTTCCGCTCTTCCAACTGAATGAGACCATCGTTGGCATTTACAATGACATTGTACATCTTGTTCCAAATGCTTTCGATATCGTTCCAAACGGTTTTGTCCTTATACTTATGATTGAAAAGAGCCTTATCAGATTCTGCTATCACTTCACGGTACTGGTGTGCGATAATTTCGGGCAAATACCACGAGAGTTGTTTGCCATACAAGGAATTATCGGATAAAGCGATATAGCAACCGGTCAAACTCTGCTGGAAACCTTTGACAGCCTTAAAGTGCTGCTCACCACGAACCTCCGAAACCGGAGTGACCTCAAACCAACTATTGCACGAACTTAGCCCCAGCACGCCAAGGAAAAGAAGGGAAGAGATGTATATGTTTTTTTTCATTGTCTGAATGTATAAAGATATTACAATCGTATTAGAATGTCGCTGTTACCGAACATGAAAAACGACGGGCAAACGGATAAGCCAATCCTCGTTCTACCTCTATGCTTGAGAAAGTCGCAATGTCATTCATCAGCAATGCCACCTTGAGATACTTGGCATGAAGGGCAGAATAGATGCGCTTCGGGAAGTTATAGTAAATGGAAATGGAGGAGATATTCAACTCATTCTTTCCCTGAACAAATCGAGAGGTAGGACGAGTCATCACACTGCTTTCAAACTTCTTGTATCGTGTTACTTGACCGGCCTCGCGCCAACGACCTTCAGCAAGTCTCTTGTCTACATTGTATCTGATGGGAGCATTCTCCACTTTGTTCACAAGGGTCGAATTGTAGCTCTGTCCACCGGCTAAGTAAGCCAAGACCATGGAGAAGCCAAAGCCCTTATATTCTGCGTTAATACCTGCATTACCACGAACTTTGGGCGTTTCGTCACCCACCGGAACGAGGTCAGCAGGGTCATAGGTATAGGTGAGCTCTCCGTTTTTCTTCACGAATACTTCCACCCCTCTCATCGGGTCGATTCCAGCCGACTTAACTGCCCAAATAGTGGTCATAGACTGACCGTCTTGGTAGAGCTGCACCGGACCGGAGAAGCTTCCTTTTGTGGAGTTCTCTTTCATTTTCTCATTGTACTCACGAAGGCTTTCAGACAGACTTACGATGTAGTTCTTATTATGGCTGGCCGATCCAAAGACGGTAACAAAACCGTTGCGTCCTCGCCAAATCGAGTAGGACAAGCGAGCTTCTATACCCGAGTTACGAACAAGCCCGAGGTTGTCTTTGACAATGGTGAATCCGGTCGAACCTGGGATGGTGAGGTCGGTAAGCATATTCTTGGTGTCGGCCTGATAGAGGTCTACATTAAGGTTCAATCCTCCAATTTGCATATCGAATCCAATATTCTTATCGAGTTTCTGCTCCCATTTGAGATTTGGATTGGGCATATTGGTAAGATATGCACCGGTGAAGCCTCCATAAAGTATTCCCGGGTAATACATATAGGTCGAAACGGCCGTATTGGTGAGGAAGTTCTGATTTCCAGTAACACCGATAGAAGCTCTCAGCTTAAGAAGTTTAAGGGCTTTAAACTTCATCCAGGGTTCGTAGTGAACGTTCCAACCGGTTCCAACGGACCAACTGTTTGCCCAGCGGTTATTGGCTCCGTAGAGTGAAGAAGCTCCTCGCCTGAAGGTAGCATCCAACAGATAGCGATTATCATAATCGTAAGATGCCGAAGTAAGGAAGCTCAATTCACGCCGGATTGTAGAAACACCCACCGGAATACTTCCTTTCGCATACTGTTTGGCAAAAGTGATATCGGCAATTTCACTATTGGAGAATCCAACGGCTGTGTGAGAATAGTTTGAACCAGAATTTTGAGCCACGAACACACCTCCGTTTAAGAACACACTGTGAACCCCAAATGCTTTGTTATAACTCAAGTTCAAGTCGCCGGATAAACGCTCACTTTGTCCGTTTTCCAAATAATACTCACCTCGCTCATCAGCACGGTCGACCGAATAATTGATAAATCTCGAATGATCGGCCGGATAAAACTTATTGATTTCACTCAGTTTCTTATTCCAACCAAGACGAAGTACAGATTTGAGTTCCTTCGTGGCTCGCCACTCGGCATAGAAATTGTCGGTAATGTCATAGTATTTATTGGAAGACAGTGTTCCGATGACGGCATCATACATGGGATTCGCCGTTTTTCCTTCAACATCGCTGTGAGCTGCAATGCGCAAAATGTTTCCATTCTTGTCCGTTGCTTCCCAATAAGGATTCATTCTTGCGTATTGAGAGAAAGAGCCATACGGAGAATCATATCCAGTATTCACCAACACAGTAAGACTGTTACGGAAAATAAGGTTCTTCTTACGATAGGCAATGTTGGCGGTTGTCGAAAGATTTCTACGGTCGGATCCCTTCATAACTCCCTTCGTGTCATTGTAGCTAAAATCAATGGTGCTGCGCAGACTTTGAGCATCGCCAAGCTCCACACTCAGATTGTGTTTATGCCCCACACCCGTACGAAGCGGCTTGGCGAGCCAATAGGTATTCAAACCTTCGAGCGCACGTTTGCGACGCTCGTTGTAGAGCTTTCGATCGGTTTCCCAGCCCGATATATTATTCGATCGGTCATAAACGCCGTCAAGTTTTTCAACCTCAATTTTCTCAAGACTGTTGGTCAGATTATAGCTCGAAAGATCGGGAACCTCCAACGAGAGCGTTCCATTGTATGTCACCCGTTGCTCATTCCCGGAAAGTTTCTTGGTTTCAATAACGATAACTCCGTTTGCTGCTTTCGAACCGTAGATCGCTTTTGCCGAAGCATCCTTGAGCACGGTGATAGATTCCACTCTATTCATATCCATGTCCACAATGGTTTGAATACTCGTTTCAAAACCATCCAGAATGAACAATGGTTGGTTGGGATTGTTAGCAAAATCGCCCTTGAGATTCCCCGTTTCTGAAGTCGAGAGACTTGAGACACCTCGCATGGAGATGTCAGGCAGGCTATTGGGGTCAGAACCCGAAAGAAGGTTCGTGGGCGAGTAAATAGTGGGATCTATCGTCGTGAGACTGTTCAAGATATTTTGGTTGCCTACTGTGGTCAACTGCTTACTATCCACGGAAATCGACGAACCTGTAAAACTTCCCATCTTTCGGGTATAAATACCTGTGACAACAACTTCCTCAAGTACCTGACTACTTTTCATAATCAGATCCATGACAATTTTACCTTTCTTCCCCACAAAATTTATCGTCTCTTTGTTGAGACCGACGGAGGAAAAAGCAACCTCCACGTTCGCATTTCGGGGAATGGTAAAACTGTATTTCCCATCCATGTCTGTAACCATCATGATTTGCTGTGCTTTTCCCACCACTCCGGCACCAATCAGCGGAAATCCAGAATCATCGTAAAGAGCACCACTCACCACGATCGAGTTCGGAGCTGCTCCGATGGTGATAATCTGAATTTTGTCTTGACTCAATTTATAGCTCAATCCGGTTCCCTCAAGAACTCTCTTAAGCAGAATTTCGAACGGCTCCTCCTGAGCGGTGAGAGTCACCTTTTCAATTCTTTCAGCTTGCTCGGGAGTGAATTCTATCGGCAGATTTACAGCTTTCTCAAGCGCTGTAAAAAAGGAAGAACCATTTTTCCCACTGAGGGTAAGTTTTACTTTCTGGCTCATCGACTGCTGCTCCTGTGCATGGAGTGCAAAGGTCGCGAGCAACATGCCAATGAGAACAATCAGCGTTCTCACATGATGCTTTCCAATTTGTTTCATAGAAAATTTCGGTATTGGTATTCTGTTGTGTTAATTTAAGGTCAATCAGTGCCCTAAAGCTTCTTCGAGTACATTATCCACATCACTCGGATTAGAGCTTCGCACGAGAATTGTGCCATCAGGCGAAATCAGCAAAATGGTAGGAATACTCGGGAAACCATAGGTATCGCCTCCGGCTCCTTTCCCATCGTAAAAACTATCCCAAACGATACCGATTTCTTTCACGGCCTTATCGTAATCAGCTTTGCTTTCTTCTCCCATTCCGATGCTCAACACTCGCAATCCCTTGGCACCATATTTCTTGTGCAAGGCAGCCAAGTGGGGCATTCCTTTACGGCATGGGCCACACCATGAAGCCCAAAAGTCAACAAGCAAGTATTGCCCTTCGGACATATATTCACTTAAACGACGTACTTGACCTTCTGTGTCATCCATCTCAAAATCCTTATATTTCTTACCTACCGAAGTCTCGAGAATAAATGAAAAATCCTTGAATCTCTTGGTCAACAGTGGATCTTCTTTGACAACGGCCGGAGCGGCGTTGTACTTGTTCACAAAATCGGCTTCGTCCTTAAAGCCGATCTCTCGGAAGACGGCTATGGCGACCGCATCTTGGCTATGGGCTGAATAGAAATCATCGGTGACAGCCTTAAACGCCGAGCGCATCAGATGCAACACCGAGTCGATTTGCAGGGAGATTCTATCCACTTCTTTTTGATCCTCTCTGGCACGCAACCGGTCATATCCCAGGTTCTTCACTTGTCGTGCCAAAGGTGCAACTTTCTCTTCCAGTGCCGTCCTAAAAGCACGAAGAGCAAAGTTCAAGTTTTCTTCAGACTTGTCCACCGGTGCCCAATCAATGCAGTAACCGATAGAGTCCTCATATACAAGTTTGCCATTCCCTTGGAAAATCAGTTCGTTTACAACAATCTCATTGTCGATTTTGATTCCGTGAATGTTCTTCACATCTGCATTCGCCGTATACACAAATCCACCATCAGTAATCATCACAGAGTCTACGGACTCTTTCAGAGTGTTAATGATGTAAGCGTGGTGTCCATTGATCTCTATGGGGAGATTCTCTGCTTCCAATGTGAATGTTTCGGTGTTCTTCTTAGCTTGACATCCTCCTATCGCCAAAAGAGACGAGAGCAATAGAGTGGAAAAAACGAAGTCTTTTTTCATAAGTATGATTTTTTATAATTCGGTTTAGATTGATACTCAGCAACCAAGCACTGCAACGCACACCGTATGCATGGCAGCTCCTAAGTCCAAAACTCATTATCTGCATCATTACAAATCAGTTACATACAATAACAAGATGCAACAATGAGAGCGTTAGGACTTTCGTTGGCGCCAAAAGTAGCCATTTTTTCCTAATAACAAAAAAAAACTGCAATAATTGCATACACACATATTTTAATATACTTTGCTTCTTTTTTCGTATTCTCGATCTAATCATTACTTTTGCTCATCAAAATCTAAACGACGCTACTCGACGCGGTTTACATCAGGAAAAGACTCATGAACGGCGAGTATACAGATAGGAAATGGTTCGAGGAACTGTATCGCACCTTTGCCAAGGAAATCTACTGGATTTCTTTGGCCTATGCTGGCAACAGAGAGCTGGCAAACGATGCTGTACAAGAAGCTTTTCTGTATGTTTGGAAACACAGAGCAGCCATTGTTGATCGCATAGACCTACGTGTTTACCTTATTTTATCAATTAAAACAATGATAAATCCGGCCCGATCGTATCCCATTCCCAAAGAAATTCAGGGATAGTTTTCGGGGAACTTAATGCCGGCTGAATCAATCGAATCAAACGGATTAGCCCATGTAAACA
>JAXFUC010000049.1:0-22259 GCA_034176395.1 Bacteroides sp. | reverse complement strand
AGAGTGGCCAGCGTGTACAGCTTATCTGGCTGCAACGGTAGCCCACCAATCTCGACTCGCAGCAGCTTGCCGGTGCGAGAAATGTCCATGCGTAGGCCACTGACTCCCTCGCCTCCCGAACGAGCGATGCCGGCACACAAGCGCTGTATGTCTGCCCCTCGCAAAGTGAGCACACAAACTTTGTTGTCAAACGGCAACACTTCGTATATCATCCCCACGGTAATGCCGCCTCGAGGCAGAGAAGTGCGCAAACCGCCCAAGTTCAGCAGAGCCATGTCGACAGGACGGCCATAGAGCCGACCGGCCGACTCGCGTAAAGCATCGGTGAGGAAATTGGAAAGCAGGCTTTCGGGGCTACCTTTTTTCATGGCCTTCCTGCTGTGGCCGATAACCTCGCCCATGGTCTTATCCAAAGAGGCTTTATAGTTCGATAGCAGCTCCATGGCTGCCGGATGCGGACTCCTATCCCATCGTTTGTCCATGGGTATCATCCTACCTTCTGCCTGCGTGATTTCATAGTGTACGCACTTTGCGGACGAAATGCAGGCACTTAGCGAGCAAAGTAAGTACACCCAGGTCGCAAAGTGTAGGCACTTTGTTTTCATTCTACATTTGTTTATCAACATCTCTTTTTGCTTCTACCGAAGCACAAATATATACTTTTATTTGCCTATCCCGTAAAATTGTGCTTCCTTTGCACCGCTTTCGCGCAATCGCTGTCAAGAGTAGAGTTGCTTGATATGTTGCGTTGTAACGATCAAAACATTTTAATAACACAATCAGAGATGGATTTAATTAAAATTGCAGAAGAAGCATTCGCTACCGGCAAGCAGCATCCCGCTTTCAAGGCAGGTGACACTGTGACCGTAGCTTATCGTATTGTCGAAGGTAACAAGGAACGCGTACAGCTGTATCGCGGTGTAGTTATCAAGATTGCCGGCCACGGCGAGAAAAGACGCTTCACGGTGCGCAAGATGTCGGGAACCGTGGGTGTGGAACGTATCTTCCCCATCGAATCTCCGGCCATCGATAGCATCGAAGTGAACAAGGTAGGTAAAGTGCGTCGTGCCAAGCTGTACTACCTGCGCGCACTCACCGGTAAGAAAGCAAGAATCAAAGAAAAGAGAACCAACGGATAAACCGACTTACGGTTCTGCGATTCAACATAAAGAGGACTTTTCGCTCGCGCTGGGGGAAGAGTCCTCTTTGTTTTATCGACCGCATACTCCCCTCTTGCAACGCGAGGAAGCCATGAAACATTTGCGACCTCAAGACCGGCAGCAAAAGGTCTCCAAGTTTCTACGACCTTAGAAGGAAACATACCTCTTTTATATGTATCTTTGTCAACACAAAAAGCAATAGCACATCATCCATTCAAAAGATTCTCATCATGATTCTTTTCTTTAGAACTCCCTCGCAGAACATTATTGCTGTATCAAGCAACCGAGTGCTCAACGCAGACGATTGTCAAAAGCTGAATTGGCTGTTTGGCAACGCCTCGATCGAGAACGAAACCAACTTGACGGGCTGCTTCGTGGGGCCACGCCGAGAAATGATAACTCCTTGGAGCACCAATGCGGTTGAAATCACCCAGAACATGGGAATCAACGGAATCGAACGCATTGAAGAATACTTTCCCGTAGCAGATGAAACGGCCACTTACGACCCCATGTTGCAACGCTTGTACAAGGGTTTGACACAAGACATCTTTACCGTTAATCTCCAACCAGCCCCCATTGTTTATGTCGACAATCTGGAGGCATACAACGAACAAGAGGGATTGGCCTTGTCAGAAGAAGAAATAGCCTATTTGAAGAAGGTGGAAGCAGACTTGAAACGGAAGCTCACCGACTCGGAAGTCTTTGGCTTTGCCCAAATCAACTCCGAACACTGTCGACACAAAATCTTCGGAGGTACATTCATCATCGACGGCGTGGAGCAAGAATCTTCCTTGTTTCAACTGATCAAAAAGACCACGCAAGAGAATCCCAATAAAATCATTTCGGCCTATAAAGACAATGTGGCATTCGCCCAAGGGCCCACAGTGGAGCAGTTCGCTCCGGCCGACCACTCTCGTCCCGATTTCTTCCGAGTGAAGGAAATAGAAAGTGTCATCTCGCTCAAAGCAGAGACCCATAACTTCCCCACCACAGTGGAGCCGTTCAACGGAGCCTCTACCGGTACGGGAGGAGAAATACGCGACCGCATGGGAGGCGGTAAAGGTTCATGGCCCATCGCCGGTACTGCCGTCTACATGACCTCCTATCCACGTACCGAAGAAGGGCGCGAATGGGAAGAAGTATTGCCCGTTCGCAAGTGGCTGTACCAAACTCCCGAGGAAATCCTTATTAAAGCATCCAATGGTGCTTCGGACTTCGGAAACAAATTTGGGCAGCCTCTCATCTGCGGATCGGTGCTTACCTTCGAACATCACGAACAAAACGCAAACGAAGAACCCGTATACGGTTACGACAAAGTAATCATGCTGGCAGGAGGTGTGGGCTACGGCACACGTAGGGACTGCCTCAAAGGCTCGCCCGAACCCGGCAATAAGGTGGCAGTCATAGGTGGCGACAACTATCGCATCGGTTTGGGAGGAGGCTCGGTATCTTCGGTCGACACGGGAAGATATAGCAGTGGCATCGAACTAAACGCTGTGCAGCGTGCCAATGCCGAAATGCAAAAACGTGCCAACAACGTGGTTCGCGCCTTATGTGAAGAAGACGAGAATCCCATTGTTTCGATTCACGACCACGGATCGGCCGGACACGTAAACTGTTTGTCCGAACTTGTGGAGGAATGTGGAGGACTTATCGACATGGCCAGCCTACCCATCGGCGACCAAAGTCTCTCTGCCAAGGAAATCATTGCCAACGAAAGCCAAGAGCGCATGGGTCTGCTCATCCGTGAAGAGGCCATCGAACACGTGCGTCGCATAGCCGAACGAGAACGTGCTCCCATGTACGTGGTGGGCGAGACAACCGGCGATCACCGCTTTGCCTTCCAACAAGCCGATGGTGTTCGTCCGTTCGACTTGGCCGTGGAACAAATGTTCGGTTCGTCGCCCAAAACGTATATGAAAGATAGAACCGTAGAGCGATCGTACGAAATGCCCACTTATAAGCAGAGCGAACTACAAGACTACCTCAGTAGAGTTTTGCAACTCGAAGCCGTTGCTTGTAAAGACTGGCTCACCAATAAGGTCGACCGCTCTGTGACCGGCAAAGTGGCACGCCAGCAATGTCAAGGCGAACTGCAGCTACCCTTGAGCGACTGCGGTGTGGTGGCTTTGGACTATCGTGGGAAAGCCGGTATTGCCACCTCCATAGGACACGCTCCCCAAGCCGCCTTGGCCAATCCCGCAGCAGGCTCGGTACTGGCAGTTGCCGAGGCACTGACCAATCTTGTGTGGGCTCCCTTAGCCGATGGACTCGATAGCGTTTCGCTCTCGGCCAACTGGATGTGGCCTTGTCGCTCGCAAGAAGGAGAAGATGCCCGCCTTTACACGGCGGTGAAAGCACTGAGCGACTTCTGCTGTGCCCTCCAAATCAACGTGCCTACGGGTAAGGACTCTTTGTCCATGACACAGAAGTATCCCGATGGTTCCAAAGTCATCTCCCCGGGAACAGTAATCGTTTCGGCCGGAGGTGAGGTGACAGATGTTAAACAAGTCGTTTCTCCGGTATTGGTCAACCATCCGAAAACCACCCTATACCACGTTGACTTTAGCTTCGACAACCTGCATTTAGGCGGGTCTGCTTTCGCCCAAGCCTTGGGCAAAGTAGGAAGCGATGTCCCAACGGTCAAGAACCCCGAATACTTCCGCGACGCCTTCTTGGCCTTGCAAGAATTGGTCAACCGCGGATTGATATTGGCCGGACACGATATTTCTGCCGGCGGACTCATTACCACTTTGCTCGAAATGTGCTTTGCAAACGTGGAGGGAGGATTGGAACTTAACCTCGACAAACTCAAAGAAGCCGACCTGATGAAGGTACTCTTCGCCGAGAATCCGGGGGTGGTTATCCAAGTGGCCGACTCGCACAAAGCCACTGTAAAGCAAATACTCGAAGACGCAGGCGTGGGCTTCGTCAAGCTGGGACACCCCACCGACGAACGTCACATCCTTATAGAAAAGGACGGAGCAACCTATCAACTGGGCATCGACCACCTGCGCGACGTTTGGTACACTTCGTCCTACCTGCTCGATCGCAAGCAGTCCATGAACGGATGTGCCCGTTCTCGATTCGAGAACTACAAGCAACAGCCGGTGGAGTTTTCCTTCCTTCCCGAGTTCAAAGGCAAGTTATCCGATTATGGCATTTCGCCCGACCGCCGCACACCCAGCGGTATTCGTGCCGCCATCATCCGCGAAAAAGGGACGAACGGCGAACGCGAAATGGCCTACTCGCTCTATCTGGCCGGCTTCGATGTGAAGGATGTGACCATGACCGACCTGGTAAGCGGTCGCGAAACACTTGAAGATGTCAACCTGATTGTTTACTGCGGAGGTTTCTCCAACTCGGACGTTCTTGGCTCGGCCAAAGGATGGGCGGGCGGATTCCTTTTCAATCCACGAGCCAAACAAGCCCTTGACAACTTCTACGCTCGCCCCGATACCCTTTCGTTGGGCATATGCAACGGCTGTCAACTCATGATGGAACTGGGACTGATCAACCCCGAACACGAAGAGAAGGGTCGTATGCTCCACAACGATTCGCATAAATTCGAATCGGCTTTCGTGGGTGTCACCATCCCGATGAACCGCAGCGTGATGTTCGGTTCGTTGAGCGGAAGCAAGCTCGGCATTTGGGTGGCACACGGCGAAGGCAAGTTCTCACTGCCCTACCCTGAGGAACGCTACAACGTGGTGGCCAAGTATAGCTACGACAGCTACCCGGGCAACCCCAACGGATCGGCCTATGGCATTGCCGCGTTGGCCAGTGCCGATGGACGTCACCTTGCCATGATGCCCCACTTGGAACGAGCAATCTTCCCATGGCAAAACGGTTTCTACCCCGCCGATCGCCTACACAACGATCAGATTACTCCTTGGATGGAGGCCTTCGTCAACGCTCGCCGTTGGGTCGAAGCACAGCAAAAGAAGTAACGACCATTAACCATTCTCATCGCCACCCACGCCAAACTCCTATTTGGGTGGGTGGCGATGTCGTTTTCCTAACCCATTGTTTCATGCCCATTTCTCTCTCACTCTTCGGCATATTCTTCAAGATCGGTGCTTTCACCATTGGCGGTGGATATGCCATGGTGCCGCTCATTGAAAACGAAATCGTAACCAAACACGGCTGGATGAGTCGAGAAGAATTCCTCGACCTACTGGCCATTTCGCAATCGGCTCCCGGAGTGTTTGCCGTGAACATGGCCATATTCGTCGGTTATAAGATTTGCGGAGTACGCGGCAGTCTCATCAGTGCCTTGGGCTGTGTATTGCCTTCGTTTCTCATCATCTTGTCCATCGCCTTGTTTTTCCAGGCGTTCAAGGACAATGCGGTGGTCGAACGCATCTTCAAGGGTATTCGCCCCGCTGTCGTGGCACTTATTGCCGCCCCGGTATTCAACATGGCTCGTTCCGCCGGTATCGGCCGTTATACGATTTGGATTCCTGCACTTTCGGCTTTGCTGATTTGGCAATACGGTTTCTCACCCATCTGGATTATTCTGGGAGCAGGTATAGGCGGCTACTTATGGGGGCGGTTCTACACCAATAAGGTCAAGGAGGAAAAGGTATGATCTACTTGGAATTGTTCTACACTTTCTTCAAAATCGGGCTGTTCGGCTTCGGTGGCGGATATGCCATGCTTTCGATGATACAAGGCGAAGTGGTGGTGCGTCACCAATGGATCACCTCGCAAGAGTTCACCGACATGGTAGCCATCAGCCAAATGACCCCCGGTCCCATCGGCATCAATGCAGCCACTTATGTGGGTTATATGGCTGTTGACAACGTGTGGGGCTCTGTAATTGCCACGTTGGCAGTGGTGCTCCCATCGTTCATCCTCATGCTCACCATCAGCCGTTTCTTCCTTAAATACCAAAAGCACCCCATTGTGCTTGCCATCTTCCAAGGCCTTCGGCCGGCCGTTGTAGGCTTGCTTGCCTCGGCCGCTTTGTTGCTGATGAATACCGAGAACTTCGGTTCGCCCACCGATGACTTCCGTTCGTTTATCATCAGCCTCCTGCTCTTCATCGGTGCTTTCGTAGGCACTCAGCGTTTCAAGCTCAGCCCCATCCTGTTGATTGTGCTTTGCGGATTGGCCGGTTTCATACTCTACTGAACGATATAGAAAAAGACTCTCCCCACATCGGTGTTCGTCAAGCGAATGCGATGTGGGGAGAATTTTATTCTTGAGCGTATACTGCCTTGTTCCTGTTTGTGGAACGTCGGTCTGCTGAAACAAGGTCAGTCGGCATCAATATTCCTCTTCGTTGAAGAAGAAGTCTTCCTTACTGGGATAGTCGGGCCAAATGTCTTCGATGCTTTCATAAATCTCTCCCTCGTCTTCCATCTCTTGCAGGTTCTCGATAACTTCCAAGGGTGCGCCCGAGCGAACGGCATAGTCTATAAGTTCATCTTTCGTAGCAGGCCAAGGCGCATCTTCCAGTTTAGATGCCAATTCCAAAGTCCAATACATAGCGTCTTCGTGTGTTAAAAAGGTGAGTATTAACCTTGCGGTTTCTGATTTTTTGGCAAAAGTATAATAAAATCGGTCATTTCCTATGTCGATCCCAGAATAATTCGGTTTTTTGACAATCCATATTCATCTTGCGCGAGAGGACAAAAAGATAGTCGGACAAGCGGTTGACGTAAGCCAACACCACCGGTTCGGGGCCTTCGTCGCCCAATGCAAGGATGCGTCGTTCGGCACGGCGGCAAACCGTGCGACAGAGGTGGGCAACGGCCGAGGCGCGACTGCCTCCGGGAATGACAAAGGCATTCAGCGGTGGCAACAAATTGTCCACACGGTCTATCTCGCGCTCCATCGTCCGGATATCTTCATCTGTCACAACACTGGCCCGATGCAGGTCGATGGCCGAGCGATCGGTAGCCAAGTGAGAGCCTATGGCAAAGAGTTTATATTGTATTTCAAAGACGAATACCTTATCGGTTTCGTCCGTGAGATAGGTGTGCAACAAGGCCAAGTTGGCATTCAGTTCATCCACCGTACCATAAGCCTCCAGACGGATGTGCGTCTTCATCACACGCGTACCTCCCACCAAGCTGGTCGTACCCTTATCTCCTGTTTTGGTATATACAAGGCTTTTCTTCATGATTTCTTGTTTTGGGTTTCAAAAAATGTACCGAACGAAGATAGTAAACTTTTCGAGTATCCATACATTTCAACCTTATTTTTACTGCGACTCGTCTCTCGTTCCGATCCATTCCCTCAGTTTTCTCCAACTTGACGTTTTGCCTTTCGAACGGACTTGACCGATGTTTCGTTTGCCACCCCCTCTCAACAAATGAATCAAGTACCTGCACTTCGCTTCCAAGGTATAGGCACTTTGGGAACAAACCACAAACACTTTGGAAGCAAACCACAAACACTTTGGAGGCAAAGTGCAAACACTCGGCGCAGCCGTGTTTCGGAACGATTTCACATACTCCCTATCCCAACAAACTTATCGGCAAGCGGACATCCACCTTCCAACCCTTGAAAAGCACAAAAAGGCAAGACATATAGCCGTTTTTCGGAAAGAAAGGCCTAATTTTGTTCCAAACTCTCTTAAGCTCCGCTTTATGATACAATCCATGACAGGCTATGGCAAAGCTGTGGCCGAATTACCCCATAAGAAAATCAACGTAGAAATCAAGTCGCTCAACAGCAAGGCACTCGACCTATCATCGCGCATAGCCCAGCCTTATAGGGAAAGGGAAATCGAAATACGAACAGAATTGGCCAAAAACCTGGAACGCGGCAAGGTGGAATTCAACCTTTGGGTGGAAAAGACCGATGGTACGGAGGTTGCCACCACCATCAACCGCGACTTGATGGCAAGCTACCACCACCAGCTGCAAGAAGTAGTTCAAACACTGGGCATACCCGCTCCCGACGACTGGCTACAAACCTTGTTGCGCATGCCCGATGTCATGACCAAGGCGGAGGTAGTCGAAGTCAGCGACGAGGAGTGGGCAGCCATCGCTCAAGCCACAGCCCAAGCCACAGCCGATTTGGTGGCCTTTCGCAAACAGGAAGGTGCAGCCCTGGAGCAGAAGTTGCGCCAAAACATAGCACGCATCGAACAGCTGCTTCGCGATGTGGAACCCTACGAAAAGGAACGAGTGGAGAAAGTGCGCGAGCGCATCACCGAGGCATTAGAAAAAACTCTACAAGTCAGCTACGACCAAAACCGTTTGGAACAAGAGCTTATTTTCTACATTGAAAAGCTCGATGTGAACGAAGAAAAACAACGGCTCACCAATCACCTGACCTACTTCATCAGTACACTCGAGGGAGGCGAAGGACAAGGCAAGAAATTGGGATTCATAGCCCAAGAAATGGGACGAGAAATCAACACGCTGGGAAGCAAGTCCAACCACGCCGAGATGCAAAAGATCGTTGTGCAGATGAAAGACGAGCTGGAACAAATCAAAGAACAAGTGTTGAACATTCTGTAACCGCATTTCACGACATCGACTCATGACCGGAAAACTCATTATATTCTCAGCTCCCTCGGGTTCGGGCAAATCTACCATCATCAACCACCTACTCACCCAAGGGCTCAACTTGGCATTCTCCATCTCGGCCACCAGTCGTCCGCCTCGTGGCACGGAACAAGACGGGGTGGAATACTTTTTCCTCACCCCCGAGGAGTTTAAGGCCCGCATTGCCCGCAACGAATTCTTGGAATACGAAGAAGTCTATCCCAACCGCTTCTACGGCACGTTGAAGGCACCCATCGAGCAAATGCTCGAAGAGGGCAAGAACGTGGTGTTCGACGTCGATGTGGTGGGTGGATGCAACATCAAGCAATACTATGGCGACCGAGCCTTTTCACTCTTCATCCAGCCGCCCTCCATCGAAGAACTGCGTCGCAGGCTTGAAGCACGCGGCACGGATGCTCCCGAAGTCATAGCCGACCGCGTGGCCAAGGCCGAGTTTGAACTGGGATTCGCTTCCAAATTCGACTGTATCATCGTCAACGACGATCTCGACCACGCCAAAGCCCAAGCCTTGGCATGCCTGCAAGCTTTCATCAACAAGCCATGACCTTCTCATGCCCCGATTGAAAACAGGAATATTCAGCGGTTCGTTCAACCCCATTCACATCGGACATTTGGCCCTGGCCAACCACCTTTGCGAGCACGAAGACCTGGACGAACTATGGTTCATGATCAGTCCGCACAACCCCCTGAAACCCGGGACAGAGCTTTGGGACGACAACCTCAGATTGCAATTGGTCGAAGCCTCCATTCGGGGCTATGCCCGCTTTCGTGCCTCCGACTTTGAATTCGGCCTGCCACGCCCTTCCTATACCATCCATGCCTTGGAAGCCCTCTCGACAACACATCCCGACAGGGAATTCATCCTCATCATCGGGGCAGACAACTGGCTGAACTTCAACCGTTGGCATCGGCCGCAACACATTCTCGAGAACTATCGGGTGTGGGTATATCCTCGCCCCGGCTTTACGGTCGACGCCACCAAGCTGCCATCCGGCGTTCGTTTGGTGTCCGCCCCCACGTTTGAAATCAGCTCCACTCGCATCCGTCAAGGTTTGAAAGAGGGGAAAGACCTGCGCTACTTTATGCATCCCAATGCCTGGGAACTACTTCAAACTTCCATTCACTCGCCCCTTCAATGACCCACGTTCGCCCTCATTCCTTTCATGCCTGGTGGTTGGCAGCACGCCCCAAGACCCTGATAGGAGCAGTTGTTCCGGTGCTCGTAGGCACAGCCTGCGCCTGGGCCGATGACGTGTTTCTGCTGCGCCCCGCACTCATCTGCCTATTCTTTGCCTGCCTCATGCAAATCAATGCCAACTTCATTAACGACCTATTCGACTTCCGAAAGGGAACGGATCGTGAAGACCGTTTGGGTCCCGAGCGGGCTTGTGCACAGGGATGGATCTCGGCCCACTCCATGAAACGAGGTATTGCAGCCACCACCCTCTTGGCATTTCTCGTGGGCAGCCTGCTGCTGGCCTACGGTGGCATCGAACTCATTGTTTTGGGAGTCGCTTGTGTCCTTTTCGCATTCCTCTATACAGCCGGACCTTATCCGCTGGCATACAAAGGCTGGGGCGATGTGCTTGTGGTGCTGTTCTTTGGCTTGGTGCCCGTGGGAGGCACGTACTATGTACAGGCAGCAACCATGAGTCCATGGACAATTCTCGCAGGGTTGGCCTGTGGATTGGCCGTGGACACACTGCTGGTGGTCAACAATTATCGCGACAGAGACACCGATGCCCAAAGCGGCAAACGAACACTCATCGTAGTAGGCGGTGAAACTTTGGGCCAGTGGCTTTATTGGGGACTGGGCATTGTTGCTTGCCTGCTGTGCCTACCTTTTGCACACAGAGCACAACCACTTGCAGCATTGCTTCCCATGTTTTACCTCATTCCTCACTATTTCACCTGGCGGAAAATGGTGCATATTCGCCAAGGAAGAGCCTTGAATGCCGTGCTGGGCGATACTTCGCGAAACATTCTCATTTGGGGACTTTTGTTTTCCATCGGCCTGGCGCTGTCGTAAATCGGAGAAAATAGTATGCTTGGAGCAATAACCAACGAGGCTGTGCACAATGTGCACAGCCTCGTTGGTCTTGTTTCATAGAATATGATTCGGGAAATGGGAAAGCAAATGGGAAGAAACCCCGGAGCCAATGAATCTCAACGAGTGAAGTCGAACAAATAGGCCAGCTTTACCGAGATGGTGGAGTGTGCGGCCCGAGCGAAGTAGTCTTTCTTGGCGGTGCTGTAAAAATCGGATAAAGCAAAATAATATCGCCCTTCCAACAGCAGTCGACCCCTGCGCTTGGTTTGCCATTCCACGCCAACTCCTCCGGTAAGTCCGTAATCAAAACGCTTTCCGATCGGAACGTTGTACAACGCTTTCTGTGTATCCGTAAGGGTAGTCATATCCACATTCACGAATGTTTCTTTATCCTTGCCGATGAGAAATCCCACTTGCGGGCCGGCATGCAGAAAGAATTGCAAACCGGGTTCTTTACCGAACGCCAAATGAGCCAAGAAAGGAACATCGATATAAGTAAGGTCACGACGATAACTACGACTGGGGTCTTTGACCGAAAGACCATCGGCATCGGTCGTTTCAAATCGTTCCTTCCATCCTCGCTGAGAAACGTTGACCTCCAGCTGCGCTCCGCAAAGCATCGAAAAATACTTCTCGGACATATAGCGAGCCGTGATGCCACCCGTCCATCCTCTCAACAAATCTTGCTTCACCCCGGGCACAAAGGTGGCTCGATTCAGATTCATTCCGGCGTTGACACCCAAGGAGAAGATGTTGCGCGGCTCGCCCACCTGCGCCATCAACGTAGTACTCACCAAGCAGAGTATTCCCAGAAGAATCGGAAAACGATTCCGGTTCACCACTCGGCACGATTTACTCAAAATCCAACTTCTCCAAATCATAGTTGCGATTGAAGCGAATGAAGAACACTTTCTTATTGATAAACCCACCCCAATTGTTCACACGTTCGAACTTGAATCCGGTTTGTATGGGTGTCAGTTTCATCTCGTTCATGCGACTCTCCAAGTCATTTCCGAAAACGGATAACCCCTTCAAGAAGAAGAAACCCGTATCGAAACCAAGCATAGCATAGTTGGGGAAGCGGCTATTGAGTATCTTTCCGTACCACCGTCTATAATCCTTCGAAAACTGAGCAGCCGCAGGGAAGAGGGTATTGGTGTAGAATGAAGAGTAGAAATACGTATCCAACTCGAAGAAACTATCCAAATGGTCGCGTGTATAGGTTTGCCATTCGGGGTATCCAAACAGACAAATGTTGAACTCAGGCATTTCTCTCACCAGAATTTTCAGCTGTGGCAAAATTTTAATAAGCATGACATTCTCGCCCGATGTGGGAATGAATACGTTGGTTCTATCGGCTCGCAAAGCTGTTTTCAAAGAGTCGACCATAGCATTTTCATGAACAGTTGTCATGCTGACTCCCCTACGCTTCATTTCGTTTTTGAAGCCTTTCACAAAATCGGCCTTCTCTTTATCAGGTTGGCTGGACTCGATGAACACGGCGTGAACATTGGTAAACTGCCGAAAGAAGTGTTCGTACACCTCGGAATAGAGATAGGACTGTGGCGTATTGATTTGATACACCGACGGATTGTGAAACACTTCATCATCTTTCGAAGAGAAAGGAATCACCATCCTCACATTGTTGTCCCGAGCAAATTGAGCAACCAAAGGTATTTGGCTTTGACTCATGGGGCCGAACAAGATGTCCAGATGCTTCATTTCGTCCTTGCCCAAGAGTGTCTTGATTCGGGCAGCATCATCGGCACAGTCATACACATACAAATCGACCGAAGTACCCACACGTTTGAGGCTATCTACTGCCAAAAGGAAACCTTCGTAGTACTCCACCATGCGCTTATCGCTTGCAAATGGTAAGAGAAGTCCCACCTTCAAATTGTTTGAAGGACGCTTCATCGTTTGTCGACCAGCTTTGAATAAGGCCTCATCACTACGAGGTTCGCTTGTTTTCTCGGGCACAGCAGCCGGGGAATCATTCGTTACTTGTGCAGTGGGATAGGGAATACACAACAGTTGGCCACGCTTCATACCGTCTTTCAACTCCGGATTGGCCGCAATGAGTTCAGCCTCCGTGATTCCGTAGCTGCGGCTCACACTGAAAATGGTTTCCTTGCGCGCCACGCGGTGCATCTCTCTGCAACGTGCCACCACAGGTCCTTGGGTAGACACAGTGGGAACAGACGGTGCAGAAGTCACAGCCCCTCGGTTCTCGCGACTTGCCGGCGGCAAAAGCACCACCTGGCCTATGCGGAAATTGGCAGCACTTAATCCGGGGTTAAACCGACAAATCTCATCGGCTGTAACTCCGTATAATTGCGTGAGTTTGTACAGCGTTTCGCCGGCTTGAATCGTGTGAAACCTATCTGAAGTGGAAGAGGAACGCGGTATGCGCAACTGCTGTCCGGCAAAAATTTGCTCTTCACAGCCTGGATTTAGTTTGACAATGTCGTCCGTGGTGACTCTGTACATCACGGCAATGGAGTACAAACTCTGTCCTCGCTCAATGGTGTGCAAAAAGTAATTGTTTGAATCTTGCGCTTTCAGCGGAGAAAGCAAAGAGCCGATAAGCAGAAGCCAAAGGCATATTAGATGGGTTGTTTTCATCCTAAGGAAATGTACTGATAATGCGACAAAAGTACAAAAACCTGCGACACAGCGTAGGGTTTCCGGCGGTTTTCCTCATTCTGACGAAGTTATGCAGCTCTTTTTAGGTCGGGTAAAGCATGGAACTACCATCTTTCCGATTAACTTTGTATCGACCAACCATTCATACATAATCTTGAAGACCTTATGAAAAAGACTGTATTGATCCTCCTCCTACTCGGGGGACTTTTGGTAGCCCGTCCGTTGGCTGCACAGATTAACTTCGGTATCAAAGCCGGTGTAGGAGTCACCGAACTAAAGCTTTCCGGCCCTTTGTCGGACAATTTATCCGAGAAGAATCGCGTCGGATTCTTTGCAGGCCCCATGGCCGAATTCATCATTCCGGTCGTGGGATTGGGTGTGGATGCGTCCTTACTCTACACCGAGCGTAATGCCGACTTGCAAGGCATTCGTATTTCCGAGCGTGGCCTTGATGTACCCGTGAATCTCAAATTTGTCTTTGGCCTGGGACGCACCTTAGGTCTCTACCTCTCGGCAGGTCCTGCTTTTTTCTTCGATTTTGAAAAGAACAAGAGAGTTTTCCCCATTCAGGAAATGAATTGGGAAAAACGACAAATCGAAGTGGCTGCCAATATGGGGCTGGGAGTACGATTATTACGGCATTTCCAACTGGGCATAAGTTACAACATGCCATTGAAAAACTCGGCGCAAGTAATCGCTAACGGCGTGGAACAGGCAGCCTATAAAGCCAAGACATGGCAACTTTCGGCGGCTTATATCTTCTAATGCTGCACGAAATAGGCCTAAAGGATTGGCCAACTACAAGAAGAGGGCGCAACATGGCGCCCTCTTTCTCATTTTCAACACAAAAGTTTCATCCCGATAGTCAAGACAGAAAGGCCAATAACCATATACTCTACGACTCGGTTGATTCTAATGGCCACATACATATCTTGAAGGGTCAAGGGACGATCATGGGTACCTATATAAGGCTTGTCCACCCACCTACCAAAGTAATAATGCCCTCCACCGAAACGACAATCGAGCACTCCGGCCAATGCAGCCTCGGGATAGCCCGAGTTGGGACTTGCATGTGCCTTGCCGTATCGCCACACAAAGCTCCATAGATTCGGCCGACCGGCTGCCAAAATCATTAAGATGGCCGTGATGCGTGCAGGCAGATAGCCCAACAAGTCATCAAGTCGAGCCGATGCACAGCCGAAACGTAGGTAGCGATGATTCCGATACCCCAACATGGAGTCCAAAGTATTCACCATCTTATAGGCCATCATTCCGGGCAACCCCAACAACACATACCAAAAGACGGGCGCAACAAACCCATCGTTAAGGTTCTCGGCCAGCGTTTCGAGTGCAGCCGTCCGCACCTCCTGCGGACTAAGCTCGGTGGTATCTCTGCCCACGATTCGCGCCACCTGCCTACGGCCTTCGTCCGTCGATCGTTCAATGGCCACAAAGACTTGTTTTACTTCTCGTATCAGAGTGGTTCCCGCCAAGCAGAAGAAGATTCCAAGGCTCTCCACCCCTATGCCCAGCCACAAGTTGACTCCCCTGAAAGTTTGAAGGAGTAGGTATGTGCAACCATAGGTCAATGCCACCAAGGCCAATGCCAGCACTGCCCCACGCAACCGTCTCCTTTGTCCACGATTCAACCACCGTTCGCCCCAAGCTATACATCTACCGAAGAACACTATGGGATGGGGCAACGAAGCTGGATCGCCCCAACAAAAGTCGGCTATCCAACCCACCAATAATGGAATGAGAGCGGGAAGCAGGTGATTCATCGACTCAACGTTCATACTCACCTCCTTCCTCCGGGTTGCTCCATGCGGTGAGAGCCTCCACCAAGCGATCGTTCTCCGGAGGGGTTTGCACAGCAATACGAACGAACGAATCGTCAAGTCCCTCAAAATTGGATGCGTCCCGTATGAGTATACCATGATAAGTGGCTAAGTACTCCTTCAGAGCCGAAGCTCTCCCCATGCGCAAACGTAGGAGGAAGAAATGCGTATCCGACGGCCATACCTCCACCATTCCCGTTGCTTTCAGGCTCGATTGCAGACGCTCACGTTCCGATATAAGAAAACCTGGATCAGGAAGCACAAAGTCGTTGGAGGTCAACAAAAAACTCCCTGCTTCGATGGCTAAGGCATTGACCGACCAAGGCATTCGACGATGGCGCACATCATCCAAAACTCCACTATCTCCCAGCAAATACCCGATGCGCAAACCGGGTATGGCATATTGCTTGGTCATGGAGTGAACGATAAGTACATTCTTACGATTCACGGCATCACTCGCCTTGAGCACCTCTTTGAGAGTAAAATACTCATAAGACTGATCAAGGATGAACAACTTCTGTGGATGAGCATCTATCAGGTCGATGAGCTGCTTTAACGGACGAGTTTCGCCTGTGGGATTGTTGGGATTGCAAATCCATACCAAATCGGCATCGGACGGTAAAGCCTCCATGTGGTAAAAGGCACGAACCCGCTGTCCATGCACTTGACAAGCATCGGCATATTCGCTGAACGTGGGCATCCAAACGGCCGAGGTCTTGCCGGCAAAGGCTTGTGCCACTAAGTATATGGCTTCCGTGGCTCCATTGGTGACACATAGCTGCGTAGACTCCAACCCCAACCGTTCTGCCAACAGCTGCTCCAGTCGCAAAGGTGTGGGTTCCGGGTAAGCGTGAATGCAGTGCAATCGAGCCGAAAGATAGGTATGCAGTGCCGTATAGTCGGTGTGATTGTAAACATTGGAGCTGAAGTTGCTGACGATAGTACCCCCATATCGGTGGAGATCGTCCCCGTGTCCGTCAATCATGATTTCGCAAGTATTTCGTAGAGTAAAGGCATATTCAAGTGGCTGCGCACGTGGTCGGCCAGCTTATCGTATTGCTGTTGCTTGAAAGTCTCGTAGTCTTCGACGGTCGACTTCTTTTGCGTATAGGGCGATAATAGGTAATCCACCACAGTCGCATTATCCAATATGCCATGTATGTACGTACCCATGCAACGCTCGCCCACCCATATTCCCTCGGTGCGTCCATCCTCAAAGGCCGTGAGCGGCTGTATTCGAGTGGCCGAGTCCATGCAATCGGTGCGCCCCATATGGACTTCATATCCCCTGCACTCGGCTGCATCGGACGGTAGAAAGCGAAAGGTCACTTGGCGAGTCACCTTCTCGCCCGTCATGGTCGTAGATGTGGGCAGCAGTCCCAGGCCGGGCAAACGTTCCAAACTGCCCTCCACTCCGTCGGGGTCTGCCACCTCTATGCCCATCATCTGATAACCTCCACAGATGCCCATCACCGTCGTTCCGTTGCGGTGTGCTCGCAGAATGGCTTGTGCCACTCCGTTGCAACGCAATTCATACAAGTCGCTCAACGTATTCTTTGTACCCGGCAGAAGGATGATGTCGGCCTTCTCCAGCTCGTCCACATTGTTGGTGTAGTACAGATGTACACGCTCATCGCGTTCCAAGAGTTTGAAGTCAGTAAAGTTGGACAAGTGTCTAAGCAGAACAACCGCTATGTTCACCTTACCCACCATGGCCTCTCGCTGTTTATGTGCCAAAATCACCGAATCTTCCTCTTCTATTTCGATGTCGTGATAATAGGGTACTACGCCCAGTACCGGTATTCCACAAAGTTCTTCCATCAGTTTGATTCCATCCTGAAACAACCGTATATCACCTCGAAACTTGTTGATGATAATACCCGCAATGCGTTTGCGGTCCTCGGGAGTTTGCAGCATAACCGAACCATAGACCGAAGCAAACACACCTCCCCGATCTATGTCGGCCACCAGAATCACCTTGGCATCGGCATGGCGAGCCATGGGAAGATTGACCAAATCGCTTTCACGCAGGTTGATTTCACTGATGCTTCCGGCTCCTTCCATTACGATGGGATGGTAGCGAGTGGCCAGTCGATCGAAGGCATCGCACACGGCCTGGCGCAACACCTCCCTACCCTCTCTGCGGAAATAGTCATAAGCATGGCGATTGCCCACAGGCCGTCCGTTCAGCACCACTTGGGAAGTCAGTTCCGAAGAAGGCTTCAGCAGTAGCGGATTCATATCCGTATGGCAAGGGATACCCGCTGCTTCGGCTTGCACGGCTTGTGCTCTCCCTATCTCAAGTCCTTCGGGAGTGACGTAAGAGTTCAAAGCCATATTCTGCGCTTTGAAGGGAGCAGGCGTATAACCATCTTGCTTCAAGATGCGACACAGTGCAGCCGCTATAACGCTTTTGCCCACATCGCTACCCGTACCTGCAAGCATTAAGGGATATAAGTCTTTCATCTTTTCGAGTGATTGGCGCAAGCCTGGCTTGCTCATTGTCTTTGCTGCTTCTTATAACCGAATTTATTCCATCGCTCCTCATTCCAACCTTGCCGATGAAGTTCGTAACGAGCCATGACGAAAAATAAGTCCGACAAGCGATTAATCATTTGTAGCAATTCGGCCGGGAGTGGATCGATGCGATTCAAGGTACAGAGACGCCTCTCGGCACGTCGAGCCGCCACACGTGCAGCATGCAGTTGTGCAGCCACCGATGTACCTCCCGGCAGTATGAAATACCCGTTATCGGTCATCTCGGCATTCAGGTCATCCATCGTCTTCTCCATATCGGCAACCAGCGTTAAATCCAAACGATTGGGATTTTCGCCACGGCGATGCGAGGGAGTGGCCACCAGGCTCATGGCCGCCATGAGTTCGAGCTGTATGCGGCGAAGCAAGGGGTGTCGATCGTCCTCCTCGGGCAGCAAACTACGCACCTGCCCAATGCTTGTGTTGAGTTCATCCACACAGCCGTTGGCTTCTATGCGTGCATCGTCCTTATTCACACGTTCGCCACCGAAAATACCGGTTGTTCCATCGTCGCCCCGTCGGGTATAAATACGTTTCATAAGTCTGTCCAAAGTGTGGTAAAATCACGGTTCCCCCAATACAGATGGGTATAGCCCGCAAATAAATTCTTATATCGGTAAATTGCCGTATCGGTGGGTCTACCGCCGGAATCGTGGGTCGTTGCTACCGCCAGTTCGGTGCAAGGAGACTCCAAGCGTGAGTAATGAAACTCATGACCGTTCCATCGTTGGCCGTTCAGTTCAAAGCTGCGATAACCCAGGTGTAGTTTCATCCCCTCCATGGTGGCTGTGGTCGGTAAGATGCCCACCATGCGTTTCGGTTCTCCGTCCATACCCTTTATATATTGGCATAGGTACATCATGCCGCCACATTCGGCCCATACTCGGCCGTTGTTTTCTATGTAATGGCGCAGTTGTTCGCGCATGGATTCATTGGCTTCCAAGGCTTCCAAGAAAAATTCGGGGTATCCGCCCGGTAGGTATAAAAGGTCACAGTCCGATGGCAACGATGCATCACGCAAGGGCGAAAAGAATACCACCTCGCCCAACCGCTTCAACCCATCCAAGTGTTCGCGATAAACAAAGTTGAATGCCTCATCTCGGGCCACCCCGATGCGCAAGGCCTTAGTTCGGTGCAGGCTGTCGATGGGTTGCCCGCAAGGAATCGGCTGCGTACACAACTGCAACAATCGTTCTACATCCACATACTCCTCGATGGCTTGCGCCACCGTTTCGGCAAAAGCATCGAATTGCTCGGTCACATCCAGCGTAAGCCCCAGGTGGCGAGAAGGCACCTCTAGCTCCTTGAGCCGAGGCAGATAGCCCAAACAAGGTAGTCCCGCATCCTCGCAAGCCTGCTTCAATAGCTCCAGATGGCGCAAAGACCCAATTTGGTTGAACACCACACCTACCACTCGAAGATTACTACAATAGTGCCGATAGCCGTAAAGCAACGGAGCCACACCATAGGCCATGGATCGCGCATTCAGTACCAAGATCACAGGCAGATTCAACAAACTTGCCACTTCGGCACTACTACCCTTCATGCGGTCGTAACCGTCAAACAGTCCCATCACTCCCTCGGTTACGGTAGCGGTTGCTCCTACGGAGTAGTGTGCGTATAAGGAAGCCACGTGCCGTTCGTCGGCCATTCGCAAGTCGAGATTCACCGATTCGCAGCCCGATGCCAAACAGTGATAGCGCGTATCAATGTAGTCAGGGCCGCATTTGAAAGGTTGAACTGCCATGCCTCGCTTGCGCAGCAGGCGCAGCAGTCCCACGGTGAAGGTAGTCTTGCCACTGCCCGAAGTGGCAGCTCCTATGAGAATTTGAGGAATATGGTTCATCGTTTAACGGCTTTGAGTAGGTCGATAGGGTTGTGGTCGTCCACAGTCAGTCGGATGGGCGTTTGCAGCTCCAACCCATAGACCGCGGAAGCATCTTCAAAAGCGGCCTTACTTTCTGCAGAAACAGCATTCATCACCACCACGCCTCCCACGGATAGCAAAGGCAGAATACGGCCCATCACCTCATGAAGCTTTCCGCCATGTCCCCCGATGAACACGGCATCGGGTGTGGGAAGTGTATCTAAATCGGTCGTTAGAAAGTCGCCGATGAGGGCTTGAATACCCGGTGTTCCAAAGCGAGCCGCATTCTCTTTCATCAGTTGCTCGCCCTCGGGACGAATCTCAAAAGCCACCACTTCGAGGTGAGGAAACTGTAGTTTGGCTTCGATGGATACCGAGCCGGTACAGAATCCCACGTCCCACAACACCTTTTTCCCGGGCAGGTCGAGCAGGCTCAACGAAAGCAAACGAATGGGCATCTTTGTAATCATCTTGGCTCGCCCGTTGAGCAAAGCAAATCGGTCTTCGGGAATGCCAAAGTATGTAGGCCTTACCTCGGTGCGTTTAAGCAATAGGCAGTTGGGGAAGGCAAAACACATCCCGGCGGCCTCTTCCAAACTGTATTCGCCCACACGCTCCTGCTCATTGCCCAAGCATTCGCCCACCGAGATTCGATAGTTGGTGTATCCATAGTCGAGCAAGCGTTGTGCCACCGCAGCGGGCGTTTTCTCCCGATCGGTAAGCGAGCCGATCAAGCTACGCCCCTCAATGAGTGCGGCATCCAATGCCTTCCACGGACGCCCCGTTAAGGAAATGATGTGCATCTCGTGATAGGGCATCGACAATCGGTGTGCCAAAAGCTGCAAGGAGTTGAAGGCCGGAAACACGTTGACTTTGGCTTGTGGCAAACGACTCATAATCGTATTGGCAAAACCATAGAACAAGGGGTCGCCCGAGGCAAACACCAAAACTTCGGCATGAGGCTCGTACTGCTTGAACACCTCGTCCAAGGGCACAGTGATGTCAATCCAAAGGGATTCGGCCGGAAGCAATGCCTCCACAATGCGGTGATGCCGCTTCCCGCCCGAGAACACTCGGCAGCCTTCCATCAGGCGAAGTACAGCCTTAGGCAGCTCGGGTTCTTGGGCATCGGTGATGCCCACCACGTGAAAGGTTTGAATCTTCGGTTGCATAGCCGGTTCAGAGGTCTCTTCCGGGACGCAAACTCTTGGCATCGTCCCACGTGAGAATAGCATTTACCAAGGTAGCAGCCAAGTTGCTACCTCCTCGCCGCCCTTCGACAATAATCTTGGGCAGAGCTTCAAAGGTTTTCACCATATATTTCGACTCTTTGACGTGTACGAAACCTACGGGGGCGGCAACCACCCCTGCCGGACGCGCTTTCCCCTTCCGCATCAGATCGCATAGTTCAATCAAAGCCGTGGGAGCATTGCCAAAGACGTAAAGTGCATCCGGATGCTCCTCTACGGCCAAGCGAATGGCTTCCTGACTGCGGGTGGTTCCTCGGCGGCGAGCATTCTCCACGGCGCGTTCGTCGTTGAGGTAGCATTTCACCTCCATGCCCAGCCGTTGCAAAGCACCTTTACGGATGCCCGAAGCCGCCATGGTAACGTCGGTGACAATCGTACGCAAACGTCCCTCTTGGATGGCTGCAAACAAGGTGGGCAAAGCCTCGGGAGTGGTGAACACTATATCTTCCATACCAAAATCGGCCGTGGTGTGGATGGCGTGTAGCAAAGCCCATTTTCGGTCGAGCGGAATGTTGGGCTGCTTCATCTCGGAAGCGATGCGTGCAAAGGAGTCGATCATGATTTCCTGCCCCTTGCCGGTAGCCTCGTCGCCTGCGGCTCGGTAGTAACCGCGAGGCGTAACCATATTATTCTCCATGCGGAATGTTTGCGAGTTACCAATGAGCACCACGGTAAACATATCCACCTGCTCGGGATCGAACTTGCCCAAGGTGGTGACGTGCACCTCCTGCTCCTCACGTCCGGCCTGACGCACGTAGCCCACGGGAGTGTTTTCGCTTCTCGACCTCAAAAACAGCTCTTTGAGTCGGTGCAACTGCCAATAACGGCCTTCGCTACGCGGGTTGTAGACGGCAGTGACAAAGTCGGCCACGGCAGCTGCCTCGATACGCCGTTCGATGATTTCCCAACCGGTCATCAAATCCGAAAGGGATATGACACAAAAATCGTGTCCAATGGGTGCTCCCAGCAAGGCGGCCGCCTTCTGAAAAGCACTGATGCCCGGCAACACCTCCAACTCGATGGAGCTTTGCTTCTCGCGCTTCATTTCGTAGAGCAAAGGGGCCATGCCGTAAATGCCGGCATCGCCCGAACTGATGACGCAAACCGTCTTGCCTTGCGAGGCATGCTCAAATGCCATCTCGGCCCGTGCCCGCTCACGTTTCATGCCCGTGTCGATGCACTGAGCATGGGCAGCCAAATAAGGAGTGATAAACTGAAAGTAGTATTTGTATCCGATAACTACATCGGCTTGCTTCAATGCCGAGAGTACGGCAGGAGTAATATCCTCGGGAGAGCCCGGCCCGATGCCGGCGATGATGATGCGCGATTGATTCATGAGTGCTTGTATGGACAGTGGTTTGTGTTGACTATTGAAATCGTTGAAACA
>JAXFUC010000048.1:0-11804 GCA_034176395.1 Bacteroides sp. | reverse complement strand
AGCGGATGTGGCGTAATTGGTAGCCGCGCCAGACTTAGGATCTGGTGCCGCGAGGCGTGTAGGTTCGAGTCCTATCATCCGCACCAGATACAATTTAGGCAGTGGCCTTCAAGAGTTTTGCTTGAAGGCCACTGTTTTTTTCTTACAAGAGAGATTTATCATGAAACCAAGTATTTGTTGCATCGGACATATCACCCTTGACAAAGTAGTCACACCGCAAAAGACTGTGCATATGCCGGGCGGAACGGTGTTTTACGGAGCACATGCTTTGTCGCGCTTTGCCGGAATAGATTATCGGCTGGTTACCGCGGTCGGAGCACCCGAGATGCACGAGGTGGAGACCTTGAAACGGCAAGGTATAGACGCTGTGGGGTTGCATAGTGCACACTCGGTTTGCTTTGAGAACATTTACGGAGACAATCCCGATGAACGTCGGCAACGTGTATCGGCAAAGGCCGATGCTTTCACCATCGAGCAATTGAAGGACTTTCAGGCCGATGTGTTCCATTTAGGAGCGTTGTTGGCCGATGACTTTTCGCCCGAAGTAGTGGCCTCTTTGGCCGCTCGCGGACGTGTGGCCGTGGATGCTCAAGGTTATCTGCGTGAGGTAAGAGGAGAAGAGGTGTTTCCGATAGACTGGGAAGACAAGATGCAGGTGCTTCCTCACATCTATTATTTGAAAGTCAATGAACATGAGATGGAGGTACTTACCGGTAGCTCGGATCCTTACGATGCTGCTCTAATTTTACATCGCTGGGGAGTGCGTGAAGTGTTGGTGACCTTGGGAAGCATGGGTTCGTTGATTTTCGACGGGGTGAACTACTATCGCATTCCTGCTTTCCGTCCCTCGGTAGTGACAGACGCCACCGGCTGTGGCGACACCTATACATCGGGCTATCTGTATCGTCGATTGATGGGAGCCGATGTGGATGCAGCCGGTCGCTTTGCGGCAGCCATGTCTACGCTGAAGATTGAGAACTTCGGACCCTTTGCCGGAACGGAAGAGGATGTTCTGCTCTGCATGACAAGTGCCGAGGAGATGTATTGAGCCAGTCTTTGAAACATCCGGCGGAATGTCGGGACAGATAAAACGGTCGGCCTCTTTGCATGGAGATGCAGAGGGGCCGATGGTGTTTCTTGGATGCAGAAAAAGCTTGCCTCATTCATTCGTTGATGCAGGAATATCGAAGTTTTCCCCACAGTGTGCGCGTGGGAAACCGGGATACTCGGTGAGGATTCTCGTGTCGCGAAGTGCTCAGCCCATCTGTCGAGTCAGCGCATAGCCCAGCCACACGGCAAGTAGACCTATGACAAGACTGCCGGTGGCATACAAGGTCGCAATTCCGTATTGTCCGCTTTCAAGTAGTTTTAGATTGTCCAAAGAGAAGGCCGAGAAAGTGGTGTATCCCCCGCAAATCCCGACCTGAAAAAACGCTCTCCAGATGGGGTGAGGAGGTGTGAACTTCGTGGAGAGTCCGAAAAGGATTCCCATGAAAAAGCAACCGAGGAGGTTGACCGTAAAAGTTCCTAAAGGAAAATTTCCCCATCCGTACCGGGAAAGGAGAGAGGTGGTGAGGTAGCGCAGTGTGCTACCTATCCCTCCACCCAAGGCAATCCATATCCATTCTTTCATCGGTTGTTTTTTGAAATCGGATTCTTCTTCGGTGATAGTCGATGGCAAAAGTATGAAAAGTTTGGGTTTTTCGGACCGAATGTAAAGGAGACAGAGTCTTTAGACTCGTTTATCGACTTCTTGAGCTGTTAAAATGTTACGGTAAATCTTAAATAGCGGAATGTGCATAGATAGGATCGAAGGGTTGTTTCTTTTGAGTAAAATCTCCAAAGCTTTTATGGAAATGAACTTGTGCTTAGTGATTGTATGTGTATTGAAAATAAGTTTGTTGGTCTATGTGTATGTGGTTTTGAAAATGTCCGTTCAACTTGAATATGTAAAGAGCAATAGAGTGGATCGGTTATTCCCCTTTCCCTTTTTTTGAACTTCAAACGTTAAAATTGTTATTTTAACATGGAAAATTCTTGGATACTCTAAAAAGTTCTACATTTGTCACCGATTCAACCACTATTCAGTACAAAGAAAAGCTCAAAAAGAAGCTGTATCTAACAAACAATCCTTATCAATTTATACAAAGTATGATTAAACATGTAAAAGCTGTCAGTACGTGGCTGCTGCTATTGGGAGCACCCACAGCTGTCATGAGTGCTTTGGACTACTCGGGTTTGGCTCGGGTCGAAGCGACTCAACAAAAGGAAGTATGTAAAGGAATCGTTGTGGCCAAGAATGGAGAAACCATTATCGGTGCATCGGTAGTTGTGAAGGGTTCGAATAACGGAACCATTACAGGACTGGATGGGGACTTTACACTTCCCAATGTGAAAAAGGGAGATGTGCTCAAAGTCTCGTTTGTGGGTTATGTGACCCAAGAAGTGAAATGGGATGGTGGAGTTTTGAATATTGTACTCGAAGACGATGCACAAAACCTCGAAGAAGTAGTGGTGACGGCTTTGGGTATCAAGAAAGATGCAAAGAAACTGGGTTATGCTGTAAGTGCAATCAATGCCGGTGACTTGGTGAAGGCCGCTGCTCCCTCGCTGGGATCGGCCTTGTACGGTAAAGCAGCCGGCGTACGTATCCAAACGGCTCCGGGTGGTGCTACGGGGGCAATCTCCATCAACGTGCGTGGTCTCTCTTCGATTACCGGAACCAATCAACCTTTGGTGGTTGTGGACGGTGTGCCCATTCACAATGGTGATGCCAACAAGGATGACTATTGGACCAACCAACGAGTGCAATCAAATGGTTTGGCTGATATAAACCCGGAAGATATTGAGAGCTTGTCGGTGCTTAAAGGTGCATCGGCTTCTGCGCTGTATGGTTCGGAGGCTGCAAATGGTGTGGTGATGATTACCACCAAATCGGGCAAGGGCGCATCAGGCTTCGGGGTAGACTTCAATACCAACCTTACGGCTGATTTTGTGGCTTATATGCCCAAGTATCAAACGACCTTCGGCCCTGGTGTACGTGTGGATGCTCGCAAAGCCAACAAAGATGACGAAGATGGATGGATGACGCGCAAAGACCGTAACGGGGTAGAACATAAGACATATCGGCAGACCACAACCTATTACGGCCCGAAGTATGATGGTCGGGAAGTGCTTTACTTCGATGGAACGAAACGTGCCTACTCGCCCATTAATGAAGACCCTTGGAGTGAGATCTTCCGCACAGGATTCAACCAGCAGTACAATCTGGCAGTGACCAAGGGAGACGAGAAGGGTAATATGAGGTTCTCGTATACCTTCGTCAACAATCTGCCCACCCAATACAACTCGACTTTCAAGAAGCATAACTTCAGTCTTACCGGTAGTTATCGGGTGCTTCCCACCGTCAAATTGGATTATACGGTCAATTACCTTTTGCAAGACATTAAGAATCGTCCTTATCGTATCAGCCGTCTTACCAATAACTTCGGAGGTATGGCGGGAGCTTTCGATGATGTAAAATACTTGCGTGAGCACACAATGACTAGCAAGGGATATATGAATCAGGTGTATTCGGCAACCAACCATTTGACACCCGAGGAAGGTTTTGAATGGAATCCGTCGGCCTCGGCATTGGTGAGTGAATACTTTTGGAATATATTCGGCAAAGAACAGTTGGAGAATAACAACCGTCTCATCGCGAGTGTAACGCCCAGTTGGGAAATAACCAAGGGGCTGACCCTCCGTGGTCGCTTGGCTACCGACTATACCACCGAGAAGATAGAAAACAAGAATCGCACGGAGCAATCTACAGCCTTCGGCTCGTACACCGGAGAATATCGTTTGGAAAATCGCCGTTACGAGATTTTCTATGGTGATTTGATGCTGACCTATGACACCCAACTTACCGATAAATTAGGCTTAAATGCTACAGCCGGTTGGCAAGGACGCAGCGAACGAGCTTTCGATTCATGGGTTGGTACCAATGGCGGACTTTCAGTGGAGAATTGGTTCCATCTCAACGCCAGCAAGAAAACGGCAATATCTGGCATGAAGAAAGCCGAATTCTTGAAAACAGCCGTGTTCGGTATGTTGAGCCTGTCGTATGAAAACTGGGCTTATTTAGAAGCTACGGCTCGTCAAGAACGTATCTCTACGTTGGCTCCGAAGAATAATACCTTCTTCTACCCCTCATTCAACGGTAGTATCATTTACACCGACTTGTTCAGAGAGCAGTTGCCGGCCTGGTACAACTATGGTAAAGTTCGTGTATCTTACGGTATCGTGGGTAATGCTCCCGAGATTTACAAAGGAGCTATGGCTTATAACCAGGGTACGGTTTCGGGTTACATCTATAACACAGTTCCCACTGAGGTTGGAAACGAAGGATTGCGTCCGGAGAAGAAGTATGAATGGGAGTTTGGATTGGAAAGCAAATTCTTCAATAACCGTTTGGGCTTGGAACTGTCGTATTACCGAGCAGTGATCAAAGACCAGATATTGAACACAACCATGCCTTCCTCATCCGGTGGCAAAAGTATTTGGATGAACGTCGGTGAGTTGGAGAACAAAGGATTTGAATTGTCGGTTTATGGAACTCCGATTCAAACAAAGGATTGGATTTGGGAGCTGCGCACCAACTTGGCTTGGAATCGTAACAAAGTAACTAAACTGGCTGATGGCTTGGACGTGTTGCAGCACGCTAACTGGGACAATGGTTCTGCACGCCTTTACTCGAAGGTGGGTCAACCCATGGGTGATATTTATGCATTGGCACCTGCCAAAGATGCCAATGGCAATTACATCATTCGCGAAGACGGGTTCTATCAACTGACTAATGAGCCGGTAAAAGTAGGTAATGCGATGCCCAAACTTGTGGGAGGATTCGCCACTTCGTTGAGTTATAAGAACTTCTTCTTGGATATGTCGTTTGACTACCGTATTGGTGGAGCGGTGATGAACTTGCCTTATCAGTACTTGATGGGACGCGGATCGCTCGAAGACTCCATGCCCTACCGTGATGCGGCTCATGGTGGCAAGACCTATTATCTTGGTGCCGACAATAAACCTGTGCCCTTCACCGGTGAGAGAGGCCCCAATGGCGAGAAGGTTTATGACAACGGTATGATTTTGAAAGGTGTGAAAGCCGATGGCAAGCCTAACGATATTATGATAGCAGCCGACAAATACTATCATTATACTTACAACTGGGGAGGATATGACCCTGCCGATGTGACCTACTATTCTCACTCTATTTTCGATAATACGTATGTGAAGTGTCGCGAATTGTCATTGGGTTACAATCTGCCGAAGTCACTGCTTTCTAAATTCAAGTGTAAGAGTCTGCAAGTGTCGGTTTACGGTCGCAACTTGTTCTATCTATACAAGAACCTTCCCGGCTTCGATGCAGAAGCAACCGATGGAACTTCTTGGATTACACAGGCTTCTATCGGAGGCTCCACAGCTACTACGCGCTCGGTGGGTGTTTCGCTCCGTGCCAGCTTCTAAACCGCTCTATGTTTAACTAATCAAAGCGAGAAAACAATATGAAAAAAATTATATCATCCCTTCTGAGCCTGCCGTTGATATGGAGTGTCGTAGCTTGTTCGGACGAGGATTATACCAGCAAATACGAAGATCCCTCCAAGACCAACACGACTTCTTGTGAGAAACTGATGACAGGAGTGTTTTATGCCGGTCGAGATTATACCTTTAATTCCTATTGGCGTATGTTTACCTGGGATAACGGTATCATGGGAACTTACGCACAGACCATCGGGTTCCTCAATACGCCGGGAAACGTCTATTCGGCCAACGACAGTTATGCAAACGATCGTTGGGAAAATTTCTACAACGTGTTGACCCAATTCCGAACACTGCAAAATGTTTATAAGGGGTTGCCCCAAGACGAGCAAACTGCCAACCGAATTTTCTATGATTTGGCCGAGGTTTTTGTGTACGACCATTTGTCTCAGCTCATAGATGTCTTCGGAGATGTTCCTTTCGAGAAGGCTGGCTACTTGTCGCTTACGGGTGATGTTTCCGGCTCCTACGCTTCGTATGATAAGGCTGAAGTACTTTATGAACAAATGCTCGATCGCCTGGGAGTATTGTCCAAGGACATTCAAAGCCTTCAAGCCAATCTCCCGGCTCAAGCGGCTGCCTTGTTGCCCGGCCAGGATTTCTTGAATCAGGGAAATCTTGATCGCTGGGTGCGCTACGCTAATTCTTTGCGCTTGCGTTTGGCTGTGCGTGTGGCTTCACAAGGAACGTTGGCCGCTAAGGGTAAACAGGTAGTGGCTGAGATTCTCAATGGTGGATTGCCGGTGGTTAGCCAATTTAGCGAAACCATTCAGGCCATACCCGATGGAGATGGATTCAACTACGAAGAAAACTTCAGAGACGGATACAAAGACCACAGCCGTGCTTCGCAAGCCATGCTTGATTTGTTGCTTACGAAGGCAACTTTGGGCGAGGACGATCCACGCTTGCCCGTGATGTATTCCAAGAATGCAGCCGGTACTTACAAAGGTTTGTCTACACGTGAAAGCCAGTCGGAGCAAGAAGCGAATGTGGCTTTGGCCGAGGATAAACGTGTGTATTCACGTATCGACTCAACCACGGTGATCTTCAACAAGAACCTCAAGAGCCCCATTATGACGGCTGCCGAAGTAGACTTCCTGCGGGCAGAGTCTTTCCAAAAAGGTTGGGCCAACGGCGATGCCAAAGCAGCTTTCGTAGCCGGCGTACTGCACTCTACGCAATTCTATTACGATTTGAACAAGATTAGCGAAAGCTCTTACAGTCCCAAGAAAGAGATGCCTGCCGAAGCTACCGTTACGGCCTATGCCGAGAAACTTTGGGATGCCGCCACAAATAAGGAAGAGGCTATCGTTGCTCAGAAATGGTTGAACTTTGGGTTTATGCAGCCCTATCAGGCTTGGAATGAGGTGCGTCGCACGGGATATCCCACGCTGTACTATCCTACCGACAACACGGCTCAGTTGCTCAAGACTTTGCCCAACAGGGTAGTCTATCCCGCTTCAGAGCGCAGCAACAACACGGCCTTCTATAAAGCACAAGTGGAAGCCATGGGCGGTAAGGACGATGCTTATGGCAAGATTTTCTGGGCCAAGTAATAAGAGCAGGAGCTATTTCGATTCGATGTTGATGAAGCTTGAATCGATTGCTTGTGTCCTAATTTAAGGAAAGAGGGTGGATGCTCACGAGCCTCGTGATGTCCGCCCTCTTTCTGCCTATGTTTGCCCAGGTGAGTGCTTACACTTTCCTTGCAAACGACCTACACTTATCTCACAAACTGCCTGCACTTTGTAACCAAAGTGCCCACACTTAGAAACCGAAGCAAAGGCAGCTATAAATCAAAAACGCTTATGACCTTAAAACATTTGCTTATCTCCCTCGGATTGATATCCGGTCTTCCCATGGCTGCACAGGAGGTGGAAGGATTTGTTCACGAAGCTTCTGAAGCCGATGAATACGTATGGCCCACCGACTCGGCCGTGCGTCAAAAACTGGAAACCTGGCAAGATTTGAAATTTGGTGTCCTTCTGCATTGGGGGCTCTATTCGGTGCCCGGCATCGTGGAGTCGTGGTCCATTTGTTCGGAAGACGTGGACTGGATCAGTCGCAAGAATAATTTGCCTTATGATCGTTACAAAGAGTGGTATTGGGGTTTGAAAGACTCGCTCAATCCCACCCGCTTCAATCCTTCTCAATGGGCCGATGCCATTGAGAGAGCCGGAGCCAACTACATGATATTTACCACCAAACACCACGATGGTTTCTGTACATTTAACTCGCGTTACACCGATTTTTCCATAGCCAACGGTCCGTTTGCCAAAGATTCGCTCAGTAACGTGGCTTACCATGTTTTCGAGGCCTTCCGTAAGAAGCAAATGATGATAGGTTGCTACTTCTCCAAACCTGACTGGCATTGCCCTTGGTTTTGGAATCCCAACTTTGCCACTCCCAACCGACATATCAACTACAAAAAGGAGCGTCACCCCAATTGGTGGGCCGATTATCAAGAGTTTACACGCAATCAACTCCATGAGTTGATGAGCGATTACGGACATTTCGATATTTTGTGGCTCGATGGCGGATGGGTCAAGGGTGACGAAATAGGGTTGGACGAAGTGTTGGAGCGAGCGCGGGTGAAGCACCCGGGACTCATTGCCGTGGATCGTACCATTCGTGGCAAGAATGAGAACTATCAAACTCCCGAACGTTCCATCCCCGAACGGCAAATGAATCATCCGTGGGAGAGTTGCATTCCGCTGAGCAATGACTGGGGTTGGGTGCCCAATGCCGCCTTTAAGTCGCCGCAAAAAGTGGTGGCTTTGCTGGCCGAGATTGTGGCCAAAGGAGGTTGTTTCCTATTGGGCGTAGGGCCTACGGCCGATGGGTTGATAGAGGATGAAGTTGTGAAACGGCTGAGTGAAGTGGGAAATTGGCTACGTACCAACGGAAAAGCCATCTATCACACGCGCACCACCCCTCATTATTGTGAGGAGGGGCGGTTGTGGTTCACGGCCGATAAGGATGGCAAGACGCTGTATGCCATTTACGCTCCCGAAGATGGTGAAAACCTACCGAGTAGCTTAGAGTGGACTGTCAACCTGCCTCAAGGACGCATGATTTTGTTGAACACCGGTGCTCGGTTGAACTACACCATTGCTAATGGTAAGGTGACGGTAAATCTGCCCCGTAAGCTCAAGAATGAACCCCTTGCAATTGCATTTACTCGCCAATGACTATGAAAAAGCTTTGCACTCTTTTCTTGGTGGCGTGTCTTGTCACCGAGCTCGCCGCTCCCTTGCGAGCGCAGCTATTGTATAAACAAGCGTCCGCTCCCATTGATCAACGCGTGAGCGATTTGCTGAGTCGTATGACGCTAACCGAAAAGGTGGGACAATTGTGTTGCCCATTGGGATGGGAAATGTACGAGAAAACCTCTCCGCATAGTGTGCGTGTATCTGCTTTGTTCAAAGAACGAATGAAGTCGATGCCTATTGGATCGTTTTGGGCGGTACTGCGTGCCGACCCTTGGACACAAAAAACGCTTGAAACGGGATTGACCCCTGAACTATCGGCCAAGGCTCTCAACGAGATGCAGCGATATGCTGTGGAAGAAACACGGCTGGGCATTCCCATTCTTTTCGCCGAAGAGTGTCCACATGGGCATATGGCCATTGGGGCAACAGTCTTTCCCACCTCTCTTGCCTTGGGTAGTACTTGGAATGCAGACTTGATGCATCGCACGGGTGAAGCCATTGCTTTAGAGGCTCGTTCGCAGGGCGCAAACATAGGTTATGGCCCCGTGATCGATGTGTCGCGCGAACCAAGGTGGTCACGTATGGAAGAGAGCTTTGGCGAAGATCCGGTACTCACGGCAACCCTGGGAGTGGAGTTGATGAAGGGCATGCAAGGTGCGTCACGTAGCGATGGATGCCATCTATACTCCACGTTGAAACATTTCGCGGGCTACGGTATGCCCGTGGGTGGGCACAACGGGGAACGAGCACACATAGGGCCGCGCGAACTGATGTCGGAATATCTACATCCTTTCCGTAAAGCGGTCGAGGCCGGAGCAACGACTGTCATGACATCGTACAATTCCATTGATGGAATTCCCTCTACATCGAATGCTTATTTACTTCAAGATGTGTTGCGCAAACAGTGGGGATTCCGAGGCTTCGTCTATTCCGACTTGGGTAGCATAGAGGGTATAGCCACTTCCCACCACGTGGCGGGTAGCATCAAAGAAGCCGCCACTCTTGCCTTGCAGGCCGGCGTGGATATGGACTTAGGGGGCAATGCCTATGGGAAGAATCTTGAGACGGCGGTAAAAGAAGGACGGCTGGACATGCGAACCATAGACCAAGCGGTAGCTCGCATCTTGCGTCTTAAGTTTGAAATGGGGTTGTTTGAGAATCCTTATGTAGATCCTAAGCGGGCCAAGCAAGTGGTGCGTTCGCAGGCACATCGCGACCTGGCTTGTGAAGTGGCTCGACAAGGAATCGTTCTTCTGAAGAACGACGGATTGCTTCCGCTGAGCAAAGGACTGAAGCATATCGCGGTGATAGGTCCCAATGCCGATGAAATCTATAACCAACTGGGTGACTACACCGCTCCACAGGCACGCGAGGCCATTTCGACGGTGCTTGATGGTATTCGGGAGGTTGTGGGAGCCGATACTCAAGTGAGTTACGTGAAAGGTTGTGCTGTTCGAGATGTCACTCAAAGTAAACTTCAAGAAGCTTGTGAGGTGGCACGCACGGCCGATGTTGTAGTTCTTGTGGTGGGTGGTTCGAGCGCACGAGACTTTAAGACACAATACCAATCCACGGGGGCTGCCACGGTGGTCAACGAAAGCAACCGATTGATTCCCGACATGGATTGCGGTGAAGGGTACGACCGCAAGACGTTGAGTTTGTTGGGTGATCAAGAACGCCTCATGCAGCTGTTGATAGAAACTGGTAAACCCTTGGTGGTGGTCTACATACAAGGTAGACCGTTGGATATGACTCTGGCTTCCGAGAAAGCAAATGCATTGCTTACAGCCTGGTATCCGGGCGAGCAAGGGGGCCGAGCTGTGGCCGATATTCTCTTTGGGCATTATAATCCGGCCGGTCGTTTGCCGGTGTCGATACCCCGTAACGAAGGGCAGCTCCCGGTATACTATTCACAAGGCAAACAACGTGACTATGTTGAGGGAACGGCTGAACCGCTTTATGTCTTCGGTTATGGTTTGAGCTATACCACGTTTTCCTACGATGATTTGCAAATCAAACCCGGAGGAGGTGACGGAGCATTGCAGACTATTAGTGTGAGGATTACCAATACCGGCGAGCGTGAAGGCGATGAAGTGGTACAATTGTATCTAAGAGATTGTGTCTCATCCGTATCTCAACCTCCTATCCAACTTAAAGCTTTCCGTCGCATCCACCTCAAATGTGGAGAAAGCCAAGTGGTACGCTTTGCTCTGACCGAGGATGATTTGTCGTTATACAATGTATATATGGAGAGAGTCGTGGAGCCCGGTGAGTTCGAAGTGTTCGTGGGTGCATCCTCCAACGACATTCGGTTGCGAGGAAACTTTGTTGTTGATTAATTCTTTTGTTCTGGCACGACAGGTGCATATCCAATCCCCAATGACCACACGGGCATTGGGGATTCAACATAATTAGTACAACATTCAATCGCGGCTCTCTGTCGAGTGAGTACGTATGGTTGATCAATGGTGTCAAATGAGGGTGATTGGATTAGGTCGAATTCTTCAGTCTTGAAGCCCCAAAGAAGTACTTGAACCTCTATTGAGAGAGAAGGGACAGTCGTGTCTCTTCTTCTTCTTCTTTCAATTCTTCCCCTAATCTTTTGCCTTCTATCCTTTTTCTTTCGGTTCTTTATTTCTCCGTTTTTGGTTTTCTCTGCCTGCCCTTTTGTAGATTTTCGCTTTTTTCTCTTCCTCTTTTGCGGTATTCCGAGCTTCTTTCCTCCTTTTTCTCCCTTTTTTCTTTGAATGGGTAGACATGTTTTATTCCCCTTTTTCTGCCTTCTTTCCCTCTTCTCTTCTCTTTTCTGTTTTTGGCGGAGAAAAAACTTCTTCTTTTAGAGTCTTTGTTTCCAGTGTTTTATTCTGCCTTCCCCTATTTTTCTCTAATTTTTCTTGTGTGATTGTTTGGTTGTTTGTTTTGTAGTATCTACTTTTGCACCCGCTTTCCGAGCGAGGTGAGTGTGCGATTGATAGATTGATGCGGGTTTTGCTGGCCGGTTTTCGTAGA
>JAXFUC010000047.1:0-18821 GCA_034176395.1 Bacteroides sp. | reverse complement strand
GCATGGATGCCTATCAAGACTATCCGGGCGAATACACCTATAAGTATCCCAAAGCCGGATACGAAAACTCCAAGGTCGAGGTGCGCACCTTTGACATCAAGTCCAAGGTGACCCGCACCATGAAGCTGCCGCTCGATGCCGATGGATACGTGCCTCGCATCCGCTTCACTCGCCAGGCCGACAAGCTGGCCATCCTGACCTTGAACCGCCATCAGAACCGCCTCGACCTCTACTTTGCCGACCCTCGCTCCACGCTTTGCAAACTCATGGTGAGGGATGAGTCCGAATTCTACATCAAAGAAAACGTATTGGACAACATTCGGTTCTTCGACAACGGATTCACCTTGTTGAGCGAACGCGACGGATTCAGCCATCTCTATTGGTATGACATGGGAGGATCGCCGGCGAAACAAATCACCTCGGGAGCTTTCGAAGTAAGCTCGCTGCTGGGCTACAACGAGCAGGAAGGAACCTTCTACTACATCTCCAACGAAGGCAGTCCCCTGCGCAAACACGTCTACAAAACCGACCGCAAAGGTCGCAAGACCCGCCTCAGCACGGGCGAAGGATTGCATACGCCCACGTTCAGCAGCTCGATGAAGTACTATATGAATAAGTACACCTCGATCGATACGCCCTTGCTCATCACACTGAACGACAACAACGGTCGCATCCTGAAGACACTTCAGGACAACCAAGCCCTTACCGAGCGTCTGAAGTCTTATGACTTGCCCCGGAAAGAGTTTTTCACCTTCCGCACCGGCGAAGGCGTGGAACTGAACGGATGGTTGATGAAACCCACCTCGTTCGACCCCACTCGCCGCTATCCCGTCTTGATGTATCAGTATAGCGGCCCCGGCTCTCAGCAGGTGCTCGACCGCTGGGACATCGGTTGGGAAGCCTATATGGCCTCGCAAGGCTACATCGTGGCCTGCGTGGATGGCCGTGGCACGGGCGGACGAGGCGAAGCCTTCGAGAAATGTACCTACCTCAAACTGGGCGTGCTCGAGGCTCACGACCAAGTGGAAGCTGCCCTCTACCTGGGCTCGCTGCCCTATGTGGACAAGAGCCGCATAGGCATTTGGGGCTGGAGCTTCGGTGGCTACACCACCTTGATGAGTATGAGCGAGGGCCGACCCGTCTTCAAAGCAGGCGTGGCCGTGGCCGCACCCACCGATTGGCGTTTCTATGACACCGTCTACACCGAACGCTTCATGCGCACACCCAAAGAAAACGCCGATGGCTATCAAGCCTCATCGGCCTTTGCACGTGCCCACAAGCTCCACGGTGAGCTATTGCTGGTACATGGCACCACCGACGACAATGTGCACTATCAAAACTGCGCCGAGTATGCCGAACACTTGGTGCAACTGGGCAAACCCTTCGATATGCAAGTGTACACCAACCGCAACCACTTCATCACGGGCGGCAACACACGCTTGCACCTGTACAGCCATCTCACCCGATTCTTGAAACGAAACCTCTAACATCTCATGAGCGAACGAGTACGCAAGCCTGAGTGGCTCAAGATCAGCATCGGAGCCAACGAACGCTATACACAAACCAAACGCATCGTAGAGTCGCACTGCCTGCACACGATTTGCAGCAGCGGACGCTGTCCCAACATGGGCGAATGCTGGGGAAAAGGCACAGCCACCTTCATGATTGCAGGCAACATCTGCACTCGCAGCTGTAAGTTTTGCAACACAGCCACAGGACGTCCCTTGCCACTCGACCCCAACGAACCGAGCAACGTGGCCAAGTCGGTGGCCTTGATGAAGCTGTCGCACGCCGTGGTCACCTCGGTGGACCGCGACGACCTGCCCGACCTGGGAGCCGAGCATTGGGCTGCCACCATTCGAGCCATCAAAGAACAAAATCCCGGCACCACACTCGAAGTACTTGTACCCGACTTTCAAGGGCGCACCGAATTGGTGGACTTGGTGATGGCCGAACGCCCCAACATCATCTCGCACAACATGGAAACGGTGCGTAGACTCACGCCCTTGGTGCGCAGTGCTGCCCGATATGACACCAGCCTGCGAGTCATCGAGCACATTGCCCGTGGGGGCATCACCGCCAAAAGCGGCATCATGGTGGGGCTGGGCGAAACACCTCAAGAAGTGGAGGAGCTGATGGACGACTTGGTGGCTTGCGGCTGCAAGATTCTCACCATCGGGCAATACCTGCAACCCACACGTAAGCACCTACCGGTGTCGGCCTACATCCACCCCAATCAGTTCCAAGCTTACAAGGAGATAGGCTTGGCCAAAGGTTTTGAGCAAGTAGAGAGTGGACCTCTGGTGCGCTCGTCCTACCACGCCGAGAAGCACGTGCGCTGAAGGCTGCGGGCGCAAACCCGAGAACGAAAAAGCCTACGGACCGAAACCGAGAAATTCGCACGCTGAAACAAAAGCCGCCCCATCTTTGTTTCTTTCTTCGAACACCCATTGCAGAGAGAAACCATGGCTTGTAACAGCATACTACCCTACTCGTTCAACATGGCCTTGGGGCTATTGCCGCCCCTGCTGGCCATGTTGACGAGTTTTTTCTTGCCCCATGACACGGCTCTTTACCTGTCCACCGCTTTGGTACTGGTGATGACGGGTGTGCACGTGCGTCGCAAGGGGGTCATTGTGCCCAACTTCGTGCTCTACATCTCCGGCGGCGTCTTGGTGTTGCTTTCGGCGGCCGTGCTCATTCACCCTTCGAGCATACCCTCCGAGCTGATGCCCCTCACGCTCGAAGCCAGCATCCTCATCCCCATGTTTGTGCTCTATCTGAATCGAGAACGGTTCATCGACCACTTCTCCAAACAAACCCACGTTTGTCGCAAGCGTTTGTTTGCCCAGGGAGCAGAGGCCTCGGTTGTATCGGCACGCCTGGCCTTGATGGTGGGCACGGCTCATTTCGTTGCCATCAGTTTGACCATGGGCATAGAATATCCCCTTTCGGAACAGACCACCCTCGTACTCTACCGACTTGCTCCTCCCTTGGTGTTCGCCCTCACACTGGGGCTGAACCAAATAGCCATTCGCTACTTCAATCACTTGATGAAGCACACCGAGTACCTCCCCATCGTCAATCGGCAAGGCGAGGTCGTGGGCAAGGTGACGGCCATGGAAGCCATCAATCGCAAAAACGACTACATCAACCCGGTGGTGCGCATCGCCTTTGTCGTGAAGGGCAAGCTCTTCCTACGCCATCGTCCCATGAGTTGCAGGCTCGATGAAGGCAAGGCCGATCTGCCTTTGGAGTGCTACCTGCGCTACGGCGAGTCGCTGACCCAGGGTACCGACCGACTCATGCGCCAAGTCTTTCCGCAAACAGAAGGGTTGCAACCGAGGTTCAACGGTTGCCATCACTTTGAAAACGAAGTGACCAACCGCATGATCTACCTCTTTCTCGTACACTTGGACGAGCCACTGCCTCAAACTCAGTTTTTCAAGCAAGGCAAGCTATGGTGTTTCAAGCAGATAGACGAGAACATGGGCAAAGGCTTTTTCAGCCATTGCTTTGAAGAGGAATACCGACACCTCAAGGAGGTTATCGATACAAGAGAAAAATACAAGGAACTTTAGTGAGGTCGGGCAGACGATGCTGTTTCCACTCTCGGACGGTGAGGGTGCGGATGTACTCGTCCGGGCACGTAAGGTTGGCGGCAATGCATAGGCGTGTCTGCGGACGACAATGCTGCAAAATGTCGGCAAGCATTTTATCGTTGCGGTAGGGCGTTTCGATGAACAGCTGCGTTTGATCCTCGGCATAAGCGCGACTCTCCAAAGCCTTGAGTCGCTTCACACGCTCGCCTGGCTCCACCGGCAGGTAACCTTGAAAAGCAAAACTCTGCCCGTTGAATCCCGAAGCCATGACTGCCAGCAAGATGGACGAGGGTCCCACCAACGGAACCACCTTCAATCCCTTGGCTTGAGCCAAAGCCACCACATCGGCACCGGGGTCGGCCACGGCAGGACAACCGGCCTCGGACAATACGCCCATAGGCATTCCCTCTTGCAACGGACGAAGGTAACCGGCCACTTCGGCAGGCGAAGTGTGTTTGTTCAGTGGATAGAACGTCAGCTCATCAATGACAATCGAGCGGTCGACCTGCTTCAAAAAGCGTCGGGCCGAACGGAGGTCTTCGACGATGAAGTGGCGAATACGGCGAATAACCTCAGCATTATACGGAGGAAGAACTTGGTCGGTCGGGGTGTCGCCCAAGGTTACAGGCAAGAGATATAGAGCCGCGTCCAAAGCCATCGGTGAGAAGTTTGAAAGAGAAAATCAGTTGGTTTGTGGTTTGAGATAAAGACTAGCCTCGTATAGCAGGCCTTTGTAGTCGGTATTGTCCAACAAGGTCTGGATGGTAGCCGTGGGATGATTGCGCATATACGAAGCGACCACCCTGCTTCCCAACCATACGCCCAAGAAGGCAGGTGCATCCTCTCCCAAGAGTTGCACCGAAGGAGCCGGACGCAAGTACTTGCGAATCGTCATGGGATCCCGGGCTTGCCAGTTGCCGGTTTCAAAGAGTTCGTTCCATAACGCTTTCTCGTGCTTGAGACACCAAGCGATTTCATCGGACGAATAGCCTATGGTTTCAAAGACGGTTTTCTGCCCCAAGATTTGTTGCACCACGTAATAGACCTTTCCATAATAAAGGATAAGATCCATCATCGACAGTTGTTCGTAGTAGTCTATATCGTAGCGACTGAGTAAGAAAAAGAGCAAGCAGTCGGTAACGATGCGTTCGGGCTTCATCGTGCGCCGCTGATAGTCGTGGTAAAAACGGCGATACAGCGGATAATCTTCCCCCATATACTTATCGAGGCTAATGCCCAACAGACTGTCGACCACCACAATCGACTCGTTGAATGCCGACACTTGTGTGTAGACATGAGGAATCTGGGTGGCCGGAACTTCACGCTTCAATCGCCGGAAGCCTTTGGTCAGTTCCTTCTCGATCCATCGAATGTCGGCAAAGGCCACGTCCACATCGTGTTGCAAACGTTGCAGTGTGGTGTCGGCATAGAAGTGTCGCAGTCGTTCCATAATGGAGTCCTCTTCCACTCGACCTATGGCCAGCACATCTTCAATGAGAATCTTGGTAGGTTCTCGATGGCTCTTGGTAAGCTTACTCAAAGCAGAAAAACTGTTGGAACGAACGTATTCGCCCAACAGTTTTTCGTATCTGAAGATGGAAATCTCCCGTGAATCTTCCTTGGCTGAGGACGTACCCAGCGTGCAAGCCGCCCAAAGGGACGCCAGCAACAAGGCACAAAGCAGGAAGACGTAGCGAGATTTCATCCGTCAATCAAAGGTTAGCCGTAGATAATGTTGCCTTCTTCGTCCTTATACTCGTCCAATCCCTTTTCGTAGGTCGCCATGGCACGCAGGCTCATGCCCACGCTGGAGAAACCACCATCGTGGAACAAGTTTTGCATGGTTACTTTGCGAGTAAGGTCGGAGAACATCACGATGCAGTAATCTGCACATTCTTCAGCCGATGCATTGCCCAGCGGCGACATCCGATCGGCAAAGTCATAGAGTTTGTCCATACCCTTCACGCCGGCTCCGGCCGTGGTAAACGTGGGCGATTGAGAAATGGTGTTCACGCGTACGTTGTGCTCACGACCATAGATGTAACCGAAGCTGCGGGCAATGGATTCCAAGAGTGCCTTGGCATCGGCCATATCGTTGTATCCGTAGAACGTACGCTGAGCAGCCACATAGCTCAAAGCCACGATGGAACCTCCATCGGCTATGGCATTGAGTTTCTTGGCCGACTGAATCATTTTGTGGAACGATACGGCGGAAATGTCCAAGGTTTTGTCCAACATTCCGTAATCCAAATCGTCGTAAGTACGCTTCTTTCGCACGTTGGGCGACATTCCTATGGAGTGCAACACAAAGTCAATCTGTCCGCCCAAGGCTTCCATAGAGGCGCGAAACACCTCGGATAGGTCTTCCACACTCGTAGCATCGGCAGCGATGACGGGGCAGTTCAGTTTCTCAGCCAAAGCCGATACCTCGCCCATGCGTATGGCCATAGGCGTGTTCGACAATGTGATCATGGCACCTTCTTCAACGGCTCTTTCTGCTACTTTCCAAGCGATGGACTGGTCGTTAAGGGCTCCGAAGATGATACCTCTTTTTCCTTTCAATAAGTTATAAGCCATAATTGTATTTGGTTTCTAAATTCATAAAATCGTGGGACAAAGGTAACATTAATTTGCATACAAACGCCAAAAGTGTGCAAACAAAGCTCTCTTTTATCGAAGAAACTATCAATACATCACCTCCCGCAAGAGAACCGAGAAAACGTTTCAAAGCTCTGAACGGCTCTTTTCTCATCCTCCGTCATCGGAGAAACAAAGCAAGATTTTCTCACCTCGAACCATTGATCGAGGTGAATGAAAAACCCGTGACGCTCGCCAAGGCAGGATAGCACGGCCACAAAAGCGAGACCGAACAATCGTAGTCCGAGGTTGTCGCATCAAATCACCCGTTCCTCCGCCTCGGGACGATGAGTGGAGCGTATGCGCCATTCTTGCGGATAGAGGTTGTTGGTGCGTGTTCCCAGCTGCTTGCCCCATCCCAAGCTCAGCCCACGAAAACAAAGACGCACCCAACCTCGAGCAGTCGATGCGGGCAATGTAAGAGCTTCGCGACCCAAGTAGGCGATGGCTTGCTCGTAGGAGAGCGATGCTGTCGGAAGGGCATCGGGGTGCAACAGTGTTGCACTCAAAGCCAACGCATGGGCAGGCTGCAAATCTCGCCCCTTGAGAGTGGCCAGTCGTGTTCCGTAGAGCATCACATGACAACGTCGAGCCAGGGCTTGACACAAGTCCAGATGGGCCGTTGGCAACAAATGCAGCCCCTCGTCATGCTCCACCATCGTGCGGTTGACCAACTCTTGAGGTTGCAGCCATGTCTCGACCTCGGCACGTTGTGCGATGGTAAACAATGATTCCCGACCCGACTTCTTGGTTTTCTTGGGTCGTTCACGCTCTGCGGACAGCACATTGGCAACCTCCTCCTCCCCTCCTTGTTTGCGCAGCACAGCCAAGAAGAAGCCTTCGCCTCGGGTGCGATGAGGCAAGAAGCGATAGACCGGCCGCTTTTCTCCCTCCGGCAATCCACCCCCTACCTGCCAACCTTCGGCAGTGGGTATGGGTAGTGCCTCGGCCCCTAATTCTTGACACGCCCACCCAACGTTCGATTCGTTTTCGTTCGTGTTGTAGGTACAGGTACTATAAATGAGTATTCCCCCCGGCTTCAAAGCCGGCCATACGTCGGTCAGGATGCGACGCTGGCGTACCACGCAGGCAGCCACGGCCTCCTCGCTCCATTCGTCCACAGCCTCGGCATCCTTGCGAAACATACCTTCGCCCGAACAAGGCACATCGGCCAAGATGAGATCGAAAGCATTCGTAAGCTCGCCCAGGGTGGCTGCATCGGTCTGTGTCACCACTACATCGGGATGCCCCCATTTGGTCAGATTCTCGGCAAGTATGTTTGCTCGGCTACGCACGTATTCGTTGGCCACCAACAAACTCCCTTCGGGCAAGCAGCTGCGGAGCAGGGTCGACTTCCCCCCGGGAGCGGCACAGAGATCGAGCGCACACACCGCCCCGTGAACATGGGTACGCACCGCCTGTTCCACAAACATAGACGAGGCTTCTTGTACGTAGTAGGCCCCCGCATGCAACAAGGGGTCGAAGGTGAAGCGAGGACGCTCGGTCAGGTAATATCCGTGGGTCGACCACGGCACAGCCTCGATGGGCAACTGCATTTCCTGCGGTTGTTTCAGCGGATTGAGGCGAATGGAAGTGGAAGGCTCTTGCTCCAGCGCAGCCAAAAAGGCTTCGGCCGTGGAATGTCCCAACAGTTGGCGCACCGACTCCACGAACGAAAGGGGTAAAATCATGGTTTCGAGGATTTGTGAGCCACAAATATGAAAATTTCTTCGTCTATTTGCAACTTTGTGAGGTCTCGCTTCCGTCTAACTCACAAACAATCCATCATTCACCGTTTAAACATACTTTGCACATGAATACAAAACACCTCCTCATCACCCTCTGCCTGGGCACGCTGGCAACACTACCGCTGCAAGCCGAAGGCATCCCTACCGACAAGGGACGATCCGTGTCGATCGACATCACCCAAACAACCGATTCGCAAGGCAACAAAGGGGCCAGCATACGGTTCAACAACCTTCCGCCCGAGCTGGACAGTGCCATTAAGTCGGTCGACAGCCTGCAATACAGCATGAACGGGGCCGAGTTCGACCACGAATTGGACCTGGACGACCACTTTCCCTTCCAGGACATATCCGACACCATCAAAGAAACTACGAGCATTGTGGCCATCGTCCTCAGTTGCCTCTTGGGCTTCTCCCTGATGTTAGCGGTGACCATTGGATTGGTATTCTTCTTCCGCCACCGCGAGAAGCAAAAACGCTTGCAGCTGATGCAACAGGCTTTGGCTGCCGGACACCCCCTGCCCAACGACTTTTTCAAAGCCAAGCAAGTGGAAGACCTGTACGAGCGTGGCATCCGTAACTCCCTCTGTGGGTTGGCCATCTTCATCTTCCTATGGGCTTTCACCGGTTCGCTCGGCATCGGATGTTGCGGACTCATCATCTTGGCATCGGGCATATCCGACTGGTACATCGGCTCACAGCGCAGACGCAAACAAAACAAAGACGCAGGCACAGAGCAATGAACGCCCTCAACGAACTATCGCTTATTGCGCAAGTGGTGGTGTTGAAAGACACCCGCGCCTTTGAGCCCCTGGTGCAGAAGTACCAGTCGCCCGTGCGACGCTTCTTTCTGCATCTCACGGGGGGCGATGGGGAGTTGAGCGACGACTTGGCACAAGAAACCTTCATCAAAGCCTACACTCATCTGGGGAGCTTCAAAAGCATATCGGGATTTTCCACTTGGCTCTATCGAATTGCCTACAACGTGTTTTATGATTATATTCGCAGCCGAAAGGAAACCACCGACCTCACCGCCCAAGCCGTAGACGCCCTGCACCACACCACGCAGGCCGACCTTGGGAAACAGATGGACGTATATCGCGCATTGCAAACACTCAAGGAAGCAGAGCGCACCTGCATCACCCTCTTCTACATGGAAGACGTGAGCATAGACAAGATTGCCGACATCACAGGACTGCCCACCGGCACGGTGAAAAGCCACCTTTCCAGAGGCAAAGAGAAGTTGGCCAACTACTTAAAACAAAACGGTTATGACAGAAAGAAATGATTCGGAACAACTCATACACAGCTTTCTCACCTCGCAACGAGAGGAGATAGCCGACCGAGGATTCAGCCGTAGGGTCATGCGTGCCTTGCCCCAAGACGACCGTAGCCCGAGCAAGCTGCCCACGATAGCTGTGGCAGCCGTGGTGGTGGGCTTGTTTGTTTACCTCGGTGGAGCCGAACTGATGTGGGAAAGTCTCAAAGGCGATGTCACGGGTGGATTCTACGACAGCCTCACCTCCGGCTCGCCCCTGCGCAATCTGTTCGTGATCTGTGCCTTAGTGGTCTATGTAGGCGGCAAGAAACTCTTCTCGCTCAACTAACGAAATACCCTCTTCGACAGCCCGAAGTCAAGCGACACACACCGCTCGACTTCGGGCTGTTTTCGTTACACCCACTGCCCCAGCGGCTTCTTTCGACGGTATTCACCGTTAAAGTATGGTAATCATCCTTTCCAACCCGTCCGTTTTGCCTAATTTCGCAACCCACAAGTAGAAAAAGACATACAAACACTCCCATTCCTTGAAGCGGACACTTTTCATCCTGATCGTAGTCGCTTGCCGGCTCCAATACATTCTCGCCACTCCTCCGGACAGTTCCCGAGTCTCCTTCCCACGCCCCGACAGCGACTCCACATTCATCGCCTTCCTGCGTGAAGCAGGCGTTCCCTTTTCGGACAACAACCGCATTCGTTTGCTCAAAAGCGGCGCTCAGAAGTTTGACGACCTATTTGCACGCATCGAGCAGGCTCGGCATCACATCCATTTGGAGTATTTCAACTTTCGCAACGACTCCATCGGCAACGCCTTGTTCGATCTCTTGGCGCGCAAGGCTCAAGAGGGGGTGGAGGTGCGCGCCCTCTTCGACGCCTTTGGCAATTGGTCCAACGACCGACCGCTGAAGGAGAGTTTTCTGAAGACACTGCGCAGCCAAGGCATCGACATCGTGAAGTTCGACCCCATCAGATTTCCCTACGTCAACCACGCCGCCCATCGCGACCACCGCAAAATAGCCGTCGTCGACGGGCAAACGGCCTATACCGGCGGCATGAACGTGGCCGACTACTACATCTACGGGCTGCCCAAGATAGGCCCGTGGCGCGATATGCACGCCCGACTCGAAGGGCAGGTGGTGGCCGACCTCCAGCGCATCTTTCTGCAAGCGTGGGCCCATCAGACGGGACAACAGCTTAGCGACTCGATCTACTGTCCGCCTCCCGCAGCCGGCGATAGCCTTGTAGAGGTCACGCCATCGGGGCTCGACACCACCCTCACCCATTGCCACGTCACGATGGCCACGGTGGATCGCACGCCTCGGCAGAACAGTAGGCTACTGAGCCAAGCCTATGCCCAAGCCATTGAAGCGGCCCATCGAGAGATCAACATCGTCAATCCCTACTTCGTGCCCACGGCCTCCATCGGCCGCGCCCTGCGCACAGCCATCAAAAAGGGCGTGCAGGTGAACATCATGGTGTCGGCCGCCTCGGACATCTCCTTCACCCCCGATGCTGCCCTCCATAAGCTACACAAGTTGATGAAGAAAGGTGCCAACGTCTATCTGTACGAAAACGGCTTTCACCATTCCAAACTCATGATGGTCGACGATACGTTTTGCACCCTGGGCACGGCCAATCTGAACAGCCGCAGCCTGCGCTATGACTACGAAACCAATGTATTCATCTTCAATGAGGCTGTGACCCGAGAGCTGAACCAAGGATTTGAAGCCGACTTGAAACAATGCACCCCCCTCACCTCGGAGCTGTGGAAAAAACGCTCGACGTGGAAGAAATTCGTGGGGTGGTTTGCCAACTTATTCACTCCCTTTCTGTAATTCGACCGCCAAGGAGCGAAGCACGAACGGAGTTTTTGCCTACTTTTGTCCACCATCCACCCTCAGACCCGGTTTTATGAAACAATACTTAGACCTGCTGCAACACGTCATCGACCACGGAACGACGAAGACCGACCGCACGGGAACGGGCACAATCAGCGTCTTCGGCTATCAGATGCGGTTCGATCTGTCCCAAGGCTTCCCCTGCCTCACCACAAAGAAGCTGCACTTGAAGTCCATCATCCACGAACTATTGTGGTTTCTCCAAGGCGATACCAACGTGAAGTACCTGCAAGACAACGGTGTGCGCATCTGGAACGAATGGGCCGACGAACATGGCGATTTGGGACACATCTACGGCTATCAATGGCGCTCTTGGCCCGACTATGAGGGGGGATTCATCGACCAAATCAGCGAAGCCGTGCACACCATACAAACCAATCCCGACTCGCGACGCATCATCGTGAGTGCGTGGAACGTGGCCGACCTCAAGGACATGAAGCTACCTCCCTGCCACGCCTTCTTTCAATTCTACGTGGCCGACGGACGCTTGAGCCTGCAGCTCTACCAACGCAGTGCCGACATCTTCCTGGGTGTGCCCTTCAACATCGCTTCCTACGCCCTCTTGCTGCAAATGATGGCGCAGGTCACCGGGCTGCAAGCCGGCGAATTTGTCCATACACTGGGCGATGCACACATCTATCTCAACCACTTGGAGCAGGTGAAGTTGCAGCTCTCTCGCCAACCTCGCCCCCTGCCTCGGATGCACATCAACCCCGAGGTAAAGAACATTTTCGACTTCAAATTCGACGATTTCCGGCTGACCGACTACGACCCACATCCCCACATCGCCGGTCAAGTGTCGGTTTAGCCTCCTCATCCACCCAAGCACGCTTTGCACACCATGCCACAACTTCACCTCATTGCCGCAGTAGATCGCCGCATGGCCCTCGGGTTTGAAAACAAGCTATTGTTTTGGCTGCCCAACGATTTGAAACGATTCAAAGCCCTCACTACGGGGCACACCATCATCATGGGGCGCAAAACCTTTGAATCCCTGCCCAACGGAGCCTTGCCCAACCGCCGCAACCTCGTGCTGTCGCGCCGACCCGAAGCCTCCTATGTCGGTGCCGAAGTCTTCCCTTCGCTCGAAGAGGCTCTGCGCAGCTGTACCGACGAAGAAAAGGTGTTTGTCATCGGTGGAGCCAGCATCTACCGTCAGGCTCTGCCCTTGGCTCACGAACTCTGCATGACCGAAATCGACGCCACAGCTCCGCAGGCCGATGCTTTTTTTCCTGCTATCGACCCCGCCCTGTGGAAAGAAGAAAGCAGGGAACTTCATCCCACGGACGAAAAGCATCCCTGCTCGTATGCGTTTGTAAACTACGTGCGTCGCTGACACACGGATTCACTCCATTCCACCATCGTTCCCCGTTCGCCGACCGTTCGCATACGGCCGGCAGGGTGTGGGCACTCACTCGGGTAAGTGCCTACACTTGGGTCGGTAAGTGCCTGTACTTAGGCGGCAAAGTGTAGGCACTTAGGTTGCCAAACACAAGCGCCCACCGCAATGCGTGTGTGCGGACAGATGGTGAGTTCTACTCCTTCTCGGACAAGCTGATGGGCATTTGCCGTTTGAACACCTCGTTGAACGAAATGATGGTTTCGGTGCGTGCCAAGCCCAGTGGCTGAAGTTTGTCGTGAATGATGTCCATGAGGTGTCGGTTGTTCCTCACGTATAGCTTGATGAAAATATCGTATGCCCCCGTGGTGTAATGACACTCCACCACCTCGGGAATGGCTTTCAGGGCTTCGGCCACACGGTCGAACGACTCGGGTTCTTTCAAAAACAGCCCCATGTATGCACAGGTTTCCAATCCTATCTTTTCGGGATTGATGACGTATTCAGAGCCCTTCAGGATGCCCAAATTCGTCAATTTCTGAATGCGCTGATGAATGGCAGCGCCCGAAACATTGCACACACGTGCCACTTCCAAGAAAGGTATGCGCGCATTGCCCGCAATCATACTCAAGATCTGTTCGTCCAACGCATCCAACTGATGGTGTCCCATTACTATAGTCCTCCGGTTTTTGGTTATTGCTTATTGGTGCAAAAATAGAACTTTTCCCATAGCCGATACGCATATCCCCTGTTTTATTAAATGTTTGGCAGGCTTTTACCGAAACTTTTTACCTTTGCACATGAATCAACCCCTACCTTAGTATGAAGCGTTTTCTTGTGTACCTGCTCGCAATGACGGCCATCATGGGCCTAAGAGCACAAAGTTTCGATGAGTTTTTCGAGGACAAAACCCTCCGAATCGACTATTCCTTCGGCGGTAATGCCCAACAACAAACCATCGGTTTGGACGAACTGGCCTCCCTGCCCACCTGGGCCGGACGCCGTCACAACCTTGACCGACTGCCCTTGGCGGGAAACGGCCAAATCACCGTGAGGGACGTGGCCACGGGAAAGGTCATCTATCGCACCTCGTTCTCTTCGCTCTTCCAAGAGTGGCTCACCACCGACGAAGCACAAAGCGTGAGCAAACACTTCGAGAACACCTTCCTCGTGCCCTATCCCAAACAAAAAGTCGAGGTGGAAGTGAGCCTGCTCAACAACCGTCGCCAAGAAGTGGCTCGGCTGAAACACGTGGTGGACCCGGCCGACATCCTCATACACACCAAAGGCGTAGACCGCATACAGCCCCATCGCTACCTGCACCAAGGAGGCAGTTATGCCGACTGCATCGACGTGGCCATCTTGGCCGAGGGCTATACCGCTCAAGAGATGGAAGGATTCTACAAGGATGCACAGCGAGCCTGCGAGGCCTTGTTTGCCCACGAACCCTTTGGCAGCATGAAGCATAAGTTCAACATCGTGGCCGTGGGTGCCCCCTCGGCCGATAGCGGAGTGAGCGTGCCACGACGCGGCGAGTGGAAAGAAACCGTGGTACACTCGCACTTCGACACCTTCTACTCGGCTCGCTACCTCACCACATCGCACGTCAAAGACCTCCACAACGCTTTGGCCGGTATCCCCTACGAACACATCATCATCCTGGCCAACACCAACGTTTACGGCGGTGGCGGCATATACAACTCCTACACACTGACAACCACCCACCACCCACAATTTGCGCCCGTGGTGGTGCACGAGTTCGGACATAGCTTCGGAGGATTGGGCGATGAGTACTACTACGACAACGACTTGATGACCGAGACCTACCCACTCGATGTGGAACCCTGGGAACCCAACATCACTACGCTCGTCGACTTCGCATCCAAATGGGAGGCCTTGCTGCCCACCGACTGCCCACGCCCCACCCCCACGGCACAAGCCAAACAGTTCCCCGTGGGGCTGTATGAGGGCGGTGGCTACTCGGCCAAAGGCATCTATCGCCCTGCCGACAACTGCCGCATGCGCACCAACGACCATCCCGGATTCTGCCTCGCTTGCCAAGAAGCATTGAAGAAACTCATCCTCTTCTACGTGCCCTAACACATACGCTTCGGGTCGAAACCGGCGGTTTCGACCCGAATTCGTTCAGCATCCTGCTATCATGATTGACCTTTGTCCCCTCACCCCGACACAGACAGACCTCTATCGCTTTGTCGAAGATTTGCTTTGCACCTCCTTCCCACCCGTCGAATACCGTCCCTTGGACGAAATTCGACACAACACACTGCATAACGAGGCCTTTGTGAACAATGCCATCGTCCACCAAGGACAAGCCGTGGGACTACTCAGCCATTGGCAGCTGAATGGCTTCTGCTTTGTGGAACACTTTGCCATAGCCCCCGACAAGCGTTGCGAGGGGTATGGACAACAAACGCTACTGACCTTTTGCAACCGCTCCACCCTCCCCATCGTACTGGAGGTAGAACTGCCAACCGACGAGCTGAGCAGACGACGCATCGACTTCTATCGCCGTTGCGGCTTTGAGTTGTGGCAAAGCCCCTATCTGCAACCGCCCTATCGCCCCGGATTCGAGCCCTTGCCCATGCACCTCATGGTGCGTGGCAGCCTGAACGAAGAGCAAGACTTTGAGCAGGTAAGACGGGAAATTCACCGGCGGGTGTACGGGGTGGAGTGAAAATAGATCACTGTCAACAGTCTCATACTTGCCTCTTTGATAAAAGACTGCCTTCAATGAAACATATAAATGACGGGAGGCTTATAAGATTCTACCTTTATATCGAATTTATGTCCACCTCTAATTTCAACAGTAGCAACTACCCCATTCTCAAATACTTTCAAGGAAGTCTGCCATAGTACGGATGTCAATATCCTTTTTCAGCACTCGTTTTTGGCTGTCCAAAACATAGATTGAAGGCATTTTCACCAGATTATACAAGAAATTCTTCTGTATGGATAAATCCCTATCGCAGGCATTTAACCAAGTTCTTGGAACGGAATCTCCATATTTCTTCCATGCCACCACATCATCCAAAGGATATACGGCCAACACTTTTATTTTCTTGGCAGCAATAAGTTGCTTCAAACGCTCCGAAGATTTGATCTGTGAAAACAAGTGTTGGCAAGTGCTACAGTCCGGATCGTAGAAGAGCAGTAGCAAGTAAGGGCTAACGATTTCGCTCATACGCTGTTCTATGCCCGAAGAAAGTACGTACTTGAAGTCATTTGCCACACTTCCCACACTGTTCATCTGTGAAATTCTCAATTCGAAAGCCGCCGTTGATTTGCTCGCTTCATCGAAATGCGACGATGAGAGGATATAGCGAGCAACAGGCTCATAAAGCGTCTCTTCGTAAAAAGGAGACTGGGGATTTACCCAATACTCGTGTAATACTGACACCATGTACTTCAGCATCTTCGGTTCAATACTTGCTTTCTCAAGCAGACTCACAACACAATTTTCCCGTTGTGCAGGGGATAATTCGCGCAACAGATCAATATAGTCCACAATAGCCTGCTCGGTAATATCGGGCAGATGTATGTAAGCAGTATCTTTGAAGTCAAAGAGATCCCAATAGTGGCATGTTATATAATCAAGCCTATCCTCCTTCGTTTTCAAGTCCGATGGTATCTCAGGCAAAACAAAACTCGGACGCCTTTCAGACTTTACGGAAGAGTTCTTCCCTTGACAACCGGCTTCCATAAAGGGTAGCGTCAGGACGCAGAGAACGAAAAAAAATCGCGCTGCGGATTTATCTCTACCAATTAGAGAAAGAAACGTTGTTTTTCTCAAAATATTTATTGTACACATATATGGTACCCGCACTTGCATAGTTATTAGTCTTGAAATGGCATTCCAGCACTCTACGACCGTTTTGTACAGACAAAGCCTTGTATTGTTCGTACGTACATGTTTTCATAAACCCATAGGAAAGAGAAGATTCCCGACCTGTAACGATCGACTTCCCTGTAACCACAGGCATGTATTCCGATACGGAGTTGGGATAAACACTATTTGTTGACGATTCCACCAAGAAATTCAACGGGAACATCGTCTCAGGTAGCTCATCGGGCAACATCATTCTCAAAGTCAGTTCTTGTCCAATACCCACGGGTAATACTTGCGGAGAGCAACTCAACTCCACTCTGTATTTCTGACGCAATCTAAATGTCACTGTACGGCTGATACCCGATTGCGTAGTGGTTGTGGGGCTGTAGAAAACGACAGATTGCAGTTTCTCGGCAGCACTTAATCCGGTATTTGGCCGGAAGGTCACGGTACGCCAACCATCGGCGTCATCGCTACTCGAAATCCGGGGCATCTCAAAGATCGTTTGTCCGGTGTCATCGTTCAGATGCAGTTTTATCTGGCTGTTGTCTTGCACGTTATTTCGAATATCCGGATAAAACTTAAATCTAAGATTCACAGCATCCAACGTAACCAAGGAGGTGTCGGTGTAACTGACAAACAAACGGGAGATACCGTTGGAGATGTTAGACAAGTGGCTAACATCTACCGAACTGGAAAGATTGTTGTCGGCAGGACGATCGGCCGCCTCTTTAGGAGTAGCCTTTCCCGAGCCTACAACCCTATTGATAAACACTTTATAGTGAAAATTACGAAGTAAATTGTAATAAACCGGCTGCTTTGTCACCTCGTTTAAATATACAATGTCTACTTTGTAGTAGGTAGAAACGGAAGCACCTTTCCTCTTACCTTTCACAAGAAGAAAAGTGGAGTTCTTATTCACTCCCTGCGTACGCTCATACATATAGAAAGGCGTTGTTTGAAAAATGGGGGTTTCAACATTGGTGTGCTCCCAAGTGATACTTTGCGGCATGTATCCCCTATATCTTGCAGCAGTCAATTGCTGATAGGTGGCACTTATCCCACTTCCTTCGGTTGTCACAAAATGTTCAAAACTCCCCTTACTTGCATTGTATGGAGCCACGCTTCCCTTGTTGGGCGTATATATCACGGCGAAACCTTCGTAGTTAAAATCAGTATCTCGATTCTCCACCGTAATTTTCAAGAAATTACGAATAAGAGGTATTCGCTTCAGCTTAGGAGAAGTAACCTCATCCGAAACGATACCGTCGGCCAGTTCCACACGTTGCCAATAAGACTCTTCTCCTGTCGACACTTCCATTCGGCCAATCAGATCACGTTCCGAACCAAAAGTAAGGTCTCTAATCTTGGCTTCGGGATAATTGGCGATGAAATGCAGAATGCGCTTCTCCGAGGAGGTATGCAACGAGACCTTGAAAGGTGTTTCATCATTACCCACTTGAGGGAAAACCTTGGCTTTGGCATATTCTACAACGTATCCATTATTATCGAACACCACCACATAAAGCGATTGCACAGTGGCTATTTCTCCGAAAGCACGGGTTGTTACAGCACTGCTTTCCGGAACAGATACGCTGAAGTTCAGTTCGACCCTACCACCGGAGCTCTCCTCTTGTTCAAAGACTTCGCTGTGACTGCAACCGCAGTATAGCAGAGACATGCACAGCACCCATATTATTCTGTATATTTCTTTCATACGCAATTCTCCATCTATCTGGGACGGTCACCCCAAGTAAATGTTTGTTTATTCTCAATAGCTTTATTTCCCCAATACCACTCGTCGTAGACGCAACGCACGTGGGCTTCGGTTTCATCCGAAGGATAATCATTAGTCGTCACATTTCTTCCGGTAATGGTAATCAATCCATTCGCAGTCCAATAAGTGGCAGTCAGATTGAGACTTGGTTCGTAACCGAACAAACGAGGTATTTTCTTCTGTTCCGATAGATCAATGATGTACCTTACTTCAGCAGCGGTGGGCACACGCCACCTTCCTGCCGGGAAACCGTCTTCTTGATAAGAAGCACAACGGGCTTTAGCATTTCCTCTAACAATAGCTGACGTCACACCATATGAAGAAGCGACTCTAAACTTAGGAGCAATCATATTTCGTGTGCGGGCATTATTTTCTGCCGGATAATAATATCTCAACTTTCGGTAACCATCATACAAAGATGTCGCTTGAACGCTCCAATTGTCATCGGTATAAATTCCTGCATAATTGTAATAATATCCAGCATAATATCGTTGGATGCTCAAATTATCTATTGTGTTACTTCTGGGGTCACCTATTGTATAGGATGTAACCCCTTGTGTAAATAATAATTGAAAAGTATACCACCATAATAATTGAAAAGTATACCATGTAGGTCAGGGCATTTACGTTATAATAGTAGTTCACAAGAGTACTGTTTTAGCGTACAAAGAGTAAAAATGATCGACATGGACAAGAA
>JAXFUC010000046.1:0-25624 GCA_034176395.1 Bacteroides sp. | reverse complement strand
CATACCGAGGTTCCAACCTCGAACGAACCATCGTGCAATCTACCTTGATGCGACTGTGTTTTTCAATGGGACAGGGAAGGTCGCATATGTAGTCGGCAATTCTTCCTTCATGCAGACTCAGCAGGTCGGCTGGTTTTCGCGTTTCCACATCAATCATGGCCCATACCGAGCGTGCATACCCAATGGGGATTCCCTTTTCATCCGTTATGGAGAAATTACGATCGGTAAAGAGCCGGTAAACATTCTCAATCCAGGTTTGAATCGTGAAATGTTCATACTGCATGGGTGGTCGAATCAACTCAATGGATAGGCGAGAGAGCACCCATGTGTGGTGATGTTCATTGAGAGTGGCTATGCCGAATCCACGTGTTGTTGCGTGTAGACCGGCACAGTTAAGCAGGTGATTGCCTAAAATTCCCATGGTGAGTCTACCTTTAAAATCTACATGAAACGGCTCTACTTGGTGAGTATAGCTTCCTACTTTCTCGCTGGAAAAGATGGGTGAAGGGGGTAAGGCAGACATATTGGTGAGTAAAAGGCTTGGTTCTCCAACACAAAAGTAGGAGGTTTTTCTCGACGATGCAACTCTGCGCGATTGTTTAACCTCAGGGCAAACAGAGGGAGGTAAAGGGGAATACTCCACTAACCTCAAGCACAAGCCAAGCCTTAAGAACGGCGTCCCTTTAGTTGGGCTTCGATTCTATCGACCTCGTTTTTAAGCTCTTTGTCAACTTCGATTTGTCCTTTGATCGTTTTACAAGCGTGCAGTACTGTGGCGTGATCTTTATCTCCGATGAATTTCCCAATCTTCGAAGTCGATAGGTCTGTATGTTTCTTGGCCAAATACATGGCTACTTGACGAGCCACGACGACCTCACGTTTACGAGACTTTGTGTGTATGGCCGAAGAATCCAATTTATACTGTTCGCAAACAGCCTCGAGAATGCTTTCGATACCTACCGCTTTCGACTCGTGCTGCACCACGCCTCGTACAACATGCTGGGCCAAATCCAAATCAATTTCTTTGTTGAAAATGGTGGAACGAGCCATAATAGCAATAACAATTCCTTCCAGATCGCGGATACTGTCGCTCACTTGCTCGGCTATGTAATTGATAACATCGGGGGGGAAATTAAGCCCATCCCGGTGTATCTTATTGCGTAAGATTTCTCGTCTAAGTTCAACCGTCGGCCTTTCCAGCTCAGCTACCATGCCCCATTTAAAGCGCGTAAGAAGTCGCTCCTCCATGCCTTGCATCGCTATTGGGGGACGATCGGAACTCAAGATAAGCTGCTTCCCGTTTTGATGGAGGTGATTGAAGATGTGAAAAAACGTATTCTGCGTCTTGGTGAGTCCGGCAAACTCCTGAATATCATCAATAATGAGGACGTCGATTGTTTGATAGAAATTGATGAAGTCGTTTACAGTATTGTTTCTTACCGAGTCGGTATACTGCACTTGGAACAAATGGGCCGATAGATACAGAACCCGCTTTTCGGGATAAAGCTCCTTGATCTTCGTTCCGACAGCATTAATCAAGTGAGTCTTACCTACACCCGATGGGCCGTGCAGAAACAGCGGGTTAAAAGCCGTACCCGCTGGGGATTGTGCCACGGCCTCGGCCACGCTACGCGATAGCTTATTGCTGTAACCTTCTATAAAATTGTCGAAATTGTAGTTTGGATTCAAACGTGGATCCAAATCTCTCAAAACGCGAGTTTGCAAAAAACTCGGTGCCTTGTTCCCATTGACAATAGGTTTGGGAGTTACTGCCGTGGAATGCTTGCTCGATTCCAAGTGCATTACGCTGTCGGGAGCAGTGGGGGAGGATGCGTCCACCGCAACCTCGTATTTCAACATAGTGCCCTCGCCGATGCCCTTCGTCAGTGCTTTCCGCAGCAAGTCTACGAACTTATCTTCCAACATTTCGTAGAAAAAATGACTGGGAATCTGCACATACAAGGTCTTGTTCTCATACTTGGATGGAACAATGGGAACAAACCATGTGTTATATGCAGCCTCGGGCACGTTGTCTTTGATTATAGTCAGACAACGATTCCAAAGGGTTATATGATTGGGCACAATCATGATGAAATCAAGACATTCAATAGAAGATGGGTAAACTTATGCACTTGCAAAAGTGAGTATCTTATTTTAGAAAAACAACTGTGACTTTTTCTTGCTTTTTTTAGCAATCATCTAAGTGTCTTACTCTCATAGAATTATAGAAAAGATCTCCTATTTTATTTTCAACCATCAATTTGTCTTTTTGCAAACACTTGTATAATAGCGGATTAAATCAAAATCTTTCTGGCTTTATCTGTAAGAGAGTTATTCTTGATTGAGCTGATAGGCAGATTTTGAGTGCTTACTACTCTCTTAAGACGAACATACAACGTGATAGTCTATTTAGAAAAAATCTAATTTGTATTTCAGGTGGAGTTTTTTTCTTTATCCTACAAAATGAGGGCTACCTTTTTATTGACAGCTAACAAAACGTAGATGCCGATGAGAGCAAATTGCAGTGAACCGCGAAATATCCATTGGTAGGTTAGTCAGTCAAAAGCAAACAGTCCTCTTCTGCGTGCAAAAACTCGGGAATCTCTCAAGGGGTAATAAACGAAATTCGGTCCTATGGGAAACATACTCATAGAACCGAATGAAGTTTGCGATGACTGCCCAATTGCAATCACTTCTTTCGTCCAAAGATGGAGAAGTGCACATACCGCTTGGGGTTACTCTTCAAATCTTCGAGCAATGCAGCAGCATGATGGGAAGTTGCATTCAGGTTATCATAAAGCTGTGTGTCGTTCAGTAGCAAACCAAGACTGCTTTCTTTGCTGTTCATCTTCTCGGCAATGCTGTGAGCTTGACCAAGCGTGGCATCTATTTTATCCATCATTGCAGCATAATCCACTTGTTTCAAATTATCGCTAATCAACACGACATTGTCCAATGTGGTGTTCAGTTTGGCAGTAAGTTGGGGAAGTTCTTGACCCATGAAACCACTCAGATGTTTGCTGGCTTGGGATAAATGGGAGGTAGTCATTTGTATATTCTTGACACTTTCGGAAATACTCGGGTCGTTGGCCAATCGGTTGAGTGCGCCGAGTAAGGAATCCAACTTGGGCAACATCCTTTCCAACTGAGGCATCAATTCTGCCGCTTGGGCCATCATACCGGCATTCAATGTCCCGGGTAGTGTGTCGCCAATGGTGTGTTTTTCCCTTGGATTGTTGGCCAGCAACAGATTCATGCGAACACTCCCCATGAAGTCAGACACCAATTCAGCACTACTTCCCTTAGGGATGCGCAGGTCCGTATCGACCTCGGTTTCGACAATGATATTTCCGGGGTGGTTATAGTCGTAGGTAATACTTCGCACAACTCCCACACGCACTCCATCGGCAAAGACCGGACTGGACTCGGTAAGTCCATTGGCATTGCTGAATTTCACAAAAATATAGCTGGAAGGACGAAACATCTGAATGCCCTTCAGCCAATTGATACCATATACAGTAATGGCCAAGGCCACAACGGCTACCAGTCCTATTTTGACTTCTCGAGTTAAAAGCTTATTCATAAAGTTACTTGTTTCTTCTGTTCTTGAATGTGGTTATTGCTTTGTTGACATCTACCTTTTTCTCTCCTTGGAAAGCAATGATGAAAGCATCCTTAAACCGGGAAGCAATCTTCCTCTTTGCACTAAGCACTTTATTGTAGTCGGTAGAAGGTTCGCAGGTATATTTATACGTTTTATTCTCCACATAGAATTCCACGTTTCTCAAGCCTTGCAAACGTTTGTCGGTCTTGGAAAGAGGGCGTGGGGAAGTCAGAATCTGTATTTTGAAAATAGGATCATCAGATACCTTTTGTGACACAGACGAAACCTCGGAGGTATCTGTCGCCGACAGTTCCTCATTATCTGTCGGAGGAACATCGATTGTGTCTTGCACCCGGATAGGGGAAGGATGTCTTTTTTCCGCAACTTGGGTCCCGATTGCATCTGTTCGGCGACTGTCATGCTCTTTCTTATAGCTTAAGAATGCCTTATAAATACTATTGGCCAAGGTTGTCGTTCCTTCGTCGGTACTGAGGAAACGCTCTTCAGCCGGGGTGGAAATAAATCCCAGCTCAACCAATACACTGGGCATGGCCGTAGCCTTGAGAACCAAGAAGCCCGCTTGATGCACCCCACGATCGGTTCGTTTGCCATGGTGGCGAAACTCTTGTTGTATTAAGGAAGCCAAGTGTACGCTTTGCTGCATATACTTGTCTTGCATAAACTCAAAGATGATATAGGATTCGGATGAGTTGGGATTGAAGCCTGCATACCGAGTTTTATAATCGCTCTCATAAAGGATAACGGCATTCTCTCGCTTGGCAACCTCTAAATTAGCATCCGATTTGGCCAAACCCAACGTCCACGTAGATGCACCTTGCAAAGTTTTGTTTCGGGGGAGGGCATTGGTGTGAATGGAAATGAACAGATCGGCTTTTGCTTCGTTGGCAATCTCCGCACGACGTGCCAAAGGGATGAACACATCTCGTTTCCGAGTATAGACCACATTCACGTCTTGGCAATTCTCTTCAATTAACTGGCCCAATTTCAAGGCCACACGCAAGTTGATATTCTTTTCCTTAGAGATCGCACCCACCGCTCCGGGATCATGACCTCCATGACCAGCATCGATGACCACGACAAAATTCGTACTCCAAACAGGAACCATCGCTTGAAAGATGAGCAACAAGCAACCCCAAAGAGCATAACGCCGTATATGAAAAAAAGTAGGGTTCATTTTCAAAATCAGAAGCAAAGGTAGTGCATTTTGCCGGAATTGCTTTGTGAAGCTTTCTTTTTTCTGTTTCTCGGCAGCCGTTTGCTCAAAACCATCTTACTTTGCAACAACTTCTTTACTGTAAAATCTTCTCACCGATGATTCAGGTTCTTAAAAATTGGACATTACCCCTTGCCATGTTAGTGGGTTTTATTGGGGCAGATTGGTTGTCGCGACTTGCTTTTCTAACCCCTTATCTCATCTTTTTGATGCTCCTGCTCACCTTTTGCAAAATATCCTGGAATCAACTTCGTATATTTCCATTGCATGGATGGTTGCTCCTGGCGCAACTCATCGGCGTGATTATCATTTACGGAAGTTTTAGTTTGTACGATAAAATTGTAGTTCAGGCCGTGATGGCCTGTGTGATTTGCCCAACAGCCACAGCAGCGGCTGTGGTGACCCATAAATTGGGGGGAAGTGCGGCTTTTGTCACCACACATACGCTACTATCCAACCTCTGTGCTGCACTGACTATCCCCCTATTTTTACCTTTTGTGGGTGCGTCTACCGAAGTAGAGTTCTTCTCTATTTTCTCAAAAGTTTTCGGCAAGATATTTCCTTTGCTCATTCTTCCCATTCTTGTGGCTTTATTACTGAATCGTTACTTGCCCAAGATGCATTTTCGTTTGGCTCATTCGGGCGACACTGCATTCTATTTGTGGGTCATTGCTCTGTCCATTGCTTGTGGACAAGTGTTCCAATCTCTATCCGCTATCGCCGTTGAAAACCGCTTGCTCGAATCGGGTATTGCCATTGGAAGTTTAGCGATATGTATGCTTCAATTCGGTGTAGGTAGGGCGTTGGGACACCCCACCGCAAACAGTATCAACGCCGGTCAGTCCTTGGGGCAGAAGAACACAATATTTGCCATTTGGATGTGCTATGCTTATTTACATCCGGCTGCTGCTTTGGGTCCCGGCTGTTACATCATTTGGCAAAATCTACTGAATAGTTGGCAACTCTGGAAAGCGAAGAGAATATAAACAAAACGTGCTGCAACATTTGGTTGCAGCACGTTTCTTGATTGAGGCGATGAGTGAATGATTAAGTACGAAGACTTATTCTTTCACCAACACGTATTTATCGGCCAACTCGCCCGTAACAGCTTCTTTATCTGCATTGAGTAAGCGAACCGCTCCTTCTTCAAGGCGCAGGTAAGAGATCTCACCGTTCGCATCGGTCAAAGTCACGAGGTCGTTTTCAACACTGTAAGTACCGGTGCTTTCAAAGCTCTCTCCCTTCTCAAGGTAAGTTTCTGACTTGGCGAAGGTCATATCGGCATTCAAAGTCAACTTCGTTTCGATACCAGCTGCATCGGCTGCAGGAAGTACTCCTTTATAAGTGCCAACGTGAGTGGTCGTTACAACTTGCTCCACCGCTACCTTGGTAGAGTCCATAGCTTCTGTTTGAGCTTGCTGTGCTTTTTGTCCGCAAGATGCCAATGCAAAACCGGCACAAGCGATGAAAAGAATCTTTTTCATATTCGATAAGTATATAAAGGTTGGTTGTTCATGCAATGCGTCTGTGCGCTTACTTAATACGTTTGTAACCGTACACAGCCAAGTCGCCCAGCTCTTCTTCGATGCGAAGTAGTTGGTTGTACTTTGCCATACGGTCGGAACGGCTCAATGAACCGGTCTTGATTTGTCCGCTGTTGGTTGCCACTGCTATGTCGGCAATCGTAGCATCTTCGGTTTCACCTGAACGGTGTGAAGTAACCGAAGTATAGCCATGACGGTGTGCCATTTCGATGGCATCGAGAGTTTCGGTCAGTGAACCGATTTGGTTTACCTTGATCAGGATAGAGTTTCCGCAACCGGTGGCAATACCCTTTGCGAGGAATTCTACGTTGGTCACGAAAAGGTCATCGCCAACAAGCTGACAGCGATTGCCAATGCGATCTGTCAGTTTTTTCCAGCCATCCCAGTCGTTTTCGCTCATACCATCTTCGATGGAGTCAATGGGGTATTTTGTGATGAGTTCTTCGAGATAAGCAACTTGTTCGTCCGAAGTGCGCTTTTTGCCGTTGACTCCTTCGAATTTGCTGTAATCGTAGATTCCGTCTTTGTAGAACTCCGAAGAAGCACAATCCAATCCAATCATTACATCCTTACCCGGTTCGTAGCCTGCGGCTTTGATGGCAGAGAGGATAGATTCCAACGCATCTTCCGTTCCGGCCAAAGCAGGAGCAAATCCACCTTCGTCACCTACGGCAGTGCTGAGGTTGCGATCGTGCAGCACCTTCTTAAGGGCATGGAACACTTCGGCACCCATACGCAAACCTTCTTTGAAAGACTTAGCACCTACGGGACGAATCATGAATTCTTGGAAAGCAATGGGAGCATCGCTGTGCGAACCACCGTTGATGATGTTCATCATGGGAACGGGCAAAGTGAAAGTGTTGGTTCCACCGATGTAACGATACAAGGGGATGTCCAGGTAATTGGCTGCTGCCTTGGCTACGGCCAAAGACACACCCAAAATAGCGTTAGCACCCAGCTTAGACTTCGTTTTGGTTCCATCCAGTGCCAGCATGGCGTGGTCCACGCCGCGTTGGTTCAAAGCAGACATACCGGCCAATGCGGGAGCAATGATCTTATTTACATTTTCCACAGCCTTTTGCACACCCTTGCCCAGGTAACGTCCTTTGTCACCATCGCGCAATTCCAATGCTTCGTGCTCACCGGTGGATGCACCCGACGGTACGGATGCGCGACCCATGATGCCCGATTCCAATGTTACGTCTACCTCTACCGTGGGGTTACCTCTTGAGTCGAGAATTTCCCGAGCTACAATCTTTTCAATTTTCATTGTTCTACCTTAGTTTAATAAAATAAATTGCCATTTAGAGTTCTCTCGAATCAGACCGACCGTATTCGTTCCTTACGGAAAGAGAAGCCTTTCTTGCATAGCGCGGAGAACCTACTATCTGGGCACAAAGGTACTATTTTCAAGCAGAAAGCGCTCGCAACCCTCAAAGTTTTTTTCTTGTCGGTTAAGTTGTTGTTTCTTTATCCTTTTGAGCCGGCGGTGATGCATCGGCTGTTTCGAAACTCAACTCGCATTGTTTGCAACCGACGCCGTTCTTATGGCAGACGAAAAAACAGCCTGCATTTTGCTCGATAAGTGCCTACACTTTGCCCCGTAAGTGTCTACACTTAGCTCGGTGAGTGTGGGCACTTTGAAACCGGAGCGTTTATGTTCGACAAATCGTCCCTTAAGGGATGGCATGCGAACGGCAAACCAGTCTCTCGCCCTTCGGCAACTATCGGTGAGACATGATTAGATTCGAAAAGGAGGGAAGGTGTGGTATTCAACTGTCTTTTTGATGCTTTTTTTGCCCAAACAAAATACCACTGTGATTTGTAGCACGCGATGGCAGCCACTTTAGTCAAGAATTTATTCCTACGAACAGAAATTTATTGTAACTTTGTCGGCGTGCTCATCGAAGACGACACATTTATCAAAAATAACAGATTATGCAGACGATCGAAAAATTCAACTTTGCCGGCAAGAAGGCATTTGTGCGTGTGGACTTCAATGTCCCCTTGGACGAAAACTTTCAAATAACCGACGACACACGTATGCGTGCCGCTCTTCCCACTCTGAAGAAGATTCTTGCCGATGGGGGAAGCGTCATCATCGGATCTCACTTGGGGCGTCCCAAAGGAGCAACCGAAAAGTATTCGTTAAAACACATCCTCAATCACCTATCTCAACTGCTGAGTGTGGATGTGCAGTTTGCCTCCGATTGCATGGGAGAAGAAGCTTCCGCCAAATCGGCCGCCTTGAAACCCGGCCAAGTGTTGCTGCTTGAAAACCTGCGTTTCTATGCCGAAGAAGAAGGCAAACCTCGTGGTTTGGCCGAAGATGCCACGGATGAAGAGAAAGCCGCTGCCAAGAAAGTGGTGAAGGAAAGTCAAAAGGAGTTCACAAAGAAATTGGCTTCTTATGCCGACTGTTACGTAAACGATGCCTTTGGAACAGCTCACCGTGCCCACGCTTCGACTGCACTCATCGCAGCCTATTTCGATGCCGATCACAAAATGTTTGGCTACTTGATGGACAAGGAGGTTGCAGCCGTAGATAAGGTACTCACCGACATCAAACGTCCATTCACTGCTATCATGGGTGGCTCAAAGGTCTCTTCAAAGATTGAGATCATAGAAAACCTACTCAATAAGGTAGATAATTTGATCCTTACCGGAGGTATGACCCATACTTTCACCAAAGCTTGTGGTGGTAAGATTGGAAACTCTATCTGTGAAGACGATAAATTGGATTTGGCAACGGAACTGATGCGCAAAGCGGAAGAAAAAGGCGTGAAACTTGTCTTCGCCGTTGATTCCAAGATAGCCGACTCGTTCTCGAACGATGCGAAGACGGCTTTCTGTCCCTCAAATGAAATCCCCGATGGATGGCAAGGCCTGGACATCGGCCCGAAAGCAGAAGAAGACTTTGCTCAAGTGATTAAGTCTTCTAAAACAATCCTTTGGAACGGACCGGCCGGAGTGTTTGAATTGGATAACTTCGCCCATGGTTCTCAGGCCGTTGGTGAAGCGATTGTCGAAGCCACTCGCAATGGTGCCTTCTCATTGGTAGGCGGAGGCGACTCTGTGGCATGTGTCAATAAGTTTGGCTTGGCCGATGGTGTTTCCTATGTATCCACAGGTGGTGGAGCTTTGCTCGAAGCCATCGAAGGAAAGGTATTGCCCGGCATTGCCGCTATCAAAGGCTAATCAAGTGGGGACAAACTCCCTCATCTGCCTACATTAGATATGAAAAGGGCGAGGATACTACATCCTCGCCCTTTTCATATAAAACTCTCGCAATTTTGTTCGGAATTAAAGAGAAATCTCTATTCGAAATAATACAAGAAGACGGCAATTCCTTCGAGAGCTTTTTTGGTTTCTCCCTTGATTTCAATGGCAAACTTCACTTCGGCCTTGGCTACTCCTCGAAGATTGGTCAACGAGTGAAGCGATGCCACCAAACGCACCTCTTGACCGGCAAGCACGGGTTGGCCAAACTTCATCTTTTCCATGCCATAGTTAATCATCATTTTAATGTTACGTATCTCCATCAGTTGGTTCCAAAGATAGGGGAGAACCGACAAGGTAAGATAACCGTGGGCAATGGTGCTTTGATAGGGACTCTCCTGTTTGGCTCTTTCTGTGTCCACATGAATCCATTGATGATCCAAGGTGGCATCGGCAAAAAGATTGATGCGCTCTTGAGAAAGTTCTACGTAATCAGATACTCCGATGGGCTTTCCTACTAAATTTTCCAAATCAGAATAGGAGGCTACTACTGTTTTTTCCATACTCAATTCTACTGGTAGTGTTTTTTCATTTACTTTTGAAAAGCAAAAGTAGTGCTTTTACCGGTTCTTTCAACTAAAACCTGCACAGGCAGATAAATTTTGTGCTATTTTATGATTCATCACTTCGCAGACTTGGGTTCTCACATTGATTTACCCTCGCTTTTCACATATCCGTTTCGCTACACACCTCACCCTTTGTGCCTACAAGCAAGTACAGAGGTGATGAATTACCTATCGCAACAAGAGGAATGGCACGAAGAATTGAGTTGTGGAAAGATGTTCGGCGTGCTGTTGGTGCGCACCGATGTCGGAGAAGTTGGCTACTTGGCGGCCTTCTCGGGCAATTTGGCCGGAAGCAATCGACACGAGTTCTTTGTGCCACCCATTTACGATTTACTCGATGATGCCGGTTTCTTCAAACAAGAAGAAGCTGTGATATCTGCTATCAACAACGAAATAGAAACTCTTGAGCAGAACCGTGAATACCGCTTGTTGAAAGTAAAAGAGGAGAGAGAAAAGAGGTTTGTGGAAGAGGAAAATGAGAAATGGAAAAAGAAACTGGCCGCTGCCAAGGCACAACGCGACCTGAAAAGGCAAGACTGTGGACAACTATCGGCTGAAGAAGAAAGGATGTTGGTCAACGAAAGTCAATTTCTCAAAGCCGAATTCAAGCGTAAGCAAAAAGCGTGGAAAGAAAAGTTAGAAATGTACCGACAAGGGGTGAAAGTATGGGAGCAACTGATCGCCGACAAACGCAAAGAACGCAAAGAACGGTCGGCAATCTTACAGAATCGTTTGTTCGAGGCTTTCCGCGTACTGAATGCACGAAGTGAAGAAGCCGACTTGCTTAGCATTTTCAGAAATACCCCCCAAGGCTATCCTCCCGCCGGCGCAGGTGAATGCGCTTTGCCCAAGTTGTTGCAATACGCTTACTCAAACCAAATGAGACCTTTGGCTATGGCCGAATTTTGGTGGGGAACTTCGCCTCAAAACGAAGTTAGGCATCATGGTGCTTTCTATCCTTCGTGCAAAGGAAAGTGCGAGCCTATCTTGAAGCACATGCTACAAGGCTTGAAAGTAGAACCCGATCCGTTGCCCGAGGCTTCGATAGCCCCATCTATCGATACGGTATTTGAAGATGCATGGCTGTGGATTGTAAACAAACCGGCCGGAATGTTATCAGTTCCTGGAAAAACTGTCGGTACACCATCGGTTTACGATCTGGCTCGAAAGCGACTACCACATGCAAATGGCCCCTTATTGGTACATCGGTTGGACATGGATACTTCAGGACTTGTGCTCATAGCCAAAACCAAAGAGGTACATAAATACCTTCAACAACTATTCGAAAGTCGGCAGATTCGGAAACGCTACATAGCCCTGTTACAAGGAAATCCCGATGGCTTACCGGTGGGAGCGGAGGGTATTATCAATTTGCCGCTATCTCCCGATTGGAACAACCGTCCTTGTCAACAAGTCGACCATCTGCATGGTAAAGAAGCTAAGACCCATTACTTCGTATTGTCACATACCGCACAGGGCATACGCATAAAGTTGTCGCCATTTACCGGTCGCACTCATCAATTGCGTATACATATGGCACATAGCGAGGGACTTAACCATCCCATTGTAGGCGATACACTGTATGGAAGTGCCGCCCATCGCCTATACTTGCATGCTCAGGAACTGGAGTTTATTCATCCAATGACGGGAGAAAATCTTTGTGTACAGGTCGATCCGGATTTTTAGCTTTCTTGAATCGTCTCTTAAATACGGAGGAAAAACAAAAAGTCTGCCCCCTTTGAATGAAGAGGACAGACTCTCTGAGTGTTTATTATATAAGGGAATCGCTTAGCAGCGAGGCTTGATTTGTTTGAAGAAATCATTGCCTTTATCGTCCACCAAGATGAAAGCAGGAAAGTCTTCCACCTCGATTTTCCAAATGGCTTCCATACCCAACTCCGGGTATTCCACGCACTCGATGCTCTTGATGTTGTTTTGAGCCAAGATGGCGGCAGGACCTCCAATTGAGCCTAAATAGAATCCACCATACTTTTGACAAGCATCGGTCACTTGTTGACTACGATTACCCTTGGCAAGCATAATCATGCTACCTCCGTGAGATTGAAAGAGGTCTACATACGAATCCATACGTCCGGCAGTGGTGGGGCCCATGGATCCGCAAGCCATGCCGGTAGGTGTCTTTGCCGGCCCTGCGTAGTAAATGGGGTGATTCTTTAAGTATTCGGGCAATCCCTCACCGCGATCGATTCTTTCTTTAAGCTTGGCATGAGCGATGTCACGGCCTACGATAATTGTACCATTGAGCGACAGGCGAGTGGACACCGGATATTTGGAAAGTTCTTGTAGGATTTCGCCCATGGGACGATTCAAGTCAATCTTCACCGCATCTCCTTCACCTGCGTTGCGAAGCTCGGCCGGAATGAGACTACCGGGGTTGTCATCAAGCTTCTCGATCCAAATACCTTTCTCATTGATCTTACAACGGATATTACGGTCGGCCGAGCAGGACACGCCAAGACCTACAGGACAAGAAGCTCCGTGGCGAGGAAGACGGATGATGCGAATGTCGTGTGCCAAGTATTTACCGCCGAATTGTGCACCAAGCCCAATGCGGTGTGCTTCCTGAAGAACTTGCTTTTCCAACTCCACGTCGCGGAAAGCACGTCCGTGCTCATTACCTGTGGTGGGCAGGTTATCATAGAAGCGAGTGGAAGCTAACTTCACAGTAAGCAAATTCTTTTCGGCAGAAGTTCCGCCAATGACAAAAGCGATGTGATAGGGCGGGCAGGCTGCTGTTCCGAGACTTTTGATTTTCTCGATGAGAAATGGTACCAAAGTCCCAGGATTCAAAATGGCTTTAGTTTCCTGATAAAGGTAAGTTTTATTAGCGGATCCACCTCCCTTGGTTACACACAAAAACTCATACTCCATACCTTCTGTGGCTTCGATATCAATCTGTGCAGGCAGGTTACATTTGGTATTCACCTCATCGTACATATTGAGCGGAGCATTTTGCGAATAGCGTAGGTTCTCCTCGGTATAAGTTTTATAAACGCCCAACGATAAGGCTTCTTCATCACAATAGCCCGTCCATACCTGTTGACCTTTCTCCCCGTGGATGATAGCGGTACCCGTGTCTTGGCAGAAAGGCAAAACACCTTTAGCCGCGACCTCTGCATTGCGTAAGAAGGTTAATGCCACGTATTTATCGTTATCGCTGGCTTCCGGATCGTGGAGGATGTTGGCCACCTGCTCGTTGTGCGAGCGACGGAGCATGAAAGAAACATCGCGGAAAGCTGCGTTGGCCATCGCGGTAAGTCCCTCTTTCTCAATCTTCAAAATGGGGTATCCTTCAAATTCACCGATGGATACATAGTCTTTAGTGAGCAAATAATACTCGGTCGTATCTTTTCCCTTTTCAAACAGAGGCTGATACTTGAACGGAGGTGTTGCCATAATTCGTTGATTTTATTACGTATAACATAGATTAGAGAGATTCTATATCCGCACGAAGGTAATGATTATTTGGCAATATAACACGCCCGAAGAACGGAATAAATTCCATTCAATCGGTGTGTCATTATGCCGTCATCATGCTATTAATGCGATTTATCAATTCATTGCCTAATGCCGTTTTACTTTCAATATGTTGTAATACTGCCTTAACAAAAGGATTGTTTTCAAAATCTCCGCGCACTTGCTCAAAGTCCAATTCCTTGTCACGACATGAACCATCGGCCCCAAACCCGGTCATGGAGGACAGCGAGAACTCTTTCTGAGCATCCTTATAGAGCATTCGGTCCAAGCCGATCACGGCTCTCTTCCAAGCCTCTACTATGTTTATTACATCTTGTGCAGTAATAAGCTCGGGGTCAATGCCATAGAACTCTTGTATTCGATGGTAGGCCCATGTCCATTCGTATGTGTAATAGTTCTCGTGCATATGGGCGAAGGTGGCATTGATGGTCTTCAGGCGGTTTACAGCTCCACTTTCGATACCATCAAGCAATCGGTCGATTTCACTCTTCGGAGCAATCAGTCCCGCCACATCCACCCATTCTCCCGTACCTATCTCGGTATCGGGTCGTAAGCGTTTACGAATGTCCTCATCACTGTTAAAGCGAACGCCTTCCAATCGTTTAATAATGGAGTTGCCAAGGAACTTATGAATGGCGGTTTCATACAAATGAATGCCGTTGTTCAACGAGGAGTTTCGGATTTTAGTGCTTTGATAAGAATAAATTTCGGACGTCTCTCCCGAGATGCGCTTCAGCTCTTGAAGGATTGATCGCCCCTTGAACATCTTTTGGATGGTATAGGGGCTCAACAAATTGTAGTTGATACAGTCCAGTCGGTTGGGATCGGTGCGTTTATCGCGTTTAGGCCATTTCTGAGCATCTCGGATGGTACCTACACTACGCAAATTGACTCCCGGCACCAGATAAGTGGTATTCAACTGTTCAATGAGATAAGAAAAGGGCAGATTCGATGTGTCTGCATGGTGCACGTGACGTCCCATCACCAAGGAAAATGCTCCCACTTTCGCAGGCCATAGAATGTATGAATCCGAAGCCGTTTTGGCTCCTCTTTCCACAACTCCCTGGTGAATGGGGCCCAACTTATACATATGGTTGCTTTGGTTAGAGCCCGAACCCGCATTCATGAAAGAAAACATTCCGGCAATCAGCAACGTAGACTTGTGATGCGTTACCGTAAAAGGCCCCGCAAAGATGGCACATGCCTCACCGTTTTCACCTTGGCAGTTACTAAAGAAAAGGGAATCGGAAGCAGAGTAATTATGCCCCAACTTACAAGCTTGCCCCACAAAACATCGTGTCAGCGTGGTACCATCGTTCACCTCAGAACCTGAAGATATAATGAAATCATCGCAAATCACTCCGTCACCGATGCGAACCGGCGCATCGCGATTGCTATTGATACTTCCATTGGTCAAACGGCAAGCACCGAATATACGAGCATAATCGCCGATGCGCACCCCCCGAATGGTTCCTGAATCTTGAATCTTTACATAATTGCCTATATATCCCATGTCCGAAGCATGTTTTCCGGAATAATGATCGGCAATTATCTTCAGACGGTTTATCAACTCCGGACGATGTCGATACAAAGCCCATATATAGGCCTGCTGAGCCGACAATTTATCGTTGATCGATACTTCTCTACCACCGGTTTCGTTCAGCACAGCCACTTCGACACCGTTACCGAATGCACAGATCCCCTCCGCCAGTATCACGTCTACATTTTCTATCAGCGTGTCATGGCCTATTTCGTAGTTGGCAATGTAGTTATGGATGTTTTCAATGCAACAATTATCTCCCACAGTTACATTATGCAAAACGACATTGTGCAACCCGGCCGCCTTCCGGACTCCGCCGGCAAGTACATAATCTGTTTCGAACACGCCCAAACGTATTCTACCGGAGAAACGTACATGAGCGATTCGCTCATCGGTGAATCCTTCTTTTACCCATACATTCTCCCAATTATCGGCGGTACAAAAACGACTCTCGAGACGAATGATTTCTTCGGCGGTTAGTTTTCGGTAGTCGGCCATGGTGTAGCTTGCTTTAATCGAATGTTGTTTCGTCCTCGTATGTTTGATAAAGAAAATCGTTGTAGGGATACTTCTGTACGTGTAGTTCCCTCACACGGTTGTAAACAGTCTCTTTGAACTCATCCATGTGCAAACGTTCACGTGCTGAAATAAAGAGACAGTTGTCATTCATCTTGGCCATCCAAGTCTTCATCAGCTCGCTCAGACTGATGTTCTCACGTGTGGCCGGAGTAAGATCGTCGGCTGCTTTCTCTATGTAGGTATAGGCATCTATTTTATTGAAAACAAGAACCATAGGTTTTCCACCTCCGCCTATGTCGGCCAGCGTTTTGTTGACAACCTCTATATGTTCCTCAAATCCGGGATGGGAGATGTCGACCACATGTATCAAGAGGTCGGCCTCACGCACCTCGTCAAGGGTCGACTTGAACGAATCGACAAGATCTGTGGGTAGCTTGCGTATGAACCCAACAGTGTCGGACAATAAGAAAGGTAAATTCTCGATAATAACTTTTCGCACAGTAGTATCGAGCGTTGCAAACAGCTTGTTTTCGGCAAAAACGTCGCTCTTGGCCAATAGATTCATCAGGGTCGACTTGCCCACATTGGTATAGCCCACGAGTGCGGCGCGAATCATTCGCCCCCTGTTTTTGCGTTGCGTGGCTTTCTGCTTGTCTATTTCTGCCAAACGCTCCTTGAGCAACGACATGCGGTTGAGGATGATTCGGCGGTCCATCTCCAACTGTGTCTCACCGGGTCCACGAAGTCCCACCGAGCCACCTTTTCCGCTGCCGCTTCCCGATCCGCCACCTTGCCGTTCCAAGTGCGTCCATAGCCGTTGCAAACGGGGCAACATGTATTTATATTGTGCCAATTCCACTTGGGTCTTGGCGTTGGAGGTCTGCGCACGCATGGCAAAAATGTCGAGGATGAGCGAGGTGCGGTCGAGTATCTTGACTTGCAATTCGCCTTCGATATTGCGAAGTTGTTTAGGAGACAGTTCATCGTCGAAGATGACCATCCCTACTTCTCTGTCTTCTTCGGCTTCGGTGAGGATGTATTGTTTGATTTCTTCGAGTTTACCTTTTCCCACATAGGTGACCGAATGGGCCATGGGCAGCTTCTGAGTGAACTGTTTCACGACCTTGGCTCCGGCCGTTTCGGCCAAGAAAGCCAATTCGTCCAAGTATTCGGTTGTTTTACGTTCGTCTTGTGTTTGTGTGATTAAACCTACAAGGATAGCAGTTTCTACCTTGGCTTCGGATATAACAAAATCTTTCATGAACTCTGTGTTAGTTCCGCAAAAATAAACAATTTGGCAGGGCTTTCGCATGAAAACAACGAGTAACCGAGATTTTTTGCCACTTTCACACCGATGCGCATACTTCGTGGGTAAAAGAAAGGTTACTCCATCCAAGATTCGCTTGACACCGTGCCCATTTACTGTTCAAGGTTTGAACGATACAAATCGAGATTTGACGTATACAATCCATGTACCGATTCATACAATGCACGACTTGGTGAATAGCGGTTGAAGAGGAGATAGGCCTTTCTTTCTCCTTGGGCTGAAAGATGATTCTTGTTATTGCAAGAATAAGGCAAAAAGAAAATAGGCAAAAAGAAAGAGTTCGGCGCAATGCCGAACTCTTTTCCGCGTCCATTGTAATATCGTGCTCAGATTCGTAAGGAGCTTCTACGGACGAATGAGCAGGAGACACTGCCTAAGGAATAGTCAAGGACAGTCGATACTCCACTTCGGAGAATATGCCTACAAACCCTGTGCCTCCTTGCACGTTGGAAGGGTATTTAATAGGCTCGCTCAAGGCCTCTTCCACGGTGTCGGAACGATATAGGTTAAGAGCCTTAAAATAGCGATAAGCTGCTTCGCCTATGCTTTGCAAACGAATCACCACTTCTTTTCGATAGTCATTTCCGTAACTCGGGACAGTAACATTTGACCGATTGTACACGGTCAACGTATGCGAACTATTCAAGAATCGGCTATCGTCAAAGACTGTATAAACATTCTTCACACTCTCAAAAAGGCCATTTTCTTCATCGGCATCCGTAAGCGGCTTTCCTTCGGTAAGAACCACATCGTCACGGAAGATAAAACGGGGATCACGTTGCACACGCAAAACGGAAGCATCTGTGCCAAGGCTTATATAGTTATCCGTAAAAGGATCGTAATAACCTGTGGCTTGAGTCCATCTTTCTTCTTGAAAGAGTTGAAACCTATAATAATTGACCTCATTCGGTCGGTCTTTGATGGTGATGCGATAGCGTAGGTAGTTGCTTTCTGAACCTCCGGCTTTGAGGGGAACCGTCAATGTGTCGACCGATAGGATAGGCAAAGGAGATTGAGGAACAACCAATTCCACCCAAGCATGGTGTTGCTTGTCGTCAGTATGCGCATCCAACCGCACTCGGTCGCCGGGTGCAAAACGTGTGCGAATGGCAAACACGCATTGCTTGCTCGAAGATTCGGGGTCGATGGGCAAAGGGCGGCAGTGTTCAACGGTCGCACCGTTTACACGTATTTCGAGCGATGCATCTTTAACATGGGTCATACGGTTCATTCCCGTAAGATTCAGGTAAACACGGTGAGTCAACGTATCGGGAGTTATCAAGGCATTCATCACCAGTTTGGGAGCCACTTCCTTATCCTCAAAAGGAATTTCGTGGGTACAAGCGTTACCCACAAGCAAAAGAGCGGCGAGGGTAAAAAGGTATATCTGTTTCATCATCTCAGAATTTATAAGTGTAGGTAACCGATGGAATAAGCGGAAGCATGGTGAGTTTCTTGACCACCTTCCTATTGCCTTTATTGTCCCACGAGCGATACACAAATGTGGGATTCATGGCGTTGTACAGGTTGTAAACGCTGATGTTCCACACACTGGTTCCTCTTCGGGTCTTGAGATTGAAATCCACACCCACGTTCAAACGGTGGCTGGAAGGCAAACGATAGTTGTTGCGATGGGTTATGTAGGACGTTTCTTCGATGTAGTGCGCGTCATTGGACGATTCGGCACCTCCTCCGGGCAACAGAATGGCTGTTTCTTCTTTCGGAATCGTTGTTGTCGCTCCGGTAAAAAAGACCCAAGAGGCATTGAGATTGACCTTCTTGCTCAAGCGATGGCTCAATACCAGATTGATGCTGTGCCTGCGGTCGTAACGGTAGGGAAAGCGTTCGCCATTGTTCACCGTACCGTTTTCGAAGATGCGATCGCTCTTGGCCAAGGTGTAGGAAACCCAACCGGTCGTACGTCCCATGGTTTTCTGCGCCATTAACTCTATGCCCATGGATCGACCTTTGCCCATCTCTACCTTCTCTTCCCAGCCGGTGGACGAGCCCAAGAAGCTGGTTCCATCCTTGTATTCCAGCACATTGTTCATGTGTTTATAATATCCTTCGATAGAAAACTCCCAACCTTGAATTCCTGTATGGTAAGCCCCCAACGAATACTGATGGGCCTGCATCGGCTTGATATTCTTGGTGATGGGTACCCACAAGTCGGTGGGCATGCTGATGGGAGTGGACGACAAGAGGTGAACGTATTGGGTCATCTGCGTGTAGGCCGCTTTCAAACTGCTGTGTTCGGCAAACTGATAGCGCACCGAGAGGCGAGGCTGAAGAGAGTAATAGGTCTTCTTTTGGACATGAAAAAGCGAGGCGTGCAAACCAAGATTCATGCGCAAGTTTTCTCCCAGGCTGATGTTGTCTTCCACATAAGCAGAGGCTTCGTGTCCATAGATCACTTGGTTGTTTTGATTGTTATAGGTAGTATCTTGAACAAGTTGTCCTTTATTACGCTCGCTGATACGGGTGGTAGCGACCTCAGGGCGAAAGCTGTGGTACAGATAATTCGCACCAAATTTGATGTGGTGCTGCGGAGTGGGGTTGAAATCGAAGTCCGTTTGCAAACTCCAATCTTGTATTCCCGAACGGTAGGACATTTCATAATGACTGTTCGCTCCTTGAGTTTTCATCGTGCGTTGCTCCTTTGTGGAGGATGATAAACCGAGGTGGTATTTGTTGTAGGCTATTGTGGTGTTGCTAAATAGACGAGGGCCGAACAAGAAGTTCCATCTGGCAGAAACAATAGTATTGCCCCAATCCATCTTTCCACGGTCGATGGAAGTTGCGTTCCCACTGTCCCAACTTTCTTCGTACTTGGAGTAGAAGCGATCTCGTCCATTATAAATGCTGAGAAACAGTCGACTGCGATCGGAAAATCTATGGTTGATTTTAGCATTGAGATCGTAGAAGTAGTAGCCCAACTGCTCGTCTTTGGGCATAAAAGGTTTGGCAAGTAGATCGAAATAAGAACGTCGTGCAGAGAAGTTGAACGAAGTTTTCCCTTTGGAAATAGGACCTTCCACGTTGATTTTGCTACTGAGCAGCCCTATGCTGAACAAGCCGTGATAATGTTGCATGTCCCCATCGTTGGTACGAACATCGACCACCGATGAAAGACGTCCTCCGAACCGCGCCGGGAAAGAACCCTTGAAGAGAGTCACTTTCTTCACAGCTTCGGGAGTGAAAACCGAGAAGAACCCGAACAAATGGTCTACATTATACACCGGCACCCCATCAAGTAGAATCAGATTTTGGTCGGGACCACCGCCTCGAACATGAAGGCCTGCCGTTCCTTCCGTTCCCGACTGCACACCGGGGATAAGTTGGATGGCTTTCATCACATCGGCCTCTCCCAGCATATTGGGCGTTTGCTTGATTTGTGCCATCGGAACTTCCATGGCTCCCATCCCGGTGGCGATGTTACCGGCCTCCTTACGATCGGATACCACCACGACTTCTTGGAGAAGGTTGGCATCGCTCATCGGCACATGAATCGTGGTGTCTCTACGAAGCACAAAGCTGTGTTCCACAGTTCGATACCCCAAGTAGGAATAGCGCAAACTAACCTCTCCCTCAGGAAGAGTAATGCTGTAATGTCCATAAGCATTGGTTGCAGTACCCTGCTTGTTGCGTTGTTCAAGAACATTTGCTCCAATCAACGTTTCTCCGGAGTGTTTATCGGTTATTATGCCACTAATGGTAAAACGATCCGGGGTAGGAGGGTCTGCCGCTTTCAAAGGAGAGGAGACCCAAAGAAGAAGCACAGCTATCGATGTCATTCGGAGCAGTGACTTGGGATAGTGTTCGGCTTTCATAAATAAACGATTTAGATAAAAACAACAAGTTATTGTGGGTAGATAGTAAGTTCAATCATCGACATACAGCAGGTCACTCATAATTCCGTCCGAAAGAAAGATACCCGATTGGGTCAACCTCAATCTATCTTTCTCCAGCTTTAGCCGCCCGGCTCTCAAATGAGGATCGGCCATTGCCAGACAGTAGCTCTTCCATTCATCCCCGAAATCCTCCTTCAACTCCGAGATTGATAGTCCGACCGACGTGCGTAATGCCGTAATGATACGTTCGTTATATCGAGTCGTTAGGCTAAGTTCTTCTGTTTCCAACTGAAGCAAGCACCGTTCTATCGCCACCACATATTCCTTGATCGCTGCCACATTCCATGAACGCGACGTCCCGTTGAACGAATGTGCCGAGGGCCCCAATCCAAGGTAATGTACGCCTTGCCAGTAAGAACTATTGTGGCGCGATTGCAGTCCGGTTCGACAGAAATTGGATATTTCGTACTGCTCATACCCGGCTTTTGTCAGTGTCTCTACCAAAGAGGTGAAGAAATGCAGGCTGGCTTCCTCGGAAACTTCGCTTACTTGCTTCTTTCGAAGCATACACTCTAAAGGGGTACCGTTTTCATAGGTCAAGTGATAAGCCGAAATGTGTTCGGGGTGCAAGGCTATGGCCTGCTCAAGATCTGTCTGCCATTGGTTTTCAGACTCACCGGGCAATCCGTATATAAGATCTATACTTAGGTTGCGAAAACCTACTTCTCGGCTTGCACGAACGGCTTCGATGGCTTGCTCGGCCGTATGTCTACGGTTCAACAACGACAAACTTCGATTGTCAAACGTTTGAACCCCCATACTGATGCGATTGAAAGGTAGAGCGGATAATTCTTTCAGATAGGAAAGAGTCAAGTCATCCGGATTTGCCTCTAACGTGATCTCCGTACATTGAGACAAGTCAAAACACTTACTTAAGCAATCGAAAATAACGGCGAAATCCTCAGCAGAAAGCAAGGAAGGCGTACCTCCTCCGAAATAAACTGTATCTATACACCGGCCATCCAGGTATTCCTTCCTCATCTCTATTTCCTTGCATAACGCGTTGACAAATCGCTCTTTCCATCCATTGACCAAAGTCGTGGAGTAAAAGTCGCAATAGATACATCTCGTCTTACAGAAGGGTATGTGAATGTAAATTCCGGCCATAGAGCAATGAACCGAGTTTGTTAGGAAATACCTAAAAAGGTATTACCAGCATGTGGAACGGAGATTTGAGGAACATCCGGAGAGATTTCTTCCGTTATTCTCTCCGCTTCTTGTTTATCTTGTTCTGCTCCATCGTGGTCGCCCATAATTTGGCGCAACTTACCACGCAACTCATAGAGTTCCACCGATTGAGGCAGGAGTTCCAAAGCATCGGACAGTCTGTCTATCGCCTCCTGATACCGGTGCTGTGTTGCAAGCAACTGCCCCCATTCATGATAGACTTGCACGTTGAATGGGTTTAGTTCTACGAGGGCTTGATAAGTTGCTTCCGCTTCTGCCTCTCTACCGTTCAGCTTGGCATGATGAGCATATAACAAGAGAGCCGACTCGTTTTCGGGATTGCGTTTCAAGACTTCATTGATATGGTCAAGTGCTTCCTCCGAAATCCCAGAATCCAATAAGAACCTTGCCCTCAAAAGGTGAGCCTCCTCAAAGTCCGGTTTCAAAGTAATGGCTTCGGATAGTTTTTCCACGGCCTCGGCATAGTTCTTGTCGTGTCCTAATGCTTTCCCCCACAAAAAATAGGCTTGGTCGTTTCGAGGATCCAGTTCCACAGCACGTTGGGCAAGCATAGTCATGCTCTCGATATTCCCTTGCAGGAACTCAATATGCGCCAAAGCGAGGAGGGGAGATGCCAACCCAGGTTCTTGAGTTTGCATGATTTCAAGCCAATGCTTGGCCTCGGCCGGCTCTCCCATTTCAAGGTAGAGTTGACTGAGATAACTCATTGTTTCAAAATCTTGCTCGATTTCCAATGCTTTGTTGAAACACTTAATGGCATAGTCGCGCCTGCCGATACGCTGTGCCCTCATACCATCGTATTTGAAGAGTTCGAACGTTTGTCGTTCTTTATCGGAAGTCCGATTGCTCCCACCCTTGAAAAGGGATTTGAAGAAAGTCAACATAAGGGTGAATCTGTATTACACGGAAGGCAAAAGTAGCTCTTTCCCATGTACGGAGCAAGTCATCCTTCTTTTTTATCCGGGAGACCAATCAGTCCGTCATATAGAATCAAACTCCCCGTATCGGCCAAATAACGGACAACATAGGCAATATCTTCTTTTCTGGCTTGCAGGCTACCGGCCAACGAAGCGGGCGTCAACGGTTTCTTGGCAATTCGTTCCACGATTTGAGCAGCCAAACGGTTGTATTCCTCCTCGTTGAGTGTACGAGAGAGTTTCTCACTCAAACAAACATCGCACATTCCACAATTATGCTCGTTCCTTTCCCCGAAATAATTCAGTAATAGCCTGCTTCTACAAATGTGTTGAGTTGTCACATAATTTTCAATGGCCGCTATACGCGTTTGGAAGCTCTGTTTCCGTTCTTCATATACTTCGGGGGCAAGTTGGATGAATCGTTCGTCTATCCGCTCACGCGTATATATAATGTACGGTATCTTTTTGCGAGGGATGTAGTCTATAATACGTCGTCTGCTCAATAACTTCAGCATTTGATAAACCCGGTCGACCGTCAATCCCGTATAAACGGCAAGCGATTGTTCGCTGATGTAAGTGTGGTCGATGAATACCCCGCTGTACTGACGCAAAAGAGTCTGGATGAGTTGTTCCATGTCTGCATCCATTGCCCCTATTTTGTACAGGTCTTCCCGCCGCAACAGAAAGCGAAGACGAGAAGATGAATCTTGTTCTTCCGTATATTCGAGGTATCCGGCCCGACTCAGAATCTTCAATGCACTGTCCACACGAATGGGGAAATGTTTGAAACGCAAGCAGAATTGCTCCAGGTCGAATTCTTTCACACAATTCAAACCATCTCCCATTGCCATCTGAAAGAAGTATTGAAGATGTTCGTACACTTCCCTTATGTATTCTTTTTCCGGGAAGTTATCGTTTACTCGCTTGTGCAGCAGCGTTCTATCCGAAGCGGCATAGAGCATCACCGCAAAAGCCTTCTTGCCGTCTCGCCCTGCCCGTCCCGCTTCTTGAAAGTACGATTCAGGAGAGTCGGGCACATCCAGATGAACCACCAACCTTACATCAGGTTTATCAATCCCCATTCCGAAAGCGTTGGTTGCAACCATCACACGCACTTCGTCGCCTTGCCACCTCTTTTGTCGCAGGTCTTTTACAGCATTATCTATCCCGGCATGATAAAAGTCGGCCGTAACTCCCTCTTTCACGAGCCACTCGGCTGTTTCTTTAGCTCTTCGTCGATTGCGAACGTAGACAATGGCACTACCCGACACTCGGTTTAGAATTTTGAGCAGTTCGGCAGGCTTATTGTCCGTATGGCGAACAAGGTATGCCAGGTTTCTACGTTCAAAACTCATTTGAAAGACATTCTCCTGCTTAAAACACAGTTTCTCTTGAATGTCTTTGATCACCTGTGGAGTCGCCGTAGCCGTAAGGGCCAACACCGGAACGTGGGGCACCAACGTTCGGATATCGGCTATCTTCAAATAGGCAGGCCGAAAGTCATACCCCCATTGCGAAATGCAATGGCTCTCATCCACGGTAATGAAAGAGAGAGGCATCTTTACCAGCTTCTTTTGGAAGATTTCACTATCCAAACGTTCGGGCGAGATGTAAAGTAGCTTATAATCACCGAATATACAATTCTCCAAAGCCGTCACGACTTCGGCCCGATTCATGCCCGAGTAAATGGCTGTGGCCTTGATACCTCGTTTGCGTAAGTTGCTCACTTGGTCTTTCATCAACGCTATGAGCGGAGTTACCACCACGCACACACCCTCGACAGCCAAGGCCGGCACCTGAAAAGTAATGGATTTACCTCCTCCCGTGGGCATGAGTCCCAGCGTGTCCTTGCCTTGCGCGATGGAGGATATGATGTCTTCCTGCAACGGGCGAAAGCTATCATATCCCCAATACTGCTTCAGTATATCGCTATACTTCTTATTCAATGGGCTTTATATCCTCAATTTGAAGTTGTACTTCTCCTCGCTTATGCGTGTTTTCTTCAATGGAGTAGCAGATGTCAAACGAACGTTTGGTCTTGATGTAGCGCACATGACTGCTTTGTCCAAAGGCAATGCCGTTCATGACATTATTTGACTTATTGTCCACCAACTCCAATTTGATGTGCTCTTGTTCTCGACCCACCACCTTGCTGGTTCCGTAATCGTAAACGTGGTGTGTGCAAAAGATGGGTTTGGGATTCTCGGGTCCAAAAGGATTGAACTTCTTCAAATCCGCTTGCAGCTTGGGGGTGATGTCCTTGAAATCTATCTCGACATCCACATCAATAACCGAACTGGTTTGCTCGGGCAAAATATTTTCTGCCACATAAGCCTCAAATCGCGCACTGAATTCTTCCACGCGCTCGATCTTCATGGACAATCCTGCGGCATAAGTATGACCACCGAAGTTTTCAAGCAAATCCCGACAATGCTCCACGGCTTTGTACACATCGAATCCTGCAACCGAGCGAGCCGATCCGGTGGCCATGTCGTCG
>JAXFUC010000045.1:0-2974 GCA_034176395.1 Bacteroides sp. | reverse complement strand
AATGCATCGAATCACAATGTTAAGTTAGAAATATCTCGAGTTAGAAATAATAAGGGCATGATTTATGTGATGGTCAAGAATACGCAAGGAGAACCACCAATATTTCTTTCGGTCAAACCTTCTTCGGATGGACGTACTTGGATACAAATGCCTTCGATGAAAGAAGGGGAGTGGGAGGTTTTCATCCTTCACGACGAAAATGATAACAAGCAGATGGATTATCGAGAAGGAGTACCCATGGAGGGTTATGCGAAGATGAAAGTAGCCATAGATAATACCGATAAACAGGTCGTGAAAGTCGATATGACCTATCGAGTGAGCTAAAGAAAGCAAAGACAATATAAAATGTTGCACAAACAATTAAAGTACAAAACAATGGAAGAAAAAAGAATCTCAGAACAAGAGAGTTTGGAACTCATTACTCGTATGATTAAGGAAACACAAGAGTATGCCAACCGCAAAGCTGCCTATCCGTTTCTAATCTGGGGATATACCACCGTATTGGTGACCTTGGCGTTTTGGGGTGTAGGATTGAGAATTGGATTCTCTAAAGCCTCTTTACTTTGGTTGGTTTTACCGATTGTTGGAGGTTTATTGATGTATGTGTGTCGAGAACGTGAAGAGGAAGTAAGAGTGAAGAATCATGTGGAACGATTCGTTGGTCACATCTGGTTGGTACTGGGTTGCCTGGGTGGAGCTTATTCGCTATTGAGTGGTTGGGTTTCCATACCTATATTGTTTATAATTGTGCTGCTCATGAGTATTGGGGTGACGCTGACAGGATTGGCCATTAAACTCTCTTCTCTAACCGTTTGTGGTGCGATAGGCCTGTGTTTATCGTTTGTTTTTCATTTTATGCCCAACTCGGTTATGCAATTACCGGTATTTGCATTTACCTTCGTGGTCATGATGATTGTCCCCGGTCACATTATGCACTGTAAATTAAAGTCCTCATGCAAGAACTGAATCCACTGCTACATTCTCAATTGCGACTGGCCGTGATGTCCATTCTTTTGTCGGTAGAGGAGGCCGATTTCGTTTTCCTCAAAGAAAAAACAGAAGCCACAGCCGGGAATCTTAGCGTGCAGTTGGACAAGCTTTGCGAAGCTCGATACATAGAGATTGAAAAGAGTTTCGTGGGGAAGAAACCTCGTACCCTTTGCCGCATCACTTCTCAGGGAAGGGAGGCTATGGTTGAATATGTAGAAGCACTCAAAACTTATTTGACGGGGCTATAAATCTATGTTAATGAGACGATGGCTCTTACGTCAAGCGGGGTAATTGCTCTTACTTTAAGACTGATAACGCCGGTTGAGCCGTGTCGCTCAACCGACGTTGTTCTTTTTTCTCCTCTCAAATATGGAATTTGGATTGTGACTTTTATTAGACTTTTATACATTTACATGCAGATTCCTTGAAAACTGAAGACCTATGAAAACTCATGCTCTTGTGAAGCATCTCATTCCTTCATTCCCTTTGATTTTGATTGTTTTACTATTTCAGTATGTTTCGTCTACGGCTTGTACCACGGGAGTTGTCAGTGGACGATTTACCGCCAATGGTCGGCCTATGATTTGGAAAGTTCGCGACACCGATTTCTTGGAGAATGCCGTGCGAAGGTACGTGGTCGGTAATATGGAGTACGTGGGATTGGTCAATGCCAACGATACAACCGGCAGCCAAATATGGGGAGGACACAATTCGTTTGGCTTTGCCATTATGAATAGTGCTTCGTTCAATGTGAACGAGGGTTATCAAGGTACGTGGGTCGATCGCGAAGGGTTCTTCATGCATGAGGCTTTGCGCACTTGCGCAACTATAGGCGATTTCGAGAGGTTGCTCAACGATCGCCCATCGCCTAAAGGATTGGCAGCACACTTCGGAGTCATTGATGCGCAAGGCGGAGCGGCCTTTTACGAAGTCAACAACGAAACCTGGGTCAAGTATGACGCCAACGATCCGATCCAGGCTCCTCGAGGTTATGTGCTGCGCACCAATTATTCCGAAACCGGAGTGAAAGGCAAGGGAATCGGCTTCATTCGTCGGCAAACAGCCGAACAGCTGTTTGCCGGTGTTCCCGAGGGGCAACTCACCATTCCCTTGGTGCTGCAAAACTTCTCTCGCTCTCTTTATCATCCCTTGCTCGAAGTAGATTATCGGCAAGAGGGACTTTTGCAACCATTCTCCCAACGTTTTGTGGCGACCGATGATATGATTTGTCGATATGGCACTGCGAGCACCATTTTAGTGGAGGGTGTGCGTCAAGGTGAAGATCCGAAAGAGACTACTTCGTGGATTCAAGTCGGTTTGCCTTTCGTGTCGGTTTCTTTGCCGGTATTCGTCGGTCATTCTCTTCCCACTCTCTTGGCATCCGCTCAGCCGGGGCGAATCCCGCCTCTATCCCAAGCCTGCATGAGTCTACGCAAACTGGTTTATCCCTTAGGCGACCGCTCTGACGGCTATCACTACCTCAAGATCCAGTATCTTTTCAACAACGAAGGTACCGGTATCACCCAGCGAATCGAAGCCTTGGAGCAGGACATCTTCCGAATGGTCGAGCAGGAGAGAGGGGGAAACATTCCTCGACTTTACGAGATCATTGAAGAAAAGGTACGTACCTGCTATGCGACCTTCCCTGAAATCGAACTGTGAGCCTTTTTACCGAGGTGAGTTGAACGCTTAATAACCGATTTCTCCGCTACCGATACAAATTTGTGCATGTTCGTCATATACCACGCCAAACTGTCCGGGGGCGATACCTTGTAGCTTTTCGAGCGATTGTATCCGAAAACCTCTATCGCCCTCTTTTTTTAGCAATCCCGGAGTGAAATCGGGCGTATGGCGTATCTTGAATAACACCTTTTGTTCCTCGTCATCCGCTTCTTTCCAAGGATTGTCGGTGATGAAGTGAAACTGATTCATGACAAATTCGTTCCCATATTGGGTTTCCACACCATAGCCTCTGGATACATAG
>JAXFUC010000044.1:0-4509 GCA_034176395.1 Bacteroides sp. | reverse complement strand
CAATCCATTTTCGGGCAAATCTATCATTACATCATAGGTATAGACAGACCCAAGTTCACTCTCGCCCACTTCCAAGAGGTTGTTTACATAGGCTATCTTTCGCCCCATGGTTCGCTCCACGTCAAAGGCGGTCTCTATTTTGGTGAATTGATAGACAAGAGCGACAGTGATCATTCCGGTAAGCCATAGTATCAAAGTGCCGTGTTTAAGTACCCCTACCCCCATCTTCTCTAATTTTCGGTCTAACCATCGTCCGCCTGTTTCCTGCACTTTGGGGTGTGGTTTTCCGTCCTTACCAAAACTAAGGAGCACAGGCATCAATGTAATGGCTATAAAGAACGCCAGCATCACGCATGAAGAAGTCGCTATACCAATAAAACGCATGGGTTGCATTGGTATGGCAAGGAAGGAAAGCAAGGCGGCAAAGGTGGTGAGTGCGCTGAACAGCACCGGCCATCCCATTTCTCTCACTGTTTCTTCTACCGCTTGTTTCCTCTTTCCGTGTATGAGAAATTGGCGTTTGAAATAGGAATACACGTGGATGTTGTATGCAATGGAAACGGCAAATGTCAAGAGCATGGGAATCATCACCATGCCGCTATCTATTGTCATACCCACGTAACCTAACATACCGTAAACAATGACAATGGAGCCTACGGCAGTGACAAGCGGCACGACCACTCCTCTAAAGGAGCGCGTTACCAATAGCAGGATAAGTATGGAGATTAGGGTGGCGATACCCAGCACACGGGGCATTTCCTTATTTATCCATTTCATTTTCATGGCGGTAACATAGGGCAGTCCCGTTCCCTTGGGATGGAGCTTTTGGTATTTGTCCTTGGTGATGATATGCTCCAGCTCGTTACCCGTCAACACCTCAGGAGCAACGGCATTCTTCCCCTTGTTCCACACCGAGTCTTCTGGGAAAGTGCGCAGTTTGAGTATAATCCACGAGAGTGTCCCGTCTTTGGAAACAAGCCGCTCTGCAACGTGAGGTTTCAGGTAAGCCTTGTGGCGTATCTCCTCCAGTTTCGCCGGATCTGATGGGATAGTGTCCGGTACAATCTGTTCGATGTCAATGCCTTCTTCTCCACCCATCATAAACTCGATGTCGGTGAGCGACGTGATTTTGTCGGCATACGAAAGGCTGTCCATCATCTCGTTGGTGAGTTCACGGATAAGTTCCAAATTCTCTTTCGTAAACAAATTGTCGCATCGGGTCAGTACCGCTGCGAAATTGTCATTTCCGAATATATCCTTGAACTCTTCTGTCTTAACAAGCATCGGATCGTCTTCGAGAAAGTAGTCTTCCCACGAAGCACTCACCTTGAAGTATCTTAACCCTGTAAATCCTATGGCAAAGACGAGGATAGATAAGCTTAGTACCAGCCATCGTCTTTGTACCATCCATTTGCCCCGACGAGCAAACCAATCATTGATTCTTTCTATTTTCATATCATTTGCTGTTTGTAAGTTGTTTCATTCATTGAGGGCGGATAAAAGCGTTTCAACTTCTGATAATCGCTTCGATATTGTTGGCTCAAAAACGAACAAAAGTCTGTTCTGTTCAAAAACAAAGCGAGCCGCCCTAAGTGGGCGACTCGCTCTATGGAATACGTTATTGAAATATCCCGTTTCATACTTTTGATTGTTAAGGTAAGTCCCATAATTCTGTCTGAGTACATTCAGTACCGTTATTTTCGTCTTTCGTTGTAATCATCTCTTTATCCGAAATATCTTTACAATAGATGTTTCTCCGATTTTGCGTAATCCAAGATTCCTCACAAAGGAAAAGTCCACCTACTCCCTGTACAAGAGTTAATTCTTCATTGTTAATAATATTAGTGACACTCATATACTGTTTGTTTTTATTCTACTGGAATAGGAGGAAGTCTTACTTCCAACCATTTTCTTTTCTCTGTTACATTCCACATTCATGAGCTTTTTCCATCCTCCCGTGCTAAAGTGGATATACTCACCAATAAAACATTCTATTTCCTCTTGGGAGAGTTCTTCATGCAGTACCACTTCTTTCATCATATTAATCCACCAAGAACAAGTGAAATGCATAAAGAATGGAGAAATCTGGGTGCGTAAATCCGGATAGAGTTCTTTCATTCTCTCCAGATATTCCATGCCGATTGCAGTGCTTTTTCCAATCCACCGCTCCCAATAGTCTTTGAATCGGGAATCTTGTGTGTCGAGAAACAGCAACTTAAACTCTTTGCGATAACGGGTTATAATGCCCATCACCTCCTGCATGGATTTACGATGATACTCCTCAGAGGTGAAAATTTCAAGGGAAAGACTTTCGTTCCGGTTATGATTGTCCAGCATGCCGTTCATCGCCTCAAAAAGCGGATGTAGGACAACAGCCAGCAAATCATCTTTACAGGGATAGTAATTGTATATATTGCTCAGACCAACACCCGATAGTTTGGAAATTTCACGCATAGACACAGCCTTGTATCCTTTTTGGAGAAAGGCTTCCCGAGCTGTTTTTAGCAATAACTTGCGTGTATAATCCTTTGGCGTTTGCATAGATCGATATACATTGTCTCAATTTAGTTGCAAAGTTCTTAATATTTCCTTGCATAGACAATACCTAAAAATAGTGATTTTTGTCGGTTCTTCGTGATGCTATAGTTTTGCCCACACACAGTGTAAGGAGCCACTTCTATCCATATCGACGCCACAAGTACGCAGTTATCTCAACCCTCTAACATACACTGTTTCTTTGATTTACTTTTGCCCATGCACCGCTGTTGGTGTATTAAACACGTAGTAATATGGACGAAAAAATCAAAGACCAAGAAATCCTTTTGGTCAAGGATCAGAAGGACGAGAACCTCAAAGCCGTCGCAGGAACGGACGAGAATGGCGGACTGCAAACCGTTCCGCCCACCGCCGAGCATGAACAGAGCTTCCTGAAGTTCGACAAGCACAGCAATGCACTGGAGAACTTCCTTTCCAACTTCATGCGGCAGTTCAAGAACCCCACACCGCTGACTTTCTTCAAAGTATCCTTCGAGAGTGCCGTTGCCAGTGCCCGCGTACTTTCGGAGATGCTCAAAGCTCCGGAAGTCCCCTCCAATAAAGAGATGCTGGACTCTGCCCGTGTCAATCCTTCGGACTATACAGGAGAGCAGAAGCAGTTCTTTCAAGGCATTGACACCGACAAGGTGAAGTGGGAGCAGTTCGAGCAGATGGGCGTAAGCCGTGAGAGTCTGGAAAAGGGGAAGCAGCTTGACGACCTGCTTCAATACCGCAAGACCCAGCTCATTCCTATCAGTATCAAAATCGGAGAAGTCTCCATTCGTACCGATGCCCGTCTTTCTTTGAGAGCTTCAGGAGACGGTATGTTTATCCCTGTCGTCCACGCCATCCGCAAGGAGCCACAGTTGGAACGCGAGTTCTTCGGGCATACCTTCACCGACGAGGACAAGAAAGCCCTCAAGGAAACGGGCAACCTCGGTCGTACCGTGGAGCTGACCTTCCCCGGCAAAGATGAGCCGACCCGCAGCTTCGTGAGTATTGACCGCCTGACGAACGACATCATCGCCCTGAGTGCCGATAGGGTACGCATCCCCGATGAAATCAAGGGTGTGAAGCTGAGCGACGAGCAGAAAAAGGAACTTTCGGAAGGCAAAAGCATCTACGTGGAGGGTATGACCTCCAAAACGGGAAAGCATTTCAATGCCAACCTTCAATTCAATGCCGACAAGCGGTCGATTGAATTTCGTTTCGGCTCTCCCAAGCAGGGACAACGACAAAGGCAAGCCCCCGAAGGACAGGAACAGACAGAGCAGAAAGAACTGCGTGTCCCCAAGAAGATGCTGGGACGTGACATCTCTCCCGAAGAGCAAGCGAAGCTCAAAGCAGGTCAGACGGTCTATATGACCGGGCTTATCGACAAGAAGGGAGAGCCTTTCAATGCCTATGTGCGTCCGAATTTCGAGCAGAACAAGTTCGATTTCCTCAAATGGAATCCCGACAAGTCCCAAACCAAAGAGGTCATTCCCGACAACGCTTCCCGCACGCAGGTCGCCGTCAATTCCGAAGGCAAGACCAACGAGGCTACCAAGCATGTAAAGGAGCCACTCAAACAGGGACAGACAGAGCCTACCGCCGGGCAAGGACAGAAGGAAGAAGAGAAGAAGCGTTCCAAGGGAATGAAAATGTAATCCGCCACCACTAACATCCAAAAAGTAAGAACAAATGAAAGTCATTATAGCAGAAAAGCCGAGCGTAGCTCGTGAAATCGCTCGTGTTGTTCGGGCAACCAACAAGAAAGACGGCTATATCGAAGGAGGCGGCTATGCTGTCACGTGGGCATTGGGGCACCTGATAACGGCAGCCATGCCCGAAGCCTATGGTATCAAGGGGTTCCACAAAGAGAACCTGCCGATTCTTCCTCCCGTCTTCACCCTTATTCCCCGCCAAATCAAGGAAGGGAAAGGTTATAAAGCCGATGCTGCGGCAGTCGCCCAATTGAAAGTCATCGAAAAA
>JAXFUC010000043.1:0-28727 GCA_034176395.1 Bacteroides sp. | reverse complement strand
AATTGATTATCAATGCCGACGGAAGCATCTTTCACCTTCACCTAAAGCCCGAACAGCTGGCCGACAAAATCATTTTGGTGGGCGATCCGGGCAGGGTGTCGCTCGTGGCTTCACACTTCGATGCCATCGAATGCGAAGTGGAAAGTCGAGAATTTAGGACTGTGACCGGAAACTACCGAGGCAAGCGCATCAGTGTGGTGTCGACAGGTATCGGGTGCGATAATATCGACATCGTACTCAATGAATTGGATGCTTTGGCCAACATCGACTTTGTCACACGGGAAGAAAAAGACCGTTTCAGACAACTGGAGTTGGTACGCATCGGTACGTGTGGTGGCCTGCAACCCCATACGCCCGTGGGTACGTTTGTATGCTCGGTGAAATCCATCGGTTTGGATGGTCTGCTCAATTTCTACGCCGGGCGCAATGCCGTATGCGACCTCCCGTTGGAACGAGCTTTCCTCAACCATATGGGTTGGAGTGGCAATCTCTGCTCACCGGCTCCCTACGCAGTGGCAGCCGACGTGGAATTGGTCGAGCGCATAGCCGGTAGCGACATGGTGAGAGGAATCACCGCGGTGGCAGGAGGCTTCTTCGGCCCTCAAGGTAGGCAGCTTCGCATCCCATTGGCCGACCCACATCAGAATGCAAAAATTGAATCGTTCAAATACAACGAGCTTTGTATCACCAATTTCGAAATGGAGAGTTCGGCCGTGGCCGGGCTGAGTGCCCTTTTGGGGCATAAAGCCACCACGGTATGCATGGTCATTGCCAATCGGCGCATCAAAGAAGCCGACACAAACTATAAGAATAGCATCGACCTGCTCATCCAAACCGTATTGGAACGTTTCTAAACGCAGGTATAAAGAACGAGCCGAAGCAAAGCCCCCAACAGGTTTTCGCTTCGGCTCGTTTGTTACACCTTTCACCCGACATAGTGTGGAATAACCATCTGCCCACGACCTTTCGAATATCGGTGAGTTGTCACTTCGAGTATGGCTGTCCGTTGCACCGAGCGCAAACAAACTACCACTTGTTTACATAAATGTTTCGCCCACAAGCCGTAAGGTTTGTGGGCGAAATATTTATATATATCCACGAGGGAAGATGCATTCGTCTTATCAGTAGACAACACATCGGTCGCGCAGCGACTCCCCTCACCTCGGTGCTCTACTTGGAGAAGTGCAGGGTATGACCCATACGTTCTTTTTTGGTGCGAAGGTAACGCTCGTTGTGAGGATTGGGAGTAATCTCCACCGGCACATTCTCCACAATACGGAGGCCGTATGCTTCTAAGCCAACTCGCTTCACGGGGTTATTGCTGATAAGGCGAATGTTTCGTATGCCCAACTCGCGAATAATCTGAGCACCCACGCCGTAGTCGCGCTCGTCGGCCAGATGACCCAAGCAGGTATTGGCATCGACGGTGTCGAGCCCTTCTTCTTGCAACTTATAGGCACGCATCTTTTCCATCAAACCGATGCCTCTGCCTTCTTGATTGAGGTAGACGATGACGCCCTTGCCTTCCTTCTGAATCATGTCCATAGCTTGGTGAAGTTGCTCACCGCAGTCGCACCGCTGCGAAGCAAAAATGTCGCCCGTGATGCACGAGGAATGTACACGCACCAGCACCGGTTCATCGGCCTCCCAACTGCCTTTGAATAGAGCCACATGCTCCAATCCATTGGACTTCTGCTTGAAAGGAATGAGCCTGAACTCTCCGTGATCGGTGGGCATACTCACCTCTACTCCTTTCTCCACAATAGACTCTTGCTTCAGACGATAGGCAATGAGATCTTGAATAGAAATAAGCTTGAGGTTGTGCTCGTCGGCCATCTTCTTCAGCTCGGGCAGGCGAGCCATGGTTCCATCTTCGTTCATGATCTCCATGAGAGCCCCCACCGGATGAAATCCGGCCAAACGAGCTAAATCCACCGCAGCTTCGGTGTGACCGGCACGACGCAGCACACCTTTTTCTTGGGCATAAAGCGGATTGATGTGGCCGGGACGTCCAAAAGTGGCTGGTGTGGAAGTGGGATCGGCCAAGGCACGAATGGTTGCTGCGCGATCCGAAGCCGAAACGCCCGTGGAGCATCCCTCGAGCTTGTCGACAGTGACAGTAAACGGAGTGCCAAGTACGGAAGTATTGTCGCTCACTTGGTGGGGTAAATCGAGTTCCTTACAGCGAGATATGGTAAGCGGCACACAGAGAACACCCCGTGCGTGCTTGAGCATGAAATTCACTTTCTCGGGCGTGATCATCTCGGCTGCAATAATCAAGTCCCCTTCGTTTTCACGGTCTTCGTCGTCGACAACTATCACGAACTTGCCTTCCTTGAGGTCGGCAATCGCATCTTCAATGCGGTCTAAGGTTATTTTACTCATAGGTATGTTGGTTTATTTGTTGATTTATTCTGTCAATGGCCTCTATCATCCGGTCGTTTACAGCGACGATTCGTTCCAAATCTTTGTTCAGCCGCAGGCGAAACATCCAAATGCGTAGGTAAAAGAATAGGCCCACGGGTAGCACAAGTCCTACAACCAAATTGAGTCCATAGGATGCAAAAGGCCGTGTATGAGCCGAAGTAACAAGAATGGGATAATCGTTTAGATACGTAAGCAGCTCGGGCGAACGTGTATTGGACATTTCTTCGACCAACGATTCGAGGGTGTTGCTGATACCTATCACCTCATCTTCGGTGATTCGCATCGCCCACAAACGTAGGTAATTGGGTGCCTTTCGTAACCGATTTGTTCGCAAATAGCTCTGACAAGCAGCCGAAAGTAGGCGCAAATCGTGGGGCAATCGCACATAATCAGGGTCGGTAATGATCACTTCTTTTCGGTACACATGACGCCGTCCACGCACACCCAGGAATTTGCGCAAGGCATTGAGATAGGCCTCGGCATTGAAAACCACCGATTCCCGATTGGATTTATAGGTGAGAAATGCACCGAGTGGGGCCAATACAGCCGTACTGAGCCACATGCCCATCCAAGCCAACCACTTCCCATCACGGGCCAGCTTGAAACCGGTGTTATCGATCACATAATAGATAATGAATAGCATCACCGACACAATCACGGGCATGCCCAATCCTCCCTTACGAATGATTCCGCCCAAAGGAGCACCGATGAAGAAGAAAACCAAGCATGAAAAGGCGATGGCCAACTTACGGTGCCACTCCACTTCATGACGACGTATGCTGCGATCTGTTCCCGACAAGGTGAAGTTTTTGAAATCTAAGTCGTTGCTAAGATTGGACACTCGGGCGTAGGCTGCATTTATCACCGTCTGTTTCTCGGCCAACGAAGCCACTGCATATAAACTGTCGATGTTGTAAGCACGAAGATCGGCCGTTTGTATCTTCAACGAATCATCCGGGGTCAACGCATGGTGATAAACCGAATAATCGTTGGACAACTCTTGATAGTACTGTCGTCCGATGCTATCGCCCACCAACTTCATGGAGTCAACAGCCAATGAAAGTTCTTTCATGTTCTTCACACCGGCCGTGCTACTCATGATGCTGGCGTCGGCCATGTTAAAGTCGGAATTGAATTCTATCAACGTATGCTTCTCTCGGAACGTTTCTCGACGATAGGGAACGCTCTGTGCATCCATGTTCTGCGACCTCAGGTTCTCGAACAAGTCCCCATGGAACAGATGCAACCAAAGGTGACGTTTATCCGCTGTCATCTCCAAACGGCCCGAGTCTGCGTAAATGATATGGGCGTTTTCAAAGCCTTCGCTGAAGTTGTAGATCAATACATCGTATAGCATTCCCGTTTCCCGATTCTTCTTCTTCACCTTCAAATTGTAGTCAGGAATATCGCTGTAAAACACACCTTCGGGGATGTCGAGTTCCGGAGATTTCTCACGCACGGATATAAGCAAGGTCCCCAGTTTGCGATGTGCAAGGGGAGCTATTACGTTCTGAAAGTAGAGTGAAATCAACACGAAGAAACCCACCACAACAATGAGGGGACGCATGACCTTGAGCAAAGAAACTCCGGCCGCTTTCATCGCAAGCAGTTCATAACGCTCGCCGAAATTACCGAAAGTAATCAGGGTAGACAGCAATACGGCCAAAGGCAACGCCATCGGTACCAACGTAAGACCCGAATAGAAGAAGAATTGAGCCATTACTCCCATGGTCAACCCCTTGCCCACCAATTCATCCATGTATTTCCATAGGAACTGCATCATGAAGATGAACTGACAAATGAAGAACGTGCCAACGAAAAGCAAGAGGAAACTCTTGACTACGAACTTATCTAATTTTCTTATGCGCAGCATGCTACTATGTCCCTATGCATTCCAATCGTTAGGAAGGCAAAAGTACGACAAAAAACTCCCTACCCGAAAGTTTTTGGTTTGAAAGTTCCCTAAAAGCCTCCCAACCTACGCAACTTAATCACTTGCGACTCCCAAAGTTCTTTCATGTCATCCACATCTTCTTCATCGGCAAAGTCGGTTATCTCAAGCACGTAATCGCCCGTCAATTCGTTGCAACTCATCCGCAATTCAAAATTGATTGAGGCATCTTCCTCATCCATCCAATGGAAACGTACAAAAGAGAATAAACGTTGAGCCACCACTTCGGCCGAACGTTGTTCGGTTTTCCCCCAATGGAAAGTCATGATATGTCCCTCTGAAACAACCTTGTCGGCAAACCAATCTTCCAGTCCTGTCGGCGTACTGATGGCTGCCCACAACAGATTCTTGGAGGACCCTCTCAACAAATACTCCAGATGAAACTTTGTTTTCCCCATAACATATAGGTTTGTCGTTCTGCTGTGTGCCAAGATAAGTATTTTTTCTCAGAATCATAATCCTTGGTCACTCATCCGCCTATTTTTTGCCCCTTCCTCACCCATAGTCAAACAAAAACGGACTTCTCATCTGCGCTCCACATACTATTTTTCCTTACCTTTGCGAACGAGTAACTCTCATTTTCGTTCTCAGATACAAACCGAACAAAAACCCGACCTTCGACAAAACGATTTAACCATGAAGAACTCTCTATTTTATCTTCTGCTCCTCATATGGCTATGTGCGGGTAGTGCGTGTAAAAACGAAGAAAAGGTCTATGACAAAGAAACCATTGAAGCTGCCATCACCTCGTTGCAAGGAGTATATGAGGGCGAACTTCGCCTATTCGAGCCATCCGGTTTCAAAGGGAATATCACCTTGCATTCTCAAATTGTGACGGCCGATCGAGTATTGCAACTATCCGTCCCGATTGACTCCTTGTTTATTTTTTTTAAGTATGTACACCCCAACCTGACTCAACAATTGCCCAAAGGAACGACCATGAATATCTCTGCTTCTTATGCAGAGTTTCTTCAAATAGACGGCCGCGATAAGCGATTCGTACTTGCACCTCAAACTTCCACCATATCTTTCCTTGACGCCTCAAACGAGAATCATACGTTACAGCTCCTTTACTCCAAGGTGTATGGGGGTAATGCAAACGGAGAGTTCATAATGTTTAACGCCCTCATCGAGCGCATGGTGTATGATGGCAAAGAGGTGACTCCCTATAAACCCATTCAAATTCATTTCGAGGGAAACAAGAAGAAGTAGGCCATCGGCGGTTGCCTCACTTCAGCCTTCCAAGCCATGCCTTCAAGCGTCGCACGATCTTGGCCTGCCATCCGTTGGTACGTCGGTAGTAGCGGGCATACAATTGACGTGCGTCTTCGTTTTCAACAATGGGACACAACTTCGCCACAGGCAAAGGCTTCTTCCAGAGTGTAGAAGCATATAGTCCATCATTACCGCAGTGCGTGCCGCTACCATCGAATCCCGTGTTCTGTACCAACGAACGCCCCACGTTGAGCGAAAGCACATCGGCCAAGAAAAGCGAAGCATTCCAACGGATAGCCCATGAATTGTTTTTTCCGGCGACTTGCCTCCTCAGCATTCGGGTGAAACGATAGGCCCCATCGAAATCGAAACGTTTAGTCAGTCGACGCTCTTCCAATCGGTTCAACAGCTCTTGCCCATTGGGGTTGAAAAGCTTCCATGCCCGCTCCCACGTGGCCCATCCCCAGCTCCCGGTCCATTTGATCAAGAAGGTATCGGGCAAAGAAGGTTCTTGCGTGAAGTCACAAGCCTGAATATGCCCCACCTTTGGTTCGTCTGCATAAACCTCAAGAGCTTCGTTCATGAATTTCAAAAAATAGGGTGATACCACCAAATCGTCTTCGAGTACAATGACCCGCCCGAAACGAGCTATCTGCGCACTCACACCGTCGATAATATTGCGTGCCAGCCCCCAATTCTCTTCCCGCTCAATCAGCGTCACCGAGGCAAAGCCAACGACTTTCTTTACCAATTGCCTCACTTCTTCCACGGCTTCGCTTTGCTCGACATCTTTAGCACCATCGGAATAAATGAACAGATGGCTTTGTGCAGCCAAGGAATTACAACGCAACGAGTCGATACACCGCTGGGTATGCAGAGGGCGATTGTAGACGAACAATAGAATGGGAGCCGTGATATGCGAGGTCATGAGTATTGTTTTTTTAAGCGGTTGTTGACAAATGAAGTGCCTGTAACAATCGGGATGTGAAGTGTACCCAGCTGTTTTCTTTGAGAAAATCGGCATAGGCCTCCAAGTCTACATCCTCTCCCCGGTGTACTTCGACAAGAGATGCAAGCTCATCCAATGTATCGAAGGTATAAACATTCAATCGTTCATCTGTGGAACAATCACGAAAAGCCCCGGTTCGAGGTCCTATGACCTTGGCTCCGAAAGATAAAGAATCCATCAGAATGCCCGAGCTAAGGACGGTTTCCGGCTGGTAAGGAGTCAATACGTAATTGCTTTGCCCAATCTTGACAGCCAATTCTTCAAACGATAGCCTACGTAATTCCCACTTTAAGCCGGGCAGTTCAAATCTTCGTAATGCTTGCTTCAAAGACTCATCGGCACAATGTCCGGCCACACATACACGCAGTCCATGAGATTCGTTTGCTTGGAGGTAGTGAGCCAACTCCAACACACCCTTATAAGGGGTGATGGCTCCCCACACCAATAAATCGTATTCTTTTGCAATCGCCGTTCTATCCACCTCATCGAGTCGGTTCTTGGTAGGATGGTGAAACATTTTCACTTTGTGCACAGCCCGAGGATGACGGGCGGCCACCAATTCTACTCCCTCCTCGGCGTGGGTCAGAATCAAGTGAGCTTGTCGAGCCATAAAGGCTGCCATAAGCCGTTTGACCCACATACGTCCACCGCTATGAGGCTGTTTATTATGCAATACCCATACCACACGCTTGCCGCATATTCGTACCCAACCCACCAAGCACAAAGCTATCAAAGCCTGCAAATAGCCATATTTGTAGTCGGGAATACTTTCATACCAATTGAACACATACACATCGGCCCACGACTTCGGATGCAACAAGCTCAATAAGGGGTTCTTATGAGGACAGTTCACCACTTTGCAACCCGGAAGGGCTTGAATGGCCGCCACAAAATCGTTGATATACGGATTGCCGCCACCGGCTTGTCCTACCGGTAGATGCGGATAAATGGCAAAGCGTTTTTTCATTCAGCAGAAATCAGAAATACATATTACGTAACTCATTCATCACCGGCTTAATTGCTGCAGGCCAATGAACAACTTATCTTGCACTCTTTTCCACCACCCTACCCGAGGAATGCCTACGTAACAAGAGGCCTTATTCCAAAAGGTTTCTTCGGATTCAATGCGAGGATTGTTCCTCAACATTCGGTAAAGCCGATAAAGTCCTCTCTTTTTCTCATAAGGCAGATGCCACACGGCCAATTCCACATCGCCTTCTTCCACATTATTGTACTGGGGCGATGTCCACATACGTTTCACATACCGGTTGGCCAGATTATTGCGAATATCCATTCGCTCTGCCAACACGCTGAAAAAAAGCGCTTCCTCGTTGAGTTTAGGTTGTGAGCGTTCAAAAAGCTCCTTATTATACTCCCAAAGCCGTGCATATTCAGCATTCAGTGCTTGCACTTTGTCGCCTCGCAACACAATGAATTCACCACCATAATAGAAAAGGGGGTTGGCACTCCTCTGCCCATAGCATCCTTCATAGATGTCTTCCATCTGCCGAAGCGTAATACCATTTATCAAGACATCGGGATCTGTTGTGAACTCATACAAAGCACTACCCACGTGGGCCACCCTATCGAACAAGGGATCCAAAGAGGTTGTACACAAGCAGTCGGCATCGCAAATCAATAAACGGTCCTCGGCTGTCATACGTTTCTCCATGTATTGCCAAATATCGTATAGATAGAACTGATTGCGCCACGCCTGATACCATCCTTGCGGCGGCATCAACGTATAAGGCAAGCGCACCACCTCTACTCCTAAACGATGAAACAAAGCTTCTAACTCAGTGGGCAAGTTTGCTACATTGGTAAAAAACATTAGGTGAGCTTCCGGGTTGTAATGCCTAAAAGTGACAAAGAAAGGCCATTGTATCTGCATGTAAATGGAATGGAGTAGGCTCGAATCTCCCCGCCCTCCAACTTGTGGATAGTAACTGGCCTCTTCCTTGGATTCTTGATAAAACCAAGTGGCTATGTAATTCTGTGCTTTCATTTTCCCTCCGTCATTTGAGTTATTCCAAGTCAAGGCCTGTAAACCTACACCCGCTGCTTCTTACAAAGATAAGCCCATATTTCCTTCCAAATAACCACCCCACCTATACTCATCGCAATACCATACAACGAAGCGGCAATCAACACCTTGCATATCAATAGCCAATACACATTCTCTATCGTTTCGGTCAGGTAGTGAGTGAGCACCATTGTAGCCGCTGCTATCAGCGCAAAGGGAAGTATATCCTTCCAAGCGGTCCACCATTTCAAACCTGCATACTTACACACCACATACATCCATCCGCCCAACCAAAGCAGATTGACCCATACATACACCTGAACCATCGTATGAATCCCGTAGGGGTAGGCCACCGACATCACGCACAGTTGTAGCACACACTGCGTGAGGATGCTCCACATATAAGCCTGCGACTTCTTCATGCTCAACACAAAGTTAGAACATAGCTGCACAATGGGCAAGAATGCTCCCCACACACAAAGTATCTGAAGGATAGGAATACAAGCCGCCCATTTCTCTGTAATCGTAATGGTTATAAATTCTTCGGCAATCAAGGCGAGCCCAAGCATCGAGGGAAATGACAGAAAAGCTGTGAATCGCAACATCTTTCTCCAAACATATTGCTGTCGCTCCTTTTCGCTGCCGACCTCTGCCAATACCGGCTGCGCCACGCTATGTACCATACCTCCTATCAGCGTGCTTCCCATAACGGTCCATTTGCCCGATTGGGTATATATGCCCACATCGGCTTTCGTGTAAAGCCTACCCAAGAGAGTTGCAAGCAGATGGTTATTGATTTGTAAGACAATATTTGTCACCAACAGTCTACTACTGAAACCAAACATCTCACGAATGGGGCGGAAGTCGATCTTCAGTGTAGGACGCCAAGGCGCAAAGAACCAGAAACACAGATTGATTGTACCCACATACAGCAGGCTCTGCGTAGCTATTCCCCAATAAGACATACCATGATATGCCATCCAAACACCCACCCCTCCCGACAAGAGCAACGAAGGTATTTGTGCAATAGCCTTCTGCTTCACCATCAAATGCCGAAAAAGGTAAGCACTATGTGCCGTTCCCAAACTGGAAAGCACAAAGCTCAAAAAGAGGTATCGAGCCAACGATGTGAGTTCTTCGGCTCCGAAGAAACGAGCGATGAACGGAGCGGCAACAAACAAAATTGCATACATCCCCACCCCCATGAACAAGCAGAACCAAAACACCGCATTATAATCTTCATGTGTCACCGTCCGCCGATTGGCAAGTGCGGCAATAAATCCCCCCTCTTGAAGTGTATTGGCTACGGCCGTAAAAATACTAAGCACCCCAATCATGCCATAGTCGGCCTCGGTCAATAGACGAGCCAGTACAATGCCAAAGAGCAGGTTCAGCAACTGCTGTACACCGTTGCTGACCCCGCCCCAAATAAGTCCTCTGGCAGTTTGCTTCTTGAGTGACTGCGCTGTCATAGGCTCACTTCACCTCGCTACCCGGCTTCACTTCACGCTGTGGCATGATGACCGAAAGGCTACCATCGTGATTCTCGGCACTGAGAATCATCCCCTGGCTCACGATACCTTTCAGTTTGCGAGGAGGCAAGTTGGCAATGAAACACACCTGTTTGCCTACCAATTCTTCGGGGGCATAATGCTGAGCAATGCCCGAAACAATGGTGCGCTGCTCCAATCCATCCTCTATTTTGAATTGCAAGAGCTTATCGGCCTTGGGCACTTTATGGCATTCCAGCACCGTACCCACACGAATGTCGAGCTTCAAGAAGTCGTCAAATTCAATGTCGGCACGCACAGGATTGGCCTTGTAGTTTTGTGCTTCGTTGGCTGCCTTCGTGTCGAGGAGTTTCTGCACCTGAGCTTCGATGGCCTCATCTTCAATCTTCTCGAACAGCAACTCGGGTTGACCCAATCGGTGTCCCACCGGCAGCAGGTCGCTACGCCCCAACTTGTCCCAGTCGACATTGCCCATATGGAGCATGGAGCGCAGACGTTCCGAGCTGAAAGGCAAGAAAGGCTCAAACGCAATAGCCAAGTTGGCAACCAGCTGTAAACTAAGGTTAAGAATCGTACCCACACGACCCATATCGGTCTTAGCCAATTTCCACGGCTCGGTATCGGCCAAGTATTTGTTTCCGATGCGAGCCAAGTTCATGGCTTCCTTTTGGGCATCTCGGAACTTGAATACATCGAGTAGCTTTTCCACCTCAGCCTTTACATCGGCAAACTCCTTCAAGGTTTCTCGATCGTACTCGGTCCACTCGCCCGGTGCGGGCACACAGCCATCGAAATACTTCTGTGTCAACACCAAGGCACGGTTCACGAAATTGCCGTAGACTGCCACCAATTCGTTGTTGTTGCGAGCCTGAAAATCGCGCCAAGTAAAGTCATTGTCCTTTGTTTCGGGAGCGTTGGCGGTCAGCACATAGCGCAGCACATCCTGCTTTCCGGGGAAGTCTTCGAGATACTCGTGCAACCATACGGCCCAGTTGCGCGAGGTAGATATTTTGTCACCCTCCAGGTTTAAGAATTCGTTGCTCGGCACATTATCGGGCAAGATGTAGCTACCTTCGGCCTTGAGCATGGCCGGGAACACGATGCAGTGAAACACAATGTTGTCCTTACCGATGAAGTGCACCAAACGGGTTTCGGGATCTTTCCACCACGTTTCCCAGCTATCGGGCAGCAACTCTTTCGTATTGGAGATGTACCCAATGGGCGCATCGAACCATACGTACAGCACCTTACCTTCGGCACCTTCCACCGGCACGGGAATGCCCCAATCCAAGTCACGGCTCACCGCCCGCGGTTGTAGCCCCATATCCAGCCAGCTTTTGCACTGTCCATACACATTGGGACGCCATTCCTTATGCTCTTCCAATATCCATTGTCCCAGCCAAGCCTCGTGTTTGTCCAAAGGCAGATACCAATGCTTGGTTTCTCTCATCACGGGTCGACTGCCACTGATGGCACTCTTGGGGTTGATCAAGTCGGTAGGCGAAAGCGATGTGCCACATTTCTCGCATTGGTCTCCGTATGCGCCTTCGTTGTGACAATGCGGACATTCACCGGTGATGTAGCGATCGGCCAAGAATTGATGTGCTTCTTCGTCGTAATACTGCTCCGAAGTCTTTTCCACAAATTCGCCTTTATCGTAGAGTTTGCGAAAGAAATCCGAAGCCAACTCACGATGCGTGTTTGAGGTGGTACGACTGTATACATCGAACGAGATACCGAAGTCCTCGAACGAGCGTTTGATAAGTGCGTGATAGCGATCCACCACATCTTGGGGTGTAATTCCCTCTTTCTTAGCACGAATGGTGATGGGCACCCCGTGTTCGTCCGAACCTCCGATAAACAACACATCTTCTTTCTTCAATCTCAGGTAGCGAACATAAATATCCGACGGCACATACACCCCCGCCAAGTGTCCGATGTGCACGGGACCATTGGCATAGGGCAAAGCCGAAGTGACGGTGGTGCGCTTAAATTTCTTTTCCATATATATTATATTGGTGTTTTGCGATACTTCTATTCATTATCAGCGAGGCAAAGATACCGAAAAACGTAGTTTCGCCCATCCATTGCCCCCACCTTTCTGCTTTTGTTCGCCTTTATTGAGCATCGGCCAACCTCACACCCTGCCATAAAAAGCCCTATGATTCCCCCATTCGTCCTCCCACTTTGCCGGCTATCACGCAAAAAAACGAACCCGACCTTTGGAGAATATGAAAATTGAGCTATCTTTGCACTCGCAAAACAAATCATGGCGGGATAGCTCAGCTGGTTAGAGCGCATGATTCATAATCATGAGGTCACCGGTTCAATCCCGGTTCCCGCTACATTCAAAGAGCAGATGCCTGCACCCATCGCGGTGACAGGCATTTTTTGTTTGCTATACTTAAACAGCCACGCCCCCATCCTCTCACACAGCAGCAGCTTGGCTCAGGCGAGTCGGACAGGATTACTCATGGCGTAGCAACTTACATACGTACATCCGGCATCGGCATCACCTCTCAGCAGCGATATTCCCTCCGAAATAGGCCGACAATGTCTAACAAAGTTGCCTGCCTCCTTTCAAGCCTGTACCCACTTCTCTATCCATGGACAAAAACGACATTCCCCTTCGCAACCTCGCAGAGAGAATGCAAAGGGGAATGCTTTTATAGGCCAACTGTTCGGAGAAGCAAGGCTTCGAGAGCAGTTATCGCCCGCCGAATCGCCGTGGCGAATCCGAAATTTACTTCACGGTTTCAGGGCCTTTACCGCTTACTTTAGGCCAGCCGGGGTTTTGATAAACCACCGATGTTCCCAAATCAGTCTTGTCACCGCTTGCCGTTTCACGGAAGGTGCTTTGCGGCAATGGGCTGAGGTAGTGAGCCGGAGTAAAGTTATAGCCGTCGAACACTGGGTTGTTCTTCTTGCTGGCTTGGTAGGGACGGAGGTAAACACCGCTGATGGTCTCGGACGAGATCGTACCGGTACCGCCTTCCACATCTACCTTAGCCAAGTCATTACCTTTATCGTCAACCAGCGTACCGGCATAAATACTACCCCAGTAGCGAGCACCCTCAACTTGATAGTTCTTCACTTGATCGCAAGCTCTCCAACGCCTCAAGTCGGCCCAACGCAGACCTTCGCCGATAAGTTCATTGCGTCGCTCACGACGAATGTTGTACAAGGTTGCGTCTACCAATTGCCCTTGTGAGTAAGCGCCAAAGTCACCCTTGGCTTCTTCGGCCATAACGGTTGCCGCAATCGTAGCGCGGAAATCGTCGCTCACTTTGGCACGATTGCGCAATGCTTTCCAATAGCTTTCGGCAGTAGCGTCGATGGCACCTGTTTTCTCGTAGCATGCCTCCATATAGTTCAGCAATGCCTCGGCTGCTCTAAAGATGGGATAACCCGACACACCTGCATGGTGGCGCAGTTGCATGTCCTCATCATAATGCTTGCCTTTCTTCACTGCAAATCCGGTCACCATACGCACCTCGTTATTACCACTCACCATGAACTTGAAGTCCACCTTCACGGGCGAACCATCCTTGGCTTTGTAGTTTTCTACATCGTTGTCCTTCTTGGTGAAGATACGGATACGAGAATCTCTACCCTCCAAGGTTTTGGCAATACCTTGCTTCTCCCATTCGGAGCTATAGCCCGAACCGGCCGCATAGATGGGCAATCCGTTGGCCATGAGGAAGGAGTTCACCAAACCTCGTGTCCATCCCGTTCCTCCACCGTTACGCTGCAATTGCATTTGGATGTTATGAGTCACTCCTTGCGCTTCGTTGTAGGCTCTCCACATCAACACTTCCTTATAGGGTTCCAAATTTATGTCGCAAAACATGGTGTAATAGGGGTTCAAGCTCTTATACTGAGCATCCATACCCTCGGCAGTATCGGTATTCTCTGCCAATTGCCCTACGGTTGCATCTCCCACTTCCTTGGCCGACTTCATGGCTTCGGTCAAGAAGAACTGGATCTCGCTGTCAATATCAAATCCATCCAACGAAGCAGTCTTACCCGGCCAGCCCGGTCCACCCGGAACGAAGGCGGTGCCTTTGTGGTGTTTCAACCAAGTACCTTCGTACAAGGCCACACGCGAACGAAACAATTGGGCTGCCGATTTGGTGATGCGGTTCTTCTTTCCGGGTCCCGGATCCGAAAGCAACTCAATGGCTTTATCCAGATCCGATAGAATGAAACGGGCCACTTTGTGACGAGGTTCACGTACCGAAGCATTCAGCAGGGTTTCAAAATCGTCGGCAAGAGCGGTTGTCACGATGGGGCAGTCACCGATGGTTTGCAACTTATCAAAGTAGGCCGCTGCACGAATCATATACATTTCACCGATGTAATGGCGGATGTTGGCCGTAGAACCTTGAATAATGCCTTTCTCGAACTTGGGAAGCACCTGATCGAAGAAGTAATTACAATCACGAATTTGGTAGAAGTTCCAAGCCGCATCTCGATCGTCGGACGAAGTGGTTGCATCCACCAACCATTCGCCGGGTACCCAGCGTGTAGAGTAACCCATGGCAGCTTGGTTGTCGGTGGCATTGTCATTGCCCCACGGCCCCATACCATAACCTCCCGGATTATAGCTTTGGAAACGGTATAGTTTGATGCTGTAAGCAGCCAAGTCGCCCTCGGATACGAAGTACTTATTGGGTGAAATGGAGCTTTCGGGTTCTTTATCCAAGAAGTCGTTGCAGGCGGTCAGCGAAGCACCCAGCAACACAAGGGATAGATATTTCAATTTCATAAGTTTTTATGTTTTACTACGTTTGATTAGAAAGTAACGCTCGCGCCCAGAGAGAAGGTCTTAGACAAAGGATATGTCTTTCCGAATCCCCAACCGGAGGTACCGATCAACTCGGGGTCCGCCACCTTGGTAAATTTCGTGATGGTCAACAGATTCTCGGCCGACACAAAGAAGCGGAGGTTTTGCACATAGAAGCGTTTCGACAACTCACCGGGCAGGGTATAACCCAACGTGACGTTCTTCAAGCGGCAGTAGGCTGCATTCTGCAGATAACGTGTTTGAATACGTTGATTCTTTCCACCATTCTCGGCCACTTTGGGATAATAGCTATTCAAGTTCTGTCCAAGCGGATCGTTGGCATCGGGACGGAAGTAATCCAAATGTTCCTTCAAGCCTACCGCCTGCCATTGGTTCACACTACCTCCCCAGAACACTGCATCGCCGGCGTTTACCGCAAAGTCGCGCTTCAAGATGCCTTGGAAGAATAGCTTCAAGTCAAAGCCTTTGTAGGCTGCATCCAAGTTCAAACCGAAGTTGTAACGAGGGGTCGAGTTACCGATAATGCGCAAGTCGCCCGAATTACCCAAACGATTCTCGCCATTGTTCACCTCACCATCGTTGTTCAAGTCTGCATACATAATGTCACCGGCCGACCAGTTGCTTCCCAAGGCTGTTTGTTTGGCTTTGGCCAAGTGGTTTTGCATTTCCTCATCCGTCTTGGCTATGCCAACGGTCGTATATCCCCAGATGTCGCCCAAACGTGCGCCAACGTAATGGGTGCTAAGTACCTTGGCATCGTTCGGATATCTCTCAATGAACACTTGGTTGTCGCTCAATGCCAATGTGGCTCCATAGCGGAAGTCTTTGATCTGATCACGCCAGCTGATTTGCAGATCCCAGCCCTTGGACACCATGTCGAGGTTGTTCACACGAGCCGGTGCTGTGCCGAAGATACCGGGTAGTTCGGGTGCGGGACCCACCATATCGTAGGTTTTACGTTGGAAGTACCCGAACGAACCCGTCAAGCGGTTGTCGAAAGCTCCCCAATCCAAACCTATTTCCCAAGTGCGACTCTTTTCCCAAGTCAATGTAGAAGAGATGAACGAAGGCTGCGAAGCCATATGGGGTTTTTCACCATTCACCAACCAGTTGCTACCTTTCACGGTGTAACCGATGGTGGGATAGAAAGGATACCAATTGTCGGTGTTTTGGTTACCCAATTGTCCCCACGAGGCGCGCAGCTTGAGTGTGTTCACCGTTTCTCTGAGCTTGCCCCAGAAGGCTTCCTGTGCCACGTTCCAACCGGCAGAGAACGAGGGGAAGAACACCCAACGTCTGTCGCGTATAAACCTGGACGAACCGTCGTAGCGCAGGTTGGCTTCAAGCAGATACTTACCGTCGTAGTCGTAGTTCAAACGTCCAAAGAAACCGGCGGTGGCCCAACTTTGATACTGACCGCTTGTACGTGGATTCTCGTACGTATTTGCCAGTGTGGTCAACCCGGCAATGATATTGTTTTGCTGTCCCGTGAGTTCGCGGTAGCGCAACCACTCACTTTGGTATCCGGCCATGATCTTACCGTTGTGCTTGCCAAAGGAACGGCTGTATTCGGTAAAGATGTTGGGATTGAAGTAATTGCTCTTATACGCATATTCCTTCACGCTGGAAGTATTGTTTTCGGCAACATAAGGCACATTGTTTACGTCATAACCGTAAGTGGTTAGCCAATCGGTGTGCTGGAAGTCGGTCGTAGAGCGGTAGTTGAACTCGGCATTGATGATCCAGCCTTTCAGCGGAGTCAAACGGAAGTTGAGTTGCTGAATCAATACGTCTTCTTGCGACTTGTAACGACCACCGTTCTTCATTACATTGATCTTTGAAGGATCGGTGTAGTTTCCATTGGGGTCGGTCACCGGAATGATGGGCCAGTAGCGCATCATATTGTGATAGAACAAACCTCCATCGTTTGTACTGAACGAGGGAGCATCGAAATCGGTGCGTGCGAAACGAGCGGTATAGCCCAAACGCACCCAATCGTTGAGTTGCGAAGTGATTTTACCCATGACGGTGTAGCGATTCTTTCGATCGTTACCGTGCCGCAAAATACCGTCTTGGCTCAAGTAGTTGGTCGAGAAGTAGTATTGCAAGCTCTCGCTACCGCCGTTCACACTCAGCGTATGTTCGTGCGACATGCTGTTGCCGAAATGCTCCTTCAACCAGTCGGTATTGCCAATGGGTTTCAAGTCGGCAGCATCCCAAATCTCCCAGCGGTTGTTTCCGTTGGCAAACATAGTGGGCATACTCGGGTCGGTTTGTGCCTTCTTGATGGCATCCAGCTTTTGTTGAGAGAAGCGCTGACCTAAGCCTGCATTGATGGAAGCAGCGTTGGTATAGTTGGCCCATGTCCATGAGTCCATACGCTCGGGCATATTCAAAGGCGAGTTGAAGCGGAAGCTGTTGTTGTAGTTAATCGTGGTTTTTCCGGCCTTTCCGCTCTTAGTGGTCACCAAGATAACGCCTCCGGCAGCACGTGCCCCATAAATAGAAGAGGCCGAGGCGTCTTTCAACACGGAGATGTTTTCAATGTCTTGGGGGTTCAATTGTTCCAAATCGCCCTCCATGCCATCGATCAATACCAATGGTGTCACCGAAGAACCGGCTCCGATGGTGCCTTGACCACGGATGTTGAATCGCTTTTCCGAGTTCAACGCTCCTCCGCCCGTTCCTACCGAAATGTTTACACCCGGAACCGTGCCTTGCAAGGCATCGACCACCGAGTTGATGGGACGAGCCGCCAGGGTCTTGGCATCGACCGTAGAAACGGCCCCGGTCATATTGACCTTCTTTTGGGTACCGAAACCTACTACTACCACCTCATCGAGGGCTTTACTGTCCTCTACCAATACGACAGCCAAGGGCGAGCCGGTGTACTTCACCTCCTGCGTTTGGTAACCAATAAAAGAAATCTGAATAATGCTTCCTTGCGGAACGTTCTTGAGACTGAATCCGCCATTGAAATCGGTAATGGCACCGTTGGCAGTTCCTTTGACAACGACCGATGCACCAATAATGGCTTCGCCCGTTCCATCCTTTACAATACCGGTACACGTGCCATTCTGCTGAACAACCTCAGTACCTACAGAGTCTGCTGCCCAAGTCGGTAGCAGCCCCCCAACAGAGAGTGCGATAGCGACCCCCCCATTTGAAAACTTTTAACATACAAATTAGATTTTAGATTATGACCCTTCTCTTGCCGAGGGCTCAAACGCTCCAACGTAACAAACCGTGGTCATCGTCCGCCGTCCTCAATAAGCGAATGGTTTTTGCTTAAATTGCGCTACAAACATACATCGTTTTTCTCATTTTCACAAACTTACTCATTTTTCTACATTCAAGGGGATAAAACGATGCTTATCGGCTGATTATCGGACTACTTCCAAGAACCAACATTTGCCAAGTAGGACTTATCGGCTTCGCGCAACGAAAGCGTCTCGACAAGTATTTACTTCTTCCAAGATTATAATCTCTTCAAAAAAAGCCTTCCCCCTTCTGTCTGCTAACTTTTGTTCCTTCGACCACAAACCGAACGAAACCGATGAACCAAATTCCGACTTTGCCACCAAAAAAAAAATCATTCACGATTTACATCCCACAACCGAACAAGTTCATTGCCGGAAACGCGAAAGAAAGCTCCTTGTAGAAGAAGTGCGAGTGGTTCCATGCAAAGACAAAAGATGAGGCAACCGAAGAAAAAAGATCCGAAGCCGCGTTGAATGGCATGGGTCTGTCACATCCCTTCCTCCGCAACCATCCGAGGAGAAGACTCATATCCTTTAGACCCGGCTTCCGAAGTGCCTACACTCCATGACTGAAGTGCCCACACTTCACGACCAAAGTGCCCACACTTCACGATCAAAGTGCCCACACTTCGCAACCAAAGTGTAGGCACCTACCGAGCCTCATCCGCCCATCGGAGTTTGTCATGGAAAAAAGCAATGGCTCACATCTCTTGTGCTTGCCGAGCAAAGCACCAAAAGCCTCAACGGGTAGTGTTCAAATGGGGCAAAGTGACGGGAAACAGTGCATGAGGCCTGTGCTCACGATGCAGCACACGAATCATTTGCTCCACCTGTTTAGGATGCAAACGAGCCACGTCGTGGTCCTCGTGCAAATCGGTCTGCAAATCGTAGAGTTCGGGAATGCCACGCTTGACAATCAGCTTCCAACGCCCCATGCGTAGAGCCATTTGGTCGGTTTCACCAAACTCCCAGTACAAAAATTCGTGCTCCCGCTGACCCGCCTCTCCCAACAGAGTCGGGGCGAAGGAGAGACCGTCGAACAAGGCGTTTGGATGCTTGCGACGGTAGGTCTCGAGGTCAGCCGCTTGCCCCGTCAACTCACAGAGCGTGGGCATCAGGTCATAGAAAGCCAATACGTGGTGATTGTCCACCCCTGCCGCAATGCGTCCCGGCCAACGAACCATGAACGGAACACGAATGCCTCCTTCGTGACACGACCGCTTCAACCCTCGCAACGCTCCGTCTCGACCAAAGAAATCGGGATCTGCTCCCCCCTCTTCGTGGGGTCCGTTGTCGCTGGTGAAAAGAACCAAGGTCTGCTCGTCCAAGCCTTTTTCCTTGAGTTTTGCCAAGATTTCGCCCACGAACCCATCCAGTCGAGACACCATAGCTGCGAACTGTGCATGCGTATGCTCCGAAGGATTGTAACGAGATGCCTCTTGCCCACCCCAAGTGTGGTCGTGAAAGAACTGTCGACGATAGGCATCGAGCAAGGAATCGTCGGGTTGGGCCAACTCTGCATGGGGGAGCGTATAGGTCAGCAAGCCAAAGAATGGCCGGTCGGGCGTCTGTGCGTCGAGCCATGCCAAGGCTTCTCGATGAATGAGTTCGGGTGCATACTGGGTGCGTTGTTCATAGCCTTTACCAAACATGGCATGGGGGATATTCTCTTCCAACCGCACTCGCACCGTGGCCGTATCGCCTCGAGAGCGACTGTATCGGTGAAGAAAATTGGGGTAGTGCAGGTGGGCTTGAAACTGGCAGATATAGCCGTAGTACTCGTCCACTCCACGCTTATCGGGGGTGGAATGCGAGCCTTCGTAACCACCGGCCCATTTGCCGAACATGCCGGTGCTATAACCACCGGCTTTCATCGCTTCGGTGAGCAAAATGTGATCGGGCGCATAGGGATGTTGCCCCACCACTTCGTACTCTTCGTGCCCACCATACGACACCCGAGGGGCTGTTTTCCAATACTCACGATTGCCTCTCACCTCGGTATGTCCGGTGTGCTGCCCTGTCATCAACGAAGCACGAGAGGGCGCACTCACGGGACTACCGGCATAGGCTTGGGTGAAACGCATTCCCTCACGGGCCATCCGATCCAAATGGGGCGTACGAATCAGGCGTTGTCCGTAACAGCCCAAGTCGCCATAGCCCAAGTCGTCGCATAGAATAATCAAGATGTTGGGCTTGGAAATGGAGTCGCCGTAGACAGTGCCTCCTGCCAACAAACCTGCACAAAGCCCCAAGGCCGACCGCCGGATGTTCGTTCCCGACGGGCGAAACATCTTCACTCCGTGGCCAACGGATTCCATCCTTGTGCTTTGAGTTCGAACTCTTGGTGATCGCGGGTAATGAGGGCAGCCCCCAGTTCGGGCTTGGTCACGTGACCGATGATGCGCACCCCCTCCATCTGCGACACCTTCTCATGGTCGGCAATGGGGATAGTGAACAGAAGCTCATAGTCCTCTCCGCCGTTCATGGCACAAGTGGTCAGGTTCATATTGAACTCTTCGGCCATGACAGCCGTTTGGTAGTCGATGGGGATGTGTTCTTCGTAAATGCGGCAACCCACCTTGCTTTGTTTGCAGATATGCAGCAGTTCGGACGATAACCCATCGGACACATCGATCATAGACGTGGGCTTCACGCCGGCAGCAGCCAGCTTTTCGACAATATCCTTTCGGGCTTCGGGCTTAAGTTGCCGTTCGAGCAAATATTCCTTGCCTGAGAAATCGGGACGAAGATCGGTTCCTTTGAGCACCGACTTCTCGCGCTCGAGCAACTGAAGCCCCATATAGGCCGCCCCCAGATCGCCGCTCACGCAAATCAAATCGGTTTCCTTGGCACCGTGACGGTAAACGATGTCTTCGGCACGTGCCTCGCCTACGCAGGTGATACTCAAAGCCAAACCGGTGTAGGACGAGGAGGTATCACCTCCGACAATATCCACTTCGTAAGCCTGACAAGCCAAGCGAATACCTGCATACAACTGCTCTAAGTCCTCGACCGAAAAGCGTTTGGACACGGCCAGCGAAACGGTGATCTGCCGAGGGATGGCATTCATGGCATATATGTCCGAGAAGTTGACCACAGCTGCCTTGTAACCCAAATGTTTCAACGGCACGTACGTAAGGTCGAAATGGACGCCTTCCATCAGAAGGTCGGTTGTAACAAGCTGCCGCATCCCGTCGGTGGGTTGCAAAACAGCCGCATCATCGCCCACGGCATAGGCCGTCGAAGCATGAAAGGGTTTGAGTCCTGCGGTGAGTCGATCTATCAATCCAAACTCACCCAGGGTTGCTATTTCTGTTCTCATAAGACATTTCTTGATTGAATTACATACGGTTGATGAGTGTGCGCATGATGGCTGTCATCTTGGGTTGAGCCGCGTCGGCTGCCAGCTGCACCTCTTCGTGCGATACCTCCACAATCTTGCCTTCCACGCCCAAGTCGGTCACCACGGAAATGCCGAACACTCGGATGCCGCAATGCCGAGCTACGATCACTTCGGGCACGGTAGACATACCCACAGCGTCTGCTCCCAGGCGGTGAAACATACGATATTCGGACGGTGTTTCAAAGGTGGGGCCTTGCGTTCCCAAGTACACACCGTGCTGAACTTTTATTCCCAGCTCGGTAGCCACGGCATCGGCCCGAGCGATGAGTTCACGGTCATAGGCCTCACTCATGTCGGGGAACCTCGGTCCATAGGGTATGTTGCGTCCGCGCAAAGGGTGCTCGGGAAACAAATTGATGTGATCGGTGATGATCATCAAGTCGCCAATGGAGAATGAGGGATTGGTGCCACCGGAGGCATTGGAAACAAATAGCGTATCAATACCCAACTCTCGCATCACTCGGACGGGATAGGTCACTTCCTGCATATTGTAACCTTCATAGTAATGAAAACGCCCTTGCATGGCCATGATTTCACGGCCACCCAGTTTACCAAAAATGAGTCGGCCGCTATGCCCCTCCACAGTCGAGACCGGGAAATGGGGAATATCTTCGTATCTCACCTCGGTTCGGTCGGTAATCTCTTCGACCAAACTCCCCAGACCCGTGCCCAGAATGATGGCCGTGCGGGGTGTAGAGGTTATTTTAGTTTGTAAATACCGAGCGGTCTCTTTGATTTTCTCCAACATATTCCTTGATGTAATGTATAAATTCGTTGTGCTTATTTTGCAAAAACTCTATTTCCACCGGTAGCACATAAAGGCGTTCCTTCAGCGCATCGGGCAATGTGGCGTGGTGAACAAGGCGTGCACCGTCCTTCTCGGTGGTCACCACAATGGTAGATGCTTCCATTTGCCTCAATAGGTCGGTGAGCCTACGAAAGTCGGCTTCCTCAAAAGCGTGATGATCGGCAAAGGCCAGCAAGCGAACCTCCGAGGCTACTCGTTTCAACTGTTCGTACATCCCCCGGGGGGAGGCTATGCCCGTGAGCACCACCACCGAAGTTTTGCGTAGTGAAAGTAAACTGCGTTCACCCGACCGGCCTTCGGTGGGAAAGAGCGGTCTCAACGATCCGTAGCGCAGAGTCGAAAAAAACAGTCGCTGGCAAGGAAACAAATCGAGCTTCTTACCGATGATATTGAAGTCGATGGGCTTGAGGTTACGAGGGCATTTGGTGACAATCACTGCCTGTGCACGTTCCTTGCCCCGAACGGATTCTCTGAGCCGACCGGCCGGCAACAGCACATCGTCGCTGAAAAGTCGGTGGTAATCGGTCAATAGAAGTTGAAGTCCGGGTTTCACGTAGCGGTGCTGAAAAGCGTCGTCGAACAAGACTACCTGAGGAGGGACTTCGCTTCCATGCAGCAAATAGTCCATGCCCCGGCTGCGTTTCTCATCGACCACGAATCGCACCTGCGGAAACTTCGTGTACATTTGATAAGGCTCATCTCCCAGCTCCTCGGCCGTACAACCCGGTGAGGCTTCGACCGTACCTCGACTTTTACGCTTATATCCTCGGCTAAGCACGGCCACCCGATAGTCGTTTTGCAGCAGTCGAATGAGCCACTCCACATGGGGAGTTTTCCCGGTGCCTCCTACTGCCAGGTTGCCCACCCCGATGGAAGCCACGGGATACGAACGTTCGGGCAGCCACCCACGATCGAACCAAGCATTGCGCACAGCCACCGCCAGGCCGTAGAGCCAAGACAGCGGACGCAACCAAGGGTTGATGGGCGAGGTGGTAAAGCGATTCATAAACGAGTCGGACGGATGCTTAGAGGTTAACGAACATTCAGTTCAAATGGCAAGCGCGTTTGTATAGGTGCTCGTTCGCCCAAGGTACGCAGGTGATTCATGGGTGCATACCACTCGCCCAAGCTACTGCGCATCAGGCTTTCCTTCAGCGAAGCCGACCATGAACCCTCCATCAGACTTTCCCACGCTCCGAGCTGCTCGGGATAGGTCAAGAGGGTATATCCGTCGGCCACCCCTGCTTTGTTCACGGCCAGTTCGATGGCCGTATCTATGCCACCGAGCACATCGACCAAACCAAGTTCCAACGCCTTCTCGCCTATCCACACTCGGCCTTCGGCCACCTTGGCAATGGTTTCTTTGTCACAGCCACGCCCCTCGGCACAACGGCTCAAGAAGGTGTCATATCCACGCTCTATATAGGCTTGGAGCAGTGCGCTCTCGTCCGAATCGAAAGGACGCAGCAGGTTGCCAAAGTCGGAAAAGCGATGGGTCTTCACGGTGCTATGGGTCAACCCCACTTTCTTGGCCAACTGCTCGGCTTGGGGAATCAATCCGAAGATACCGATGGAACCGGTTAGCGTGGAAGGCTGCGCCACGATGGTGTCGGCGATGGAAGCGATGTAGTATCCGCCCGAAGCGGCATAGTCGCCCATGGATACGATGAGCGGCTTCTTGGCCTTGAGTCGTTTGAGTGCATACCAAATCTGTTCGGAGGCAAAGGCACTGCCACCGGGTGAGTTCACACGCAACACCACGGCCTTGATGTCATCGTCTTCTTCCAGCTTTTGCAGGTCGCGACTCACTTTATCGCCGGCAATGATGCTACCGCCGGAAACGCCCGAAGTGAGTTTATCATGAATCTCGCCCACGGCATAGTAGACCGCCACTGCATGGCCACTCTTGTCCTTGGGACGGTGGCGATTCACGCCTTTCATATCTTCTACGTTCAGCAAATTCAGCTTCTCGTCTTCGTCGGTGCCCAAGAGTGAGTTGATATACTTTCTCATATCGCCTGCATAAATCAAGCTATCGGCCAGTCCACCACTTACGGCTGCTTCGGCCGAGCGGAAAGCCAACATCTCGTTGGCCAATGAATCGAGTGCAGAATGACCGACGCCACGAGAGGCACTCACGGCCTCGCGCATCCCGCTCCAAAGCGTTCCGATGTAAGCAGCTATTTGTTCGCGATTAGGTTGGCTCATCTCCGTGGACGTATAGGGCTCTACTGCCGACTTATAGGTTCCCACTTTGAACACCTGCATCTCGACACCCACCTTGGCCAGCAAATCCTTATAGTACAGAATGTTTGAGGCCAATCCTTTCCATTCAAGCACTCCTTGCGGGTTAAGCAACACTTTGTCGGCCACGCTGGCGAGATAGTAGGATCCTTGGTTATAGCTATCGGCATAAGCCACCACGAATTTTCCGGTTTTCTTAAAGGCTTCCAACGCGGCGCGTATCTCTTGCAGGGATGCATAGCCTGCCGACAGTGCGCCGCCACGCAGATAAATACCTGCAATGTCTTCGTGTTCAGCCGCCTTTTTGATGGCTGCCAGCACGTCGTCGAGCCCGGTTTCTCCACTGCCTCCGTTCAGTTTATGGTTGACTTGCGCCCACAAAGATTCGTCGGTGCGTTCAACCAGGACGCCTTCCAAGTCGATCAACATCACCGATTGTTCTTTCACCGGAGTTTCGCTCTCCGTACCTGCCACCATGGCCACCAATGCCACGCCGCTCAAGAGGAGTGCCAACACGCCTACCAAAACTACACCCAGCACGGTGGCAAGGGTGTACTTCAAAAAGTCTTTCATCAGGTTTTGTTTTTAATTGCCTTTGAACCACAAATATAGTTTTTATCCGAAAAATCCAAATGCGTCACACTCATTATTTTATCGGGCAGCCTTCACTAAACAAAATTTCAACGGACTGGAGGAGGGATCAGAACGAATTGAAAATGAAACACAAACACATCGGGCGGAAAGTGCAAACACTTCCCGAGCAAAGTGCCCACACTTGGGCAGCGAAGTGCCTACACTTTGCAAACAAAGTGTGGGCAGATAGGAAACCAACACGTAGCACACTAAATATCAATCGCAAACAAGGAATCGTCCGTCATAATGGAAGCGAAGCGAAAAGGGAGGAACAAATCCGACCGAAAGAACCGACATCCGGTCAGTCGAGCCGCAGGGCCACGTTGCCTTGCTCGTCTATCAGAAACAAGGTGAGTTGGCCGGCAGGCAGCAACGGAGCACAGGTGGCCATGCAACGTTTCAGGAGGGCGGTCATGAATCGCTCACGCATGGCAGGGCAAGAAATGTCCCACAGCTCGCGAGCCAACGTCAATCGATCAATGAGTTCAAACACTTCGTCCTCGCAACGGCTTTCGGCAGCAATCTCTCGCAAGAAGTCTTTGTTCATCACCACCTTGCGGCTATGTGTATCCAAATGGCCCTCGGCCAGCTTCACTGCCTTGCCCAGCATGATGCCCATACTCACCGACGGAAAGCGCAGTTGGGCGGCAATCTCCAATGTTTCTCCAATGAAATTGCCATAATGCACGAAAGCCTGAGCGGGCAGTTCGGGATAGAGCGACTTGACACTGCGTTCGCTCTTGGCACCCGAGTTGATGACCAACCGTGAGGGACTGACCGCCAAAGCCACCTCGGCCTCTCGGCGAATGGCATTCACAAAGGCTTCGGACGAGAAGGGGCGGACAATGCCCGACGTTCCCAGGATGGAGATGCCGCCCACAATGCCCAATTTGGGGTTGAAAGTGCGTTTGGCCAGCTCTTCGCCTCCGGGCACTTCGATGGTCACTTCCATTCCCCCACCGTAGAGCGAACGAAGTTCCCGGGTCATCATAGCCCGGGGTGTGGCATTGATGGCCGGGCCACCGATGGGCAATCCCAGGCCAGGCAGGGTGACAACGCCCACACCCGAGCCCGGCAGGAAACGAATGTCAGGTTGGGATTCATCCAGCCTCACGGTGGCAACAATGCGGTGACCGTGTGTCACATCGGGATCGTCACCACCGTCCTTCACCACCGTGGCACGAGCCGTGTGGGCATCTACTCGCTCGACCACCTCCACCGGGATGCGTATCTGTTCGCCTCCGGGAAGCTCAATGCTTACTTCTTCCTCCACAGCTTCCTCCAGCAAGCAAAGTAACGCCACCTTGGAAGCGGCCGTGGCACAGCTGCCGGTGGTGTAGCCGCTGCGCAATTCGTAAAAGCCTGCCACGTGCTTCTCCACCTCACGACGCAAACCGTGCCGACCGGTAACGGTGATGAAACGTTCGGGCAGCAAAGGTCGGGACACCACATATACGGCCACACCCAGCCGAGCAGCCGCTTCCACCTTCTCCGCAAAGCCTCCCGAGGTGCCGCTCTCCTTGGTAATGATGGCTTGCGGACGAATGGTTTGCAGAAGTTCTTCCTCGGGTTTGTCTGCGTCGTAATAAACCAATGCTTCAGCGGGAAAGCCCTCTCGCCGAGCAATGTCCTGCGACTCCTCGCGAGGCAGAATGCGAAACGTGCAACGATGCTTGGGGTTGGCCCAGTAGGATTTCAGCTTTCCGATGGTTTGTGTTCCCGTCAAGGCCAGCAGATGCGTAATGCCATCGGCCTCCAACCGCCGAGCGGCGTCGGCAAAGTCCACACATCGCACCGTGGGCACAGACACCGACGGATAGATGCGTTCAAGCCTCACCACCGGAATGCCCACAGCCAGTGCGGCAACATCAATGTTTGCGTGCAACAACGAAGCAAACGGATGAGCAGCATCCACGATGAGACGGATGTCGTGCACCCGACAGAAGTCGGTTATATCGGTCGCTTCCATGGCTCCCGACAAACGAATGGCGTGGGGAGAAGCCACCTCTTGCAAACTGCCACGAGTGGCATAGTAGAAAGGCTTGCCTGCCTCATCGAGGGTTTCAACCGCTATTCGCCCCTCGGTGGTTCCTCCGAAGACGAGAATCATGGGCGAAACAGGTGCTTGAATTCCTCTGCATAGAGGCGAGATAGCCCCTCTCGGTGATCAATAGCCTTGCCCACAACCAGCAAGGTAGTAAGAGTCAGATTGTTGGAACGAACAATTTCCGCCAGATCCTTTAACACTCCACGATAGATCTTTTCTTCCTTCCAAGTGAGTTTGTAGCAGGCTGCCACAGGAGTATCGGGTGGATAGGCTTGCAACAGCTCCTCTTGCACCTGCTCCACCAAAGAGGCACTGAGGTAGATGCACATGGTACTTTGGGAGCGTGCCAACAAATGGAGTTTTTCGCGCGGAGGCATCGGAGTTCGACCTTCGCCACGTGTGAGGATGATGCTTTGCACTTCTTCCGGTATGGTAAACTGCGAACGAAGGGCCGCAGCCGCAGCTTGGAAGGAAGATATACCGGGTGTGATGTGGTAGTTCATGCGGTTACGGTCGAAGAAAGCCATTTGTTCGGCGATAGCACCGTAGATGCAGGGATCGCCCGTATGCAGTCGGGCCACGAATAGCCCACGGTCATAGAACGATTTCATCAGTTCGAACTGCTCTTCCAAATTCATATCGGCCGAGCTGCGCACGGTAGCACCGGGCTTGGCATAAAGAGTCAGTTCGCGAGGCACAAGGCTGCCGGCATAGAGTATCAGGTCGGCCCGTTGCAACAGTCGCTTGCCTCGCACGGAAATCAGCTCCGGATCGCCCGGTCCGGCTCCGATGATCTCGATGTGTCCGCTGCTGCGGTCGCACGAAGCATCCAAGGCCACGGCAAAAGTGAAATGGTTGCCGGGGCTTAGCACACCTTTCTGTTTGTCCAAACATAGGCGACCTCGGCCGGCAGCCGCCATGGCTGTGGTTTCGGACACACCGGGCACACCGGTCACCTCGAGTACCTTCGACGAAGGATGTGGGGGTTCTATGTCGGCCAAGTCCTCGGGAGTGAAAATCTGGAGGCTGCTGCCGGCAAAGTGGGTGTGAAGACTTGCCATCAGCGGCTCGTCCTTCTTCAAGTCGATGGTTGCGATGCCGGCAATGGACAAGGGGGAAAGTCGGTTGGCAAGCAAGGTAGATTCGATATGTTCCGCCACACCGTCGGGGCAACAATCCTTGCGACATCCCACGCCCAGATAGAGCACCGGAGGGAAGAATTGCAAAGTGAACAGCGGCGAATCGCAGGTGTGTGGCGACACCGCCACCAAAAGTTCGTAACGTGCAAAAGGAATGTCTTCGTGACGATAGAAAACATCCACATGGGTAGGCTTTGTGCGTTCCAACTCATCGGTAAACCGATCGCGAACTTCCAACAAAAGAGCTGTG
>JAXFUC010000042.1:0-12396 GCA_034176395.1 Bacteroides sp. | reverse complement strand
CGTACCACGGCCGTGGGACAGGGGCAACGCTGGGGTACCTCTCAAGTAGGCCCGAACGAGGTGTTGATAGAAGACCGGAAGACGATGGGAGAGCTGGTGCCCAATGTGGTGGGCATGGGAGCCAAAGATGCCGTCTATCTCTTGGAAAGCAAGGGGCTGAAGGTGCGTCTGGCCGGTGTGGGACGCGTCAAATCGCAGAGCATCAGCAGCGGAAGTCGCCTTGTGAAGGGGCAGACCATCGGGCTGTTGTTGCAGTAGGAATGAAATTTTTCTTTGTGAAACATGATAATGTAATAAGATAACTATGTTACTGAACCAATTACTTCAAGCCATTCAACCGTTGTCGGTACACGGCAATCGGGAGGTGGAGATAACCAATATTCAAATAGATTCCAGGAAAGTTGAAAACGGAGGTCTCTTCATGGCCGTAAGAGGCACGCAAACCGATGGACATACCTATATAGACTCAGCCATCGAGCGTGGGGCTGTTGCCGTGTTGTGCGAGGAGCTTCCGCAGCAGCTGACAGCAGGGGTGACGTTCGTTCAGGTGAGCGATAGCGAGGAAGCCACGGGCTACTTGGGCACTGCCTTTTATGGCAACCCGAGCAAGCACTTAAAGCTTGTTGGGGTGACGGGCACGAATGGGAAAACCACCATTGCTACCCTGCTGTATGAAACGTTTCGCAAATTGGGGCATAAGGTGGGACTGTTATCGACCGTGTGCAATTATATCGACGGAGTGGCCATCCCTACTTCGCACACCACACCCGACCCCATTACACTCAACGAACTCTTGGGACGCATGGTGAGCGAGGGCTGCGAATATGCGTTTATGGAAGTCAGCTCGCACGCAGTGGCTCAGAAACGCATTGCCGGATTATGCTTTGCCGGAGGTATCTTCACCAATCTCACCCGCGATCACCTCGACTATCACGGCAGTGTAGAGAATTATTTGAAAGCCAAGAAGCTGTTTTTCGATGGTTTGCCGGCCGATGCTTTCAGCTTGACGAACCTCGACGACCGCAATGGAGCGGTGATGACACAAAACACACGTTCCAAGGTTTGCACCTACTCTCTGCGGAGTATGGCCGATTTCAAAGGGCGAATCATCGAGTCGCACTTCGAGGGTATGTTGCTGGACTTCAACGGTCACGAGCTGGCCGTTCAGTTCATCGGACGCTTCAACGCTTCCAATCTGTTGGCCGTCTTTGGTGCAACGGTGCTGTTGGGTAAGGAACCCGAAGAAGCCTTGGTGACCATTAGTACGCTGCGTCCGGTTGCCGGCCGTTTCGATGCTATTCGTTCGCCTAAAGGATATACGGCCATCGTGGACTATGCGCATACACCCGACGCTTTGACCAACGTGCTGGGAGCCATCCAGGGCGTGTTGGGCAAGGGCGGAGAGATTATCACTGTGGTGGGAGCCGGCGGCAATCGCGACAAGGGCAAGCGGCCTCTCATGGCCAAAGAGGCTGCCAAGAACAGCCACCGAGTGATCATTACTTCCGACAACCCTCGGTTTGAAGAGCCTCAAGACATTGTGAACGATATGATGGCAGGCCTTGACGAAGACGATAAGCGCAAGACACTTTGCATCGTGGATCGCCGTGAAGCCATTCGTACGGCTTGTATGTTGGCCAAGGAAGGAGATGTAATACTCATAGCCGGTAAAGGGCATGAGAACTATCAGGAGATAAAGGGTGTGAAGCATCACTTCGATGATAAGGAGGAAGCTTTGGCTGCTTTTGCTCGTTAAAACAAAGGAAACGAATCATTAAAATCAATATATCGTGTTGTACTATCTCTTCGATTGGTTGCAAAGTTTAAACATTCCGGGAGCCGGTGTTTTTGCTTACACATCTTTCCGAGCCTTGATGGCTGTCATCTTGGCCTTGTTAATCTCCAGCTTGTTCGGAGGGCACTTCATCAAACTGCTTAAGAAGAAGCAGATAACCGAGGTGCAACGAGATGCTGCCATCGATCCGTTCGGAGTGAACAAACAAGGAGTTCCCAGCATGGGAGGTGTCATCATCATCGTTGCCATTTTGATCCCATGTTTGTTGTTGGGCAAACTCCATAATATATATATGGTATTGATGCTTATCACCACCGTATGGTTGGGTCTCTTGGGCTTTGCCGATGACTACATCAAAATCTTTAAGAAGGATAAGGATGGCTTGCACGGAAAGTTCAAAATCATTGGTCAGGTGGGACTGGGATTGATTGTCGGGCTTACGCTTTATTTGAGCCCTGATGTTGTTATTCGGGAAAACATCGAGGTGCATACCCCGGGTCAAGAAATGGAGGTGGTACACAGCACCAAGCATCTGAAGGCTACTCAAACGACCATTCCCTTTGTCAAGAGCAATAACCTTGACTATGCAGACTTCGCAGCTTTCTTGGGCGACCACGCACAGACGGCCGGATGGATTATCTTTGTCATAGTGACCATTTTGGTGGTGACCGCTGTTTCCAACGGAGCCAACTTGAACGATGGCATGGATGGTATGGCCGCCGGAAACTCGGCCATTATAGGTGGTACGCTGGGAGTACTGGCCTACGTTTCTTCGCACATAGAGTTTGCCGAATACCTCAACATCATGTACATTCCCGGTAGCGAGGAGTTGGTAATCTTCATCTGTGCATTTATCGGGGCATTGATAGGCTTTTTGTGGTATAATGCTTATCCCGCACAAGTCTTTATGGGCGATACCGGCAGCTTGACTATAGGCGGTATCATCGCGGTGTTTGCCATTATTATTCACAAAGAATTACTCATTCCTATTCTCTGCGGAGTCTTCTTGATCGAGAATCTTTCGGTCATCTTGCAGCGGGTATATTACAAGATGGGCAAGAAGAAAGGGCTCAAGCTACGCATCTTCAAACGTGCGCCGATTCACGATCACTTCCGTACCTCGATGGCTCAAGTCGAATCGGGTTCTAAGGTCATATTCCAACGTCCCGATACGTTGTTGCATGAAGCAAAAATCACCATACGTTTCTGGATTGTCACCATTGTACTGGCTGCGATCACTATTATCACTTTGAAAATTCGCTAAGCATGAAAAGAATCGTCATATTGGGAGCCGGCGAGAGTGGAGCCGGTGCGGCAGTGTTGGCCAAGAAGAAGGGATTCGACGTATTTGTGTCGGATATGTCGCTTATCAAAGAAAAGTATAAAGACCTGCTTTCCGCACACGGCATCGTATGGGAAGAGGGACGGCACACCGAATCGCTGATATTGAATGCCGATGAGGTAATCAAGAGCCCGGGAATTCCCAACGAAGCCCCAATGATTGTCAAGCTGAAAGCGCAGGGAACGCCCATCATTTCCGAAATCGAGTTCGCCGGTCGCTACACCGATGCCAAGATGGTATGTATCACCGGGTCCAATGGTAAGACGACAACCACCTCGCTCATCTATCACATCTTCAAAAGTGCAGGGCTCAATGTGGGCTTGGCCGGCAACATAGGCAGCAGTCTCGCCCTTCAGGTGGCCGAGGAAGATCATGACTATTATGTCATTGAATTGAGTTCGTTTCAGCTGGACGATATGTACGACTTCCGGGCAGATATTGCGGTGTTGATGAACATTACGCCCGATCACCTCGACCGCTACGGATACTGCATGCAAAACTATGTCGATGCCAAGTTTCGCATTACGCAGAATCAGACCGAAAACGACGCATTCATCTTTTGGAACGACGACCCCATCATCAAACGTGAATTGGCTCGTCACGGTTTGAAGGCACAGCTCTATCCCTTTGCAGCCGTTAAGGAAGAAGGAGCCATTGCCTATGTGGAAGACCAGGAAGTGGTCATCACGCAACCCATTGCTTTCAACATGGAGCAGGAAGAATTGGCTCTTACGGGCGAACACAACCTCTATAATTCTTTGGCAGCCGGCATCTCGGCCAACCTGGCCGGGATTGCGAAAGAGCATATCCGACGAGCTTTGGCCGACTTCAAAGGCGTGGAACATCGCCTGGAAAAGGTTGCTACCGTCAAAGGCATAGCATTCGTGAACGACTCCAAAGCCACGAACATCAACTCCTGCTGGTATGCGTTGCAGAGTATGCGAACTCGGACGGTGCTTATACTTGGCGGCAAGGACAAAGGCAATGACTACAATGAGATAGCCGACTTGGTTCGCGAAAAGTGCTCGGCCCTGGTCTTCTTAGGGGTTGACAACGACAAATTGATTGAGTTCTTCACTCCCTTCGGATTGCCGATGGCCGATGTGCGAACGGGCATGAAAGATGCAGTAGATGCAGCCTACCGCTTGGCACAAAAAGGCGACACCGTGCTATTGAGCCCCTGCTGTGCTTCGTTCGATTTGTTCACCAGCTACGAAGACCGAGGCAATCAGTTCAAACAATACGTTCGTTCACTCTAAAACAACAAATAGCTACGTGGATTTACTCAAAAGCATATTCAAGGGAGATAGGGTGGTGTGGATGATATTCTTCTTTCTCTGCGTCATCTCCATCATAGAAGTCTTTTCGGCGGCCTCTACACTTACTTACAAGAGTGGCGACCACTGGGCTCCTATCATTCAACACACCTCGTTCTTGATGTTGGGTGGCTTGCTCGTTGTGATCTTTCACAACATACCCTACAAATGGTTCAAGGCTTTCCCGTTTTGGTTGTGGCTCGCTTCGTTGTTCCTACTGTTGTTGGTTTTGGGCATGGGTGTTGCCACGGGCGACCGAGTGAATGGAGCAGCTCGGTGGCTGAGCTTTATGGGTATTCAGTTCCAGCCTTCCGAGCTGGCCAAGATGAGTTTGATTATCCTCACCGCAGCCATCCTATCCGGGCGACAAACCGAGGAAGGAGCCAACCCAAAGGCTTTCAAAGCCATCCTCTTCTTTACCGTCCCCATCGTATTGCTCATCATGCCCGAAAACCTTTCCACGGCTATGCTGTTGTTCGGTGTCATCCTGCTGTTGATGTTCATCGGTCGGGTGCCGTTCAAGCAGTTGGCCCTGCTGGTGGGTTCGCTGGTCGTGGGCGGAGCATTGGCGGTTTTGACGCTGGTTGCCATTCCTTCCGAAGCCTTGGAGAAGGTTCCCATGGCCCACCGAGCCACCACTTGGCAAAACCGCATCAAGAAATTCGCCGATAAGGAAGAAGTGTCGGCAGCCGAATTCGATATAGATAAGGACGCACAAGTAGCCCATTCGCGCATAGCCATAGCCACCAGCCACGTCATCGGCAAAGGCCCCGGAAACTCGGTGCAGCGCGATTTCTTGAGTCAAGCCTTTTCCGACTTTATCTTTGCCATAATCATCGAGGAGATGGGGCTTTTGGGTGGTGCAGTGGTTGTGCTGCTCTACCTTTGTTTGCTCTTTCGGGCAGGTTACATTGCCAGGCGATGTGCGCATACCTTTCCGGCGCTATTGGTCATTGGCATTGCCTTGCTGCTGGTGTCGCAGGCCATGCTCAACATGATGGTGGCCGTGGGGTTGTTTCCAGTCACCGGGCAGCCGCTGCCGCTCATCAGTAAGGGTGGCACGAGTACGCTTATCAATTGTGTTTATATCGGCATGATACTCAGCGTGAGTCGCTATGTGTCCGCTTTGGAGGCACAGCGCGAACACGACCGTTTGATTACGTTGCAAATAGAGAATACACAGGCAACCGAGGAACTGCTTGCCGACAAACAAGCGGCGGCCGAACCCACTTCGGAGGCCTTGAACATCGACACGAAATTTGAATGATTCACACCTTGAACGATAGAAGCATTATGAATCCATCAGAAGAAAAGAAGGCAGCTGTGCGAGTAATCGTCAGCGGAGGCGGAACCGGCGGACATATTTTCCCGGCCATAGCCATAGCCAATGCCATCCGTGCCCGGCGTCCCGATGCCGAGATTCTGTTTGTCGGAGCCGAAGGGCGTATGGAGATGCAGCGAGTGCCCGATGCCGGCTATCCCATTGTGGGCTTACCGGTTGCCGGATTCGACCGCAAACGACTTTGGCGCAATTTATCGGTATTGGTCAAACTGGTGCGTAGCCAGTGGAAAGCCAGGCAGATACTGCGTTCGTTTCGGCCACACGTGGTGGTGGGTGTGGGTGGCTATGCCAGTGGTCCCACGCTGAAAGCGGCCGGATGGATGGGCATCCCCACGCTGATTCAAGAACAAAACTCATACGCAGGCGTAACCAATAAGTTGCTGGCCAAGCAAGCTCGGCGCATCTGTGTGGCCTACGAAGGGATGGAACGCTTCTTCCCGGCCGATAAGATTCTTTTGACCGGCAACCCCGTTCGTCAGTCGTTGACAGAACAACTGCCCGACAAGGCCGATGCCATTCGTTCGTTCGGACTCGACCCGCAAAAGAAGACGGTGCTCATCGTCGGCGGCAGTTTGGGCGCAGGCACCATTAACCGAACGTTGTTGACGCAGTTGGAACGCATTCGCCGGGCGCAGGATGTGCAATTCATTTGGCAAACAGGCAAGATCTACATCCGTGAAGTGGAGCAAGCCATCTCGGCTTGCGGAAAGCCCGACAATCTGTGTTTCATGGATTTTATTTCCGACATGGCCGCGGCCTATGCTGCTGCCGACCTGGTGGTGTCGCGGGCCGGAGCCGGCTCCATTTCGGAGTTTTGCTTGTTGGGCAAGCCGGTCATTTTGGTGCCCTCGCCCAACGTGGCCGAAGATCATCAAACACAGAATGCCTTGGCTTTGGTAAATCGCCAGGCAGCCCTCTATGTGAAAGACAGTGAGGCCGAGGCTCGACTGTTGGATGTGACCCTATCTGCCATGGCCGATGCCTCGTTGCTGGCTTCGCTTGGCAGCCACATTGCCGAGCTGGCACTGCCCGATGCCGACCGAACGATAGCCGATGAGGTGCTGAAGTTGGCTCGGTAAACAAACCATTCAAAGAACCTTAGACAATGAAGTTAGAACAAATACAATCGGTTTATTTCATCGGTGCCGGCGGCATCGGCATGAGTGCGTTGGTTCGCTATTTCCTCTCCATCGGCAAAGCGGTGGCAGGCTACGACCGAACCCCCACGGCTTTGACCGCTGAACTCGAAGCAGAAGGTGCCCAGCTGCATTATGTCGACGATGTGGAGCTGATACCTTCGGCCTTTCGCGACAAGGCGTCCACCTTGGTGGTACTCACACCCGCTGTGCCGGCCGACCATACGGAGTTGGTGTTCTTTCGCGAAAACGGATTCACGGTGCAAAAGCGTGCCGAGGTGCTGGGACTTATTACCCGCGCAGGCAAAGGCCTTTGTGTGGCCGGAACGCATGGCAAAACCACCACATCGACCATGGCAGCCCATTTGCTTCACGGGTCGCACGTGGGCTGTACGGCTTTCCTTGGTGGCATATCCAAGAACTACCACAGCAACCTCCTTCTGTCCTCCACGAGTCCTTATACGGTGATCGAGGCCGACGAGTTCGACCGTTCGTTCCATCACCTTTCGCCCTATATGACCGTAATCACCTCCATCGAGCCCGACCATTTGGACATCTACGGCACGGAGGAAGCCTATGTGGAAAGCTTCCGGCACTATGCCTCTTTGATACAACCGGGAGGTGTGCTTCTAAAGCACAAAGACATTGCGACCGAAGTGCCTACACTTCCCGGCGTAAGTGCCTACACTTACGGCCGTGAGTGTGGGCACTTTCGAGCCGAGAATATACGCATCGGTGGCGGAGAGATTCGTTTCGACTTCGTTGCCCCCGAAATTCGCATCGACAACATCTCTTTGGGCGTGCCGGTGAGCATCAATATCGACAATGGTGTGGCGGCGATGGCATTGGCCCATCTCAACGGAGTGACGGCCGAAGAAATTAAGCGTGGCATGGAGAGCTTCGCAGGGGTCGATCGTCGGTTCGACTTCAAACTCAAAACGCCCAACCTTGTTTTCCTCACCGACTATGCCCACCATCCGTCCGAAGTGGAGCAGAGTCTGCGCTCCATCCGCGAGCTCTATGCCGGTAAGAAGCTGACTGCTGTGTTTCAACCCCATTTGTACAGCCGCACGAATGACTTCTATGCCGACTTTGCCCGCAGTCTTTCACTGGCCGATGAGGTGATACTCACCGAGATCTATCCGGCTCGCGAACAGCCGATTCCGGGCGTCACCTCCCGGTTGATATACGACCGTTTGGCTCTCGGTGTAAAGAAAACCCTCTGCGAGAAGAAGGATTTGATGAACCTCTTGGCCGACTCTCCCCTCGAAGTGCTGGTGTGCTTGGGGGCGGGCGACATCGAAGACATGGCACCGGCCATTTGTGGGGAACTTGAAAAGCGTGCGGCCCTATGATCAAAAGAATGCTTCTTCTCCTCTTGCTCCTCGGAGTCATAGCCTATTTGGCCTTGGCCATCACTTGGTTCAGTCGTCCTGCCCAAGGGCTGGAGTGTCGCAACTTGGTGCTGGTGGTCAAAGACACCGCTCGTGCAAGTTTCGTTTCCAAGGAAGAACTGAAGGCACTTCTTACGCAAAAAGACTTATACCCGGTGGGAAGGCCTTTGAAGCAAGTGCAGACGGCCCTTATCGAGGAAGAACTGAGAAAGCATCCCATGGCCGATAAGGTGGAGTGCTACGTCTCTTCGGGAGGCGATGTTTGCATCGCCGTGACCCAGCGCAACCCCATTCTGAGAGTGTTCACCGCCTCGGGCGACACCTATTATGTGGACGAAAAAGGGGGCATCATGCCTGCTACGGGTAAGAACTCGGTTTACGTTCCCGTGGCCACCGGGATGATAGAAAAAGGCTTTGCGGAGAAGGAATTATATCGGTTTGCCCTATTTTTGCAGGAGAATCCTTTTTGGAACGCACAGATTGAGCAAATCTACGTACGGCCCGGACAAAACATAGAGCTGGTGCCTCGGGTGGGCAATCACCTTATATATATAGGTAAGCTCCAACAAGTGGAACAGAAACTGGAGCGATTGAAGAAGTTCTACCAAAAGGGATTGAATCAGGTGGGTTGGGACAAATACTCGTACATCAACGTCGAATTCGGCAATCAGATCATTTGTACCAAACGCGAATCGGCCGATAATAGGTCGTTATAGACAAAGAAAACAAAACGCAGAAGCATACAGATTAAGATGGCAACAACAGAATTTATAGCAGCCATAGAGCTGGGATCGTCCAAGATTGCAGGAATTGCAGGCCGAAAGAACTATGACGGTAGCATCCAAGTGTTGGCCTATGCGCAGGAAGATTCTTCGACCTTCATACGCAAAGGCGTGGTGTTCAATTTGGACCAGACCGCGCAAGCAATCGCCTCCATCTTGCAAAAACTGAACCGAGAGTTAAAGGCTACCATCGCCAAGGTTTATGTAAGCATCGGCGGACAATCCTTGCGCACCGTGCCCAATGTGGTGACGCGCGAGCTGGGCGACGAAACCATCATTTCCGAAGACATTATCAACTCCATCTGCGATGAAAACATATCGGTGCCATTGGTTCAAATGGAGATTCTCGAAGTGGCTCCGCAGGAATACAAAGTGGGCAACAATTGGCAGGCCAACCCCGTGGGTTTACGAGGCAATCTCATTGAAGGACACTTCCTAAACATAGTGGCTCGCAACTCGGTGCGCCGCAATTTGGAGCATTGCTTCAAAGAGGCCGGAATCGAAGTGGCCGATGTTTTCTTGTCGCCCTTGATGACTGCCCACTCGGTGCTTGGCGACAGCGAACGTCGTTCGGGCGTTGCACTGGTGGATATCGGGGCCGATACAACCACGGTTTCCATATACAAGAATAACTTGCTGCGCTATCTCAACGTGATACCCTTGGGCGGTAGCAGCATCACTCGCGACCTCACCACGCTCAATATAGATGAGGAAGAGGCCGAGAGGCTGAAGCAAACCTACGGGAATGCCCGATACGAAGAACCCACCGACAGCATGCTTCCGTTGCGATTGGAGGACGGCCGCACCATTGACCGGGCTTTGTTCAACGATGTAGTGGCTTCACGTGCCGAGGAGTTGGCAGCCAATGTGGCAGCTCTCATACGCTCGTCGGCTTACGGAGACAAGCTGCTGGCCGGCCTGGTGCTTACCGGTGGAGGTGTCAACCTCAAGAACTTGGATGCCTTGCTGCGAGAACAAGCGCAAGTGGAAAAGGTGCGTACGGCTCATCAAACCCGCTTGACACTGCACACCGACGATATGATTCTCACCCAAGATGGCCGTCTCAACACCCTGATCGGTCTGCTTTTCAGAGGCGACCAGAACTGTTGTTGTCCGCCGGCCACTCCTTCTTCCGAACCGTTGGACTTGTTCGAAAACGATCCGGACTTGGAACGTCAGAAGGAAGAAGCCCGTCGTAGGCAAGAGAAGGAACAACAAGCCAAGGAGAAAGAGCAAAAGCAACAGGCCAAGGAAGCAAAGGCCGAGAAGATGAACAAGCCTAAGCCCAAGGGACCGGGATGGTTCGATCGCACCTTCGGTAAGTTCTCCGAAAGTCTGTTTGGCAACGATGAAGAAACAATGAATTAAACCCTCGCAAGCGAATAACGTTATGGAAGAACTTGTAAAATTTGATATTCCCACCTCTTCTCCCCGTATCATCAAAGTTATCGGCGTGGGTGGTGGAGGCGGAAACGCTGTGAATCATATGTATCGTGAGGGCATTCACGATGTGACCTTCGTACTCTGCAACACCGACAATCAGGCACTTGCCGAGTCACCTGTCCCGGTGAAACTCCAGTTGGGCAAGCACATCACCGAGGGACTGGGGGCCGGTAACCGTCCCGACCGTGCGCGCGAAGCTGCCGAAGAGAGTGCCGACGACATCCGAGAAGTATTGAACGACGGCACCAAGATGGTATTCATTACCGCCGGAATGGGGGGGGGGACCGGCACAGGAGCAGCTCCTGTGATAGCACGCATAGCCAAAGAGATGGATATTCTCACGGTGGGAATCGTCACCATCCCCTTCATTTTTGAGGGAGAGAAGAAGATATTGCAAGCTCTCGATGGGGTGGAGCGAATTGCACAACACGTGGATGCCTTGCTGGTCATCAACAACGAGCGTCTTCGGGAGATATATGCCGATCTCACATTGATGAATGCTTTCGGCAAAGCAGACGATATGTTGTCGGTTGCAGCCAAAAGCATAGCGGAGATCATCACCGTGGAAGGAAAGGTAAATCTGGACTTTGCCGATGTGAAGACCATTCTCAAAGAAGGCGGAGTGGCTATCATGAGTACCGGATTCGGACGTGGCGAAGGTCGTGTGACTCAAGCCATCAACGACGCCATCAACTCACCCCTGCTCAACAACAACGACATTTTCAACTCCAAGAAGGTGATGTTGAATCTCTCCTTCGGTACGGAAGCCGAGCTGATGATGGAAGAAATGAACGAGATTCACGAGTTCATGAGCAAGTTTGCCGAGGGATTTGAAACCATATGGGGCGTTTCCGTGGACGAAGACTTAGGCGACCAAGTGAAGATAACTCTGTTGGCCACCGGCTTCGGTGTGAAGGATGTGCCCAGTATGAACAAATTGCACGATGTGCGCACACAGGAAGAAGAGGAGCGAAATGAAGCCTTCGAACGACAGAAGGAAGAAAACAAACGACGCATTCTCGAGGCCTATGGCGAGCGGGCAGCCACTATCGGTAGCCGAACAACCTATCGCCGCCGGCATATCTTCGTATTCACTCCCGAAGAGTTGGACGACGATGATTTGGTGGCTCGGGTGGAAGCATCGCCCACTTATTTGCGCGATCGAAACGCTTTGGAGCGTCTTCGCGAAGCCGTTGCGGACGTTCCCGAAACGGAAGCCGAAAGCTCCGAATCGCCTATGCAAAGCAATGGCGTGATAACCTTCTAAGCTGAAAACAATATCAACCAATAAAACGCAGATAAATTATGGAATTGTTTGAACGCATAAGTGCCGACATCAAGACGGCCATGATAAATAAAGACAAGGTGGCACTCGAAACCTTGAGAAACATCAAGAAGTTCTTTCTCGAGGCCAAGACTGCTCCCGGAGCCAACGACACACTGACCGATGAGGCTGCTTTGAAGATTATTCAGAAGCTGACCAAGCAGGGCAAAGATGCGGCCGACATTTACACCGCTCAAGGCCGTGCCGACCTGGCCGAGGCCGAGTTGGCTCAAGTGGCCGTTATGGCCCAATACCTGCCCAAGCAACTCACCGAAGCCGAGTTGGTAGAGGCCTTACGAGCCATCATTGCCGAAACGGGGGCCGAGGGTGCAAAGGATATGGGTAAGGTCATGGGCGTAGCTTCCAAGCAACTCTCGGGCTTGGCCGAAGGTCGTATTATCTCGGCCAAAGTCAAAGAACTCTTAGGCTGACGAAACGCCGGTTGTAGTTGGCCGGTAAACGGAACAAGAAGCGGTCGCACTCAAGTTCAACTTGGGGGCGCCCGCGGGTGTTTGGGTGCTG